>JAHFCR010000002.1:0-72517 GCA_023249405.1 Peptococcaceae bacterium | reverse complement strand
CGGATAAATTATAAGGAAGAACGGGTTCCAGGTTGCCTCGAATACTCATAGTGTGGAAGAGAGAAATTCTTAGATTACAAGGAGGGAGAAGTTTTGGGGAATAATGACATTGCCGAGATTCTGCAGTTTCTAGAATCGCTGGACACCCCGGACCTGTCCAGGGTGGCGGAATTTTTGCAGGCCAGGGGGGTGTCTGCTGAAAAAATGCAACTCGCCCAGGAAATGCTGGAACAGATGGGGATTAGCTACGACAGCCAGCCCCAGGAATTGCCGGATCAGGGAACGATGATCTCCCTGTTCAACCAGTTGACGTCAGGATTGGACAACCAGACTCGCCAGCAATTTGAAGGACTGATGGGCCGGAAGAGCCGGCAGGGCACGGGGATGAACTCCTCAGAAGATGTGCTTGATTACCTGAAAAAGATGAAAACAGAATGATTGGGTTGAAGCGTTGACTGCATCCGGCAGGGCCAGGTAAGATGAGTTGCACCGAAAATCTGGTGCGGGAATGGCGTGGCAGGCAGGAAGAATGCAGGCTGGCGGTGTATACAGGTAACATGACGATCAGATCGCTTGGCCCGGGTGATCCGGGTGCCTTCGGAGAGGAGATCGGGCATGCCTGTTTTTAACCAGTTAGAGGCTAGCCAGCGGCTACGCCAGGGAGAGATTCCGCGCCTGCTGTTGATCCACGGAGAGGAGCGGTATCTGGCCCGCGGGTTGCTCCATGCCCTGAAGGCAAAGCTGGCGAGCGCAGAGGCTGTCGACTATCTGGAATGGGATCAGGATGATGGGGCGACGGAGTTGTACACGGCTCTGACCACTATGCCCTTTGGGGTGGCCCAGAGGCTGGTGGTGGCCAACAACCCCGATGCCGGTTTCTGTCTGTCTTATTTAAAGCTGTCTGGAGACGACTCTCTGGTGTTGGTGCTGCTTTTCCATAGCAGGCTGAGCGCCAGTGACAAGCTGTGCCGGGCGGTGGCCAACCAGGGCTGGGTAGTGGAGTGCGCTCCCCTGAAGGGCAAGGAGATCACTGCCTGGGCGCAGGGCGAGGCGCGCCTGAGAGGCAAACAGTTGCCCGGGCCGGCGGCGGAGTATCTGCACTTCCTGTGCGGCGCCAACCCGGGCCTGATCAGCCAGGAGTTGGAGAAAGCCGATCTGTATCTGGGAGAGGCTTCACCCCAGATCACCATGCGCGTACTCCAGGAAACTGGCAGTCGCACTGCCAGCCGGAGCATTTTTGAACTGGTGGACGCGGTGGCGGCCAGAAAGAGCGGTCACGCCCGGGAGATTCTGGAAGATCTGTTGGGCCAGGGCGGGGCGCCCGTGTACATAGCCAACATGCTGGCCAGGCATTTCCTGCAACTTTTGGAGGTGTCCCTGTGGGAGCAGGAAGGCGCTGCTCCCCAGGTGATCTCCAAAACCATGGGCATTCATCCCTATGTTGCCCAGAAGCTGCACCAGCAAAGAATTTCCTTCCCCGCACCCGCGGTTGAAGCGATCCTGTCCATGCTGCTAGACCTGGACCGGGCTCTAAAACAGGGGTGGGGAGACCCGGGCCTGTTGCTGGCAGCGGCGGTCGGCGAGATCTGCAATCAAAAACCTCCCGCTTGAAGGCTGGGAGGCCGCGTTTTTACTCCGGGATGATTGACTCAATTTCCGTTGCTATCCCTATACAGTGGCGGATGTTTTTTTTACGGACTGAAACTTTTTGGCCAACTGGGCCTTTTTCCGGTCCCTGTTATTGGGATGCAAGATTCCGTTAGTTACTGATTTATCAACGAGGCGCGTCGCCTTGTCAAAAGTTGTCTCCAGGTTTGCCTGGTCACCTGCCGCCGCCGCTTCTTCAAACTTCTTGATCGCTGTTTTCATGGCGGACCGCTGTGATGCATTACGGACGGCACGCTGCTCGGATAGCTCTGCGCGTTTCATCGCCGAATGATTCTTTGCCACTTTGTCACCCCCTTTAACATACCGCTCAGGGCAAAAATAGCCAATCAATATCCTACCATGAGTCCCCTAAAAATGCAACCCGTAATGATCCGGTTACCCCTGCCCATGATCCATGGATCCGGTGAGAGCGGTTAGCAGCATTGCAAGAAAATGGCATAATACTCTCAGCCAATCACATATATGTCGTAGTACAGGAAAACGGCAGTATGATTTTTATGAGCGTCTAACTGAACCGTAAGGGAGGTCTGTGTTAATGTCTGACAGCACCAATAAAGAGATGGCCCAGCAGGATACGTTTGAAGGCATATTAAAGGATGGCGGCATCGAGAGGGGAGTATTGACCGAATTTACTGCCAGTGTCTTACAGCCGAACAACTTCAGCGAAGCGATCGCCCTGCCGCTCTCGGGGACTCCGATGGTCCTGGCAGCCCTTACAGGCGCCCAGGCACTGGGGCTGGATGCCGGCGACCGGGTCTGGTTGACTGGTACTGTTGGCTGGCGGGCGGTGGCTAATGGCACGGGGGTAACCAGGGCGGACGTGATGTTCAGGATTTTCCGCAACGCCCCGGTGACCGGACTGCAGGTATTCAGCATCCGTGAAAGTGCGGAGTCCGGATTCGACAACTTTGAGGCTACGAGCTTTGATCACATCGATATCAATCCGGCAGCAGACGGCAATATGCTAGTCTCGTATTTCCTGACCGCTGAGCTGCCCCTGGCGGGCAGCGCGGCCACGGTCATCGGTCCCGTCACGTTTATGGCCTCGGAGTTGAAACCGGGCCTCAAGCTGTCATGCTGTGACTAACCGGGCAGGCGGGCATGGCGCCAAGGCCGCGGAAGCCCCGGGGCCCGGCTTTACTCGCTACGAAGCAGGATCTGTCTTCCATGACGGCGAATCTGTAACTAATTAGTTATAGTGCATATTTACGATAATAACAAGGATATGCTAGCTATTAAGAAACCTGCTTGCAGAATGACATTCATGGCCGGAGGCAGATCCTTTTCCACGACCACATCGCCTGCGAGATTTCACACGGCAAGGATCCGCGCTTTGGCCTGATGAATCAGGTGATCAGATTCACGTGACCCCGAACCACATCTATGTTTTGCTGTTTGGTTTGTTGCTGATCGAAGGGATAGGAATACCAGGGGTCCCTTTTGAGCCGGTTTTTGTAGCAGCCGGTTATTTCATCCGGCAGGGGCAGCTGAGTTTTGTCGTAGCCGTACTGGTGGGGACCGTGGCCAACCTGGCAGGCAATACGCTTGGTTACTGGCTTGGCGCCAGCACGATGCCGGGCCTGTTCAAACGGTTCTCGCGTTTCAGCCCGACCGAAAAAGGCCAGACCATGGCCCGGCGCTGGTTCGAGCGGTACGGTGGGATGACGGTGGTGGTCTCCCGCTGGTTTGGTTTGATCCGTACTCCCACCATTATCTGTGCTGCGGCCATGGGCATACGCCCGGCGCCCTATATATTTTATTCGGCCATCGGGGCTTTTACCTGGACATTGGCCTGGCAGTATGGTAGTTGGAAGGGAGTCAACATCGCCCTGCGGTGGTGGGACCGGCACCTGCTGCGCACCACCCTTTTGCTAAACGTGATGTTGGCAGGGCTGCTGCTGTTGATTGTAGTGGGCGGCATCTACTTATACCTGAAGAGGTACTATTTATACAGTGGCGGGCAACAGGACTAATATTGCGGGATCGTGGCCAGTCCTGGCCGGTTGCCAAGAGGGCAGGGAGGTATTTTGTTTGAAGAGACAGTGCCGGAGAGTCCTACTTGTAGTTTTACTGGGGATCTGCATAACCTTATTGTTTGGTTGTGCACGGAGACGGATTCAACCGGCGCCGGCCCCTGTGCCGCCTGTGAAGCCTGATCTGGCGCTGGTGGTCTATTATTCTAAGTTCACGGAAGAAAATGACGCTTATCTGGTGCGGGAGGTGCACCTGGTCCCGCAGACCCAGGATCCCAAACGGGCTGCGGTCGAGGAGCTGATCAACGGGCAGCCGCAGACCCCCGGGGCATTCCGGGTGCTGCCGAAGGGCACCAGGGTGCTCGGTATCAAGGTGGTCCAGTCGGTGGCTACCGTGGATTTCTCCAAAGAGGTGTTGAACGCCAACGTGGGCGCCAGCGGAGAGGACGTGGGCATCAAGAGCATCGTCTACACCCTGACCGAATTTCCGGATGTGCGACAGGTTGCCTTCACCGTGAACGGCGCTGTTGATCAGCGCGCCATGGACTGGTGGGGACATGTAGGTCTCTACCAACAGCCCTTCCGGCGCGATGATCCGTCGCAGCCGTCTGTGGTCAGGGAACCGGTTATCTGGGTGACCTCTCCTCAACCCGGCACGAAGGTCAGCAGTCCCCTGGACGTGACCGGTTCGGCCATGGTCTTTGAGGCTGCCGTCTCTCTGCGCCTGGTTACCGGCGACGGGCGCAAACTGGCCGAAGAGCATACCAACGCCAGCATCGGCGCTCCAGGGCGGGGAGACTTTTCCGCGAGGCTGAACTTCACCTCGCCAGGCAGCGGCGACGGCTTCCTGGAAGTGTTTTGGAACAGCCCGAAGGATGGCAGCGAATTAGACAAGGTGCGGGTGCCGGTCAAATTCTAGCAGGTATGTCCTGACTAGGTCATGAAAGTAAAAGGCTGCTGACGGGATCTTCTGGTCAGCAGCCTACGGTAAACATGATTTACCCGATGGTTCGCCCCGGACGCCCTCTGGGCGCGCAAGCCGGCTCTAATATCCCCGCTTCTTTGAAGCGAAGGCAAGCCTCAGCAAAGGCGAGGACTTATGGGCCGGTTGGAGTTATAGGAGCTTTCAGTTACTCTTTTTTGGGATCGTCATCGTCACAGGGGTCGTGTTTCTTCTTCTTGCAAGGGTCCTCCACGCTGCAAATGTGGTCGATCGGGATGATGATTTTTAATACACGTTCTATGAATTGTTGATTGTCATCCCCAAAGAGTATGACCTCTATCGCCTCGTCTACCGCAACCAATTCGATGAAGTCCCTTCCAACCTCGACAAGCCTGCCCTCGACAGCTTTTTTAACATGCCCGCCGCAGCAAAACTCCACATTTACTATTCTATTAAGAAATTCCTCTCTGAGTTCGAATACAAATGTTTCGCCAAAAATGTCGAGCGCCTGATCATCCGCCATTCTAAACCCCCCTTTAATTGTTAGATTAACCTACAATCTATGATATGAAGTACGAAACTAATAATTGCAAGCCCATAGAAAAAAACGGTTGATCATGGTTGCCTACTGTCAAATTTAGTGGAGCCCGCTCTTGCAGTGCCCAAAGTTAGCATATTTTTCCATAAGTGCGAATAGAATGGTTAGGCAGGTATAGAACCGGGAGGGAAAGACGATGCCAGGTCGCGTTGCAATGCGGCGGGTTGCCGTCTGGCAGGGCTGGAGGATGTCGGCGCTGTTGCCGTCAACTTCGGTTTTGATTTTTTTTATCCTGCTCTGGGTAGCGTTTCAACTGGCGCCTCGGCTCGTCTCCTGGCAGGGTTATTCGTTGCAGAGCGTGCTTGCCTGGGGGTTGCCCAATGTTGCGGCAGAGAACGCGGATGAACAGCATCACTTTGTAAATATGGCCCTGCTTGGCCTGACAGGGATCGATCCCCAGTACCTGCCGGGTATCCTGGAGCGGGGTCTGCCTGTAGCCATGGCAGCCGGGGAAACCGCCGAGGTTTCGAGTGCGCCCGCTTTCGGAACCGGGGTGGAGCACCCGCTGAATGCGGCAAGCACGTCCAACCAGCCGGCAGATCTGTCACAGCAGCCGGCTTTCGTGGCTATCTACCACACCCATAACGCCGAGACCTACATTCCTTATCAGGGCCAGGCCAAGGTTGAAGGGCAGAACGGAGGAGTCAGCCTGGCGGGGAACGAGATGGCGCATGTGCTGGAACAGGCGGGGATCAGGACGGTGCACGACCTGACCATTCATGATTATCCGGACTTCCCCACCTCCTATATCAAGTCGGCGCCCACCGCCAGCCGTCTGGCGCAGCAGAATCCGAAGCTGCAAGCCCTGCTCGATGTGCACCGGGATGCCGGGCTGCCGGTGAAGGAGACCGTGCGCGTGGGCAACGAGGATTCGGCCCGGATCATGATCGTGGTGGGCAACGACAATCGCCTCCCGTACCCGCACTGGCAGTGGCAGGAGAACTACGCCTTTGCCCAGAAGGTGGCCCACCGCCTGCAGGAGCAGTATCCGGGAGTGCTGAAACAGGTGATGCTGAAAGATGGCCGGTACAATCAAAACGTCTTGACGCACGCTATTTTGGTGGAGGTGGGCAGCGACAAGAATACACTGAACGAGGCCCTGGTGGCAGCCCGCTGTTTTGCCACCGTTCTGGCCGAGGTGATCAGGGAATGACCCGGGGCTGAGAGGCCGCTAGTTTCAGAAAAAGCCGGTCACGGCAGGCAGAGTTCCCATGCCTGTATAGATTTGCCTCCGCAGGAGATATTAGTAGTAAAAACGGAGGCGGAGCCGGTTGGAACGGTGGCAGCAGTTGACGGTCATTCTCGTATTCACCCTGCTGTTGGCGGCCGGGTTGGACTACACCGGGCGCAGCATGCACCAGTCCATGGGGGGAGACAAAAAATACTACACCTTCCTGTTCGCCGATCTCAGGAACCGCCAGGTGGTCTTCTGCGGACGGTCCTTGGCGGCGTATCAGGTGGAGAACCTGTGGGAGCGCCGGGCGACCGTTATCAATAATCTGTTGCCGGATACCCACCTGAACTTTTTGCAACACGTGATAGCTGGTCTGAAAGGCCGGCTGGCGCCTGCGTACTCATCCGCAAAAACCCTCTTGTTGAACCTGTGGGAGCGGGTCCTCTCTCTCCGGCAAGAGCGGTTGCGCCTTTACCCGGCGTCTTACTAATCAAGTGACGCCAGGCCGCGCGCTGTCCAATCCTTTTCATGTCAGGCATAACGTGGTAATATTTATAGTCAGGTGACTTATATCCGATGGCTAACCGCCGCTAAGTCTCCGCGGGAGACAAGCGGCGCTAATCCTGGTGCCCGGTTCGGGCGCGATAAGGTCAACTAAACTTCAGGTGGGGTTTTAACCCCACCTGAAGTAAGTTTCCTATATTTGTTTGTTTAGGGAGAATACGATGGCTGAAGCAACCGCCAGGGGGCAGCTCGCCCGGGCAGCCCTGCTGCTCACCGCCGCAATGATCTCCTCCCGGCTGTTGGGATACCTGCGGGATGCCATGCTCTACGCCCAATTCGGGCTGAACCAATATACCAACAGCTATCAGGCCGCCTTTTCAGTACCGGACTTTTTCTATAACATTTTGGTCGGAGGAGCCCTGGCCTCGGCCTTTATCCCGGTCTTCAGCGGCTACCTGGCCACCGGGCGGGACGAGGAGGGCTGGCACGTCGCCAGCAGCCTGTTCAACCTGATCTTCATGCTGTTGGTGGCGGTGATCACGCTGGGGCTGATCTTCGCTCCCCAACTCGTGCTGGTACTGGTGCCCGGTTTCGACCGCGGCACTATCGCCCTGACCGCCCACCTGACCCGGATCATGCTGATTCAGACCCTGTTCCTGGGGCTGGCCGGAATCATGATCGGCGTTCTCAACTCCTACAAGCGTTTTACCGGCAACGCCTTGAGCATCATGCTCTACAATGTTCCGGTGATCCTGGTAGGTCTCTACCTCTACCGCCACCCGGCGCTGCTGAACAACCCAGCGCATGCCATCTCCTATTACTCCATGGGGGTGACGGCAGGGGCGGCGATCAGCCTGCTGGTCCAGCTACCGTCGCTGCTGCGGCTGGGCTTGCGCTACCGCCCGGTGCTGGACCTGCGCCACCCCGGGGTGAAGCTGTTCGGCATGCTCGTCTTTCCTGTCCTGATCAGCCAGTCGGTGGCCTATTTCAACACCTTTGTCACGCAAAACCTGGCCTCTTTCCTGCCCGGCGGTGGGGTGGCAGCTAACCGGCTGGCCCAGCGCATCATGATGATCCCGCTCGGCCTGTTCGCCACGTCCATCGGCGTCGCCGTCTTCCCCACCATGACCGAACAGGCGGCCCAGGGCCGGTGGAGCGAGTTCCGGCACTCTGTGTCCCTGGGGTTGAGAGCCACTAATTTTCTCACATTTCCGGCCGCGGCGGGGCTGGTCACGCTGGGCCTGCCGATCATCAACCTCACCTTCGGCTTCGGCAAGGTCACTCACCAGGACGCCGCCCTGGCGGCCTACGCCCTGTTCTTCTACTCTTTCGGGATCATCGGCTACTCCGCAGAGATCATGTTGACCAGGGCGTTCTACGCCATCAAGGACACGGTGACGCCGGTGCTGGTGACCATCGGGATGATCGCCCTGAACATCGTGTTGAGTGTGCTGCTGGTGAAGCCGATGGGATTGGGCGGCCTGGCCCTGGCCTATTCCACCGCCGGAATCGTCGAGATGCTGGCCTTGTTGGTGATTCTCAGGATCAGGATCGGGCACATCGATGGCATGCGCATCCTGTCCTCGGGGGTCGGCTCGATTGGCGCCTCCCTGGCCATGGGTATCACCTGCTATTATACGGTGATCAAACTGCAGGGACTGCTCGGTGTCACCTCCAAACTATCTCAGTTGATTGAGGTGGGAGGCAGCATCGTCGTGGGCATTCTTGTCTACTTCTTGATAGCCTACCTGCTGCGGATGGAGGAATCACAGCTGGTTCTGGAGATGGTGGGGCGGCGCTTCAATGCCCGCCGCAGGCGTTCGGGTGCACAGTAGCCTGGTGTGATCTGACCGAATATGGTTTATCCGATAGCTAACCGCCGCTAAGACTCCCGCTTATTGAAGCGGGAGACAAGCGGCGGTTAGCCGGGTACCCTTTGGGTGGGATAACATCTTCTAAGACACCACGCCGCCCGGCGGCGCCATCAGAGAATGAAAATTGTTTATTTTCAGAGCAGATTCAGACGGGGTTTTAACCCCGTCTGAATCAAGAAATTGTTTATCCTAAAGGTGAAGCGTGATATCATCAGTATCGGAAACGGGCGCTACATCCGTCAAGACTACGTATGCTATAACCTTAGTAGGTGTGCTCAGACATGGATCAGCAACTAATTCGCAACTTCTGCATCATCGCCCATATCGACCACGGCAAGTCCACGCTGGCCGACCGCTTTCTGGAGGTCACCGGCACGGTCGACCCGCGTCTGATGATGGACCAACTCCTCGATCAGATGGACCTGGAGCGGGAGCGGGGGATCACCATCAAGCTGCAGCCGGTGCGCATGCGCTACCGGGCCCAGGACGGCCGGGAGTACATTCTAAACCTGATCGACACCCCGGGACACGTGGACTTCAGCTACGAGGTCTCCCGCAGCCTGGCCGCCTGTGAGGGGGCGATCCTGGTGGTGGATGCCACCCAGGGGGTGGAGGCCCAGACTATCGCCAACGCCTACCTGGCAGTAGAGGCCGGCCTGGAGATCATCCCGGTGATCAACAAGATCGACATTCCGGTGGCCGAGCCGGACCGGGTCGCCCAGGAGATCGAGGACGTGCTCGGCCTCAAGGCGGACAGTGTCCTGCGCGTCTCCGCCAAGGAGGGCTGGGGCATTCAGGAGCTTTTGGAGGCGGTGATCGCCCAGGTGCCCCCGCCGGTAGGGGATGCCGCCAAGCCCCTGCAGGCCCTGATCTTCGACTCTCACTTCGACTCCTACAAGGGCGCCATTTCCTACATCCGGGTCTTCAATGGCAGTGTGCGGCGCGCCCTGGAGATCCAGATGATGTACTCCGGGAAGAACTTCGAGATCGGCGAGGTGGGCATTTTTACACCGGCGATGATGCCGGTGCCGGAACTGGGCCCCGGCGAGGTCGGCTACCTGGCCGCCAGTTTGAAAAACGTCGAAGACACCCGGGTGGGGGACACCATCACCGATGCCGCCAAGCCGGCCTTGGCGCCACTGCCCGGCTATCGCCAGGTGCTGCCCGTGGTCTATTGCGGCATGTACCCGGTGGAACCGGAGGACTATGAGAACCTGCGCGTCGCCCTGGGCAAGCTGAAGCTGAACGACGCCTCCTTCCAGTACGAACCGGAAACATCGGCTGCCCTGGGTTTCGGTTTTCGCAGCGGTTTTCTGGGCCTGCTGCACATGGAAATTATCCAGGAACGGCTGGAACGGGAGTATGACCTGGACTTGGTGACCACTGCCCCCAATGTCATCTACCGGGTCATCCTGCGCAACGGCGAGGTGACGACCATCGACAACCCCGCCAACTGGCCGGAGCCCGGAGAGACCCTGTCGATCGAGGAGCCCTTTGTTAAGGCGACGGTGATCACGCCGACGGAACACCTGGGGTCGGTGCTCGAACTGATGCAGGAGCGGCGTGGTGAGTACAAGACCATGAACTACCTGTCTCCCCAGCGGGTGCAGGTGGTTTACGAACTGCCCCTGGGAGAGATCATCTTCGACTTTTTCGACCGGCTCAAGTCCCGTACCCGGGGTTATGCCTCTCTGGACTACGAGGTGACCGGCTACCGGCCCTCGGAACTGGTGAAGCTGGATTGCGTGGTGCACGGCGAACCAGTCGATGCCCTGTCGGTGATCGTGCACCGCGACAAGGCAGATCCCCGGGCCCGTGTGCTGGTGGAGAAATTAAAGGAACTGATCCCCCGCCAGCTGTTCGACGTGCCCATCCAGGCCTGCACCGACGGGCGGATCATCGCCCGGGAAACGGTCAAGGCGATGCGCAAGAATGTGCTCGAAAAATGCTACGGCGGCGACATCACCCGCAAGCGCAAGCTGCTGGAGAAGCAGAAGGAGGGCAAGCGACGCATGAAGCAGGTGGGCAAGGTGCAGATTCCCCAGGCCGCCTTCCTGGCGGTGCTCCGGGTGGACAAGGAGTAGCCCGGATGCTCGCCCTATATCTGCACATTCCCTTCTGCCTGCATAAATGCCGCTACTGTGCTTTCAACTCACAGCCCTTGCCGCCGGGCACTGCAGGAGACAGGCTGGTCCATGACTACCTCGATTCCCTGCGCCGGGAACTCGAACTGGCGGCAGCCGCGCCCGCCAGGCGGGCGCCCGCTCCCGGGTCAAGCCTGCGCTCCATCTATTTTGGCGGCGGCACTCCCACCGTTATCGACCCACCTGCATTATGCTCCCTTCTGAAATCATTGAAACTGCAGTTTCACTGGGCTGATGAGATCGAGATCACCGTGGAAGCCAACCCGGCCACAGTTGATCAGGCCAGGCTGACGGAACTGCGCCGGGCCGGTTTCAACCGTCTCTCACTGGGCGCCCAATCCTTTAATGCCCTGGAACTGCAACTGCTCGGCCGGGTGCATGGCGTGGCGGACATCTATGCCGCTTGCCGGGATGCCCGGGCGGCAGGCTTCGACAACCTCAGCCTGGACCTGATCTACGGCCTGCCGGGCCAGACCGCGGCTGCCTGGAGAGAAAACCTGGAGCAAGCCCTCAGCCTGTGCCCCGAGCACCTGTCGGCCTACGGGCTGAAGCTGGAGCCGGGCACTCCACTGGCGGCATCGGTAACTGCAGGGGTATTGGCTGAATGCGATGAGAATGAGCAGCTGGCCATGTGGTCGGAGACGCAGCGGCTCACCTCCGCCGCCGGCCTCAGGCGCTACGAGATCTCCAACTATGCCCGGCCTGGCCGGGAGAGCCGCCACAACCTGGCCTACTGGTGGAACGAGCCCTACCTGGCCTTGGGGGCGGGCGCCGCCGGGTATATTCGGAGGTCAGAGGCAGGAGGTCAGAGACAGGAAAAAGATTTGCCAAAGACAGATCTGATGCCGGGGGGCAGGCCTCCGGCATCAGAAAACGGTATGGTCCGATATGCCAATTATGATGATATCGAGGCTTATATGGCTGCGGTGGACCGGGGGGAGCGGCCCCGGGCCTGGGAGGAGCGGGAGACCGTCCTGCAGGAGCGGGCGGATACGGTGATGATGGGACTGCGCTTGACCGGCGGGCTTGACCGCGCCGCTTTTCAGGCCCGGTTCGGTCACCCTTTTGAATTTTTCTACGGGGAGCAGTTGGAGGTCATGACCGGGGATGGCCTGATGGCCGCCAGCGATCAGGCGGTGTTTCTCACGGAAAGGGGACTGTTGCTATCCAACTACGTGCTGTCTCATTTCATCTAGCCCGGTTTGCTGGGCTCCTATTGACAAAAAATGTGGGCGGTGGTATGTTGATCTCAGATTATTAGCACTCTGCCGTGTAGAGTGCTAATACCAGGGAGAAGGGGGCGCCGATGCAGCTAAACCAGAGAAAGCAGCAGGTTCTGGAAGCGGTGGTCGAGGATCATATCATCTCCGCGGAACCGGTCAGTTCCAGGACAATTGCCCGCAAGTATCAACTCGGCGTTAGTCCGGCCACCATTCGCAACGAAATGGCAGACCTGGAGGAGATGGGATTGATCGAACAGCCCCATACCTCTTCCGGCCGTATTCCATCCCAGCAAGGTTACCGCTACTACGTAGACCGGCTGATGCGAAGAAGTGAGCTGACAGAGGACGAAGAGGGCCAGATCCACACTGTCTTTGCCCGGCAGGCGCACGAGCTGGCGCTCACGGTACAGCATACGATCAAACTGGTAACCCGGCTCACCGATTATCTGGTCTTTTTTTCCGGCCCCCAATTGGAGCGTTCTGCCCTGCAGCAGGTGCAGCTGATCGCCCTGGCGCCGCAGCGCGCCCTGATGGTGATCATCAGCGAGACCGGCTGGGTGGAGAGCAAGCTGGTGGACTTCAGTTTTCCGGTAACGGGAGAGGACCTGGAGCAGGTGGCGGGAGTCTTGAATGAACACTTCCGGGGCCTGACCTTCTCGCAGATTACCCGCACGGTGCTGAGCAGCATCTACCAGGAACTCAGCAGACAGCGCCTGCTGGTCGATTACGTGCTGGAGGTCATGGAATCCCTGAATACCAGTGAGCACTCGGACGGGTTGTACCTGGGCGGTACCCGCAATGTCCTCAAACAGCCGGAATACCAGGATATTCAGCAGGTGCGCAAGCTGCTGGAACTGGTCGAGAGCGAGCAGACCCTGCGCGAGATCCTGTCGGATGCCAACCATGAGGGGATTACGGTGCGCATCGGCAGGGAGAACCGGCAGGGCCAGGTGCAGGACTGCGGGGTGATCACCGCAGTGTACATGTTGGGCGGCAATATCGTGGGAGCCATGGGCCTGTTGGGCCCGGTGCGCATGAACTATGCCCGGGCCAGCACTGTAGTGGAGTGCATCACCCAGTCGCTCTCGGCATTCCTGTCCAGTTCCGGCAATTGCTTCTAAGCCAGCCTGCGTATTACCTACCGGCCGCGGGTTGGTTTTGGTGTGACCGGATTTGGCTGAGGATAATTGTGGTTAAGGGCAACCAGACTGGTCAATGATATATAATAAAAAATGGCTATACTGAACGGATCAATGCCGGCAACAGCGGGAAAGGTGGCACAGGCTTGAATATTAAGCAAGTAACCGACGGCAAGGAGGTCGACCAGCGCCTTGCTGCCTTGATGACCAACGCCGGCGCCGTACAGGCGGTGGCTGCGGCGATCGAAGGCACCCTGGGCCCCAAGGGCCTGGATACCATGCTGGTTGACCGGTTCGGAACGGTCACCGTCACCAACGACGGGGTCACCATTCTCGAGGAGATGGAAGCCACCCATCCCGCCGCCAAGATGCTGATCAACACCGCTCGCGCCCAGGAGAAGGAGGTCGGCGATGGCACCACCACCGCCACCGTCTGGGCCGGCGCTCTGGTCAGCGAGGGTCTGAACCAGGTGCTGCGCGGGGTACCCGTGGCTCATGTGATCGAGGGTCTGCAGATCGGTATCGGGCGGGCGCTGGAATCCTTTGATCGGCGGAAGCGTCCGGTGCGGGGGTGCGAGGATCCCCTGCTGCGCAAGGTGGCCCTGGTCTCCGGCCGGGGCAACGGGGAGATTGCCGATCTGGTGGTCCAGGCGGCCCTGCTGGTCGGCCCGGAGAAGCTGGGCGACCCCGGCTTCAAGCTGAGGGACTCGGTCTTTGCCGCTGCCGGTGTGGACAGTGATGTTTTCGAAGGGGTGCTGATCGGTCGCGGCCGCTGGCACAAGCAGATGCCGGTCAGCATGGAGGCACCCCGGGTACTGGTCATCGACGATGCCCTGGCCCCGGAGGAGCTAGATGAGGGCGCCCTGGCCACCGAGGCCGGCTTCAACCGTTACCTGGCTCTGGAGGCTGAATTTCATGACAACATAGCCAAGATCATCGGGATGGGAGTCAGCCTGATCCTGGTGGACCGCAGGATTGACGACACTGCCGGGGAGATGCTGGCTGATGCCGGGGTGATCGCCCTGTCCCGGGTGGCCACCCGGGAGTGGCGCCGTGCGGCAGAGCATACCGGGGCCTGGCCGGTCAAGCGCACCGCCTTGAAGAAGAGTCCGGTGGAATTGGCCAGATACCTCGGCCGGGCGCGGCGTGCCTGGGAGGATGAGAAGCGGGAGCAGTTCCGGATCGAGGGCGGGGGCGGGAAGCCTTGCGCTACGGTGCTGGTGGGCGCAGCCACTGAAGAGGTGCTGGGCGAACGGGAACGGATCGCCAAGGACGCCGCCAGCGCTGTCCAGGCGGCATTGAACGGGGGAGTGGTCCCTGGCGGCGGGACAGTGGAGTTGGCGGTCGGGCGCGACCTGGAGGCCGTAAAGCCGGGGCTTAAAGGGATGACTGCCTACGGGGTGGAATGCGTGGGCGCTGCCCTGAAACGTACCTTTACCCAGATCGTCGCCAATGCCGGATTCAACCCCCTGGAAAAGCTCGGAGATGCCGTCTCCGCCCAGATCGCTGCAGAGAGCGACTGCCTGGGCATCGACTGCGACAGTGGCGCCCTGGTCAACCTCTGGGAGCTGGGCATCATCGACCCGCTGCCGGTGAAGACCAACGCCCTGCGGGCGGCCGGTGAACTGGCTCAGGCGGTCCTGCGCATCGATACGATCATTAAGAAAAGAGCGCCCGCTAATGCGGGCGTGGCCGACCAGCGCCTTGATTCTATGCCGAAAAGAGGGGATGACTTTTGAACCAGGAGACAGAGGATATTCAGGGACAGTCAGAAGAGCGACGTCAACCGGAACCTGCCGGCGTGGAAGGTGTGGCGCCGGCGCCCGGTCCAGAAAATAATGTCAATGAACTGAACGAACAGCTTGATGCCAAGCAAAAAGAACTGGAGGAGGCCCTACAGCGGTACCTGCGCCTGGCGGCCGACTTTGACAACTTCCGCCGCCGGACGCGGCAGGAATTGGAGGATGTTCGTAAGACCGCGGCGGAGCGCCTGATCGGTGAACTGCTGCCGGTACTGGATAATTTCGAGCGGGCCCTGGCCAGCGCCAGAACGGCGTTTCCTGAGAATGTGGTGACCGGCATCGATATGATCCACCGTCAGTTATGGCATGTGCTGGAGCAATCGGGGGCACAACTGATGGGAGCGGCCGGCCAGCCCTTCGACCCCGCCAGGCATGAGGCCTTCGAACAGGTGGAGGCCGACGATCTTCCCGAGGGAACCGTCATTGAAGAGGTGCAGAAGGGCTATCTGCTGAACGGCAAGGTCCTGCGCCCGGCCCTGGTGAGGGTGGCCAAACGCCCATCCCTTGACGATTTTGCCGAAGTTTGAACATACCCGGATTTGACGGGTGAGAGCACATATAATTTATAGAGGAGGATGAAGGCATTGGGCAAAGTAATCGGAATTGACCTGGGAACCACCAACTCCTGCGTGGCTATCATGGAAGGCGGCCAGGCGGTGGTAATTCCGAATGCAGAGGGAAACAGAACCACACCCTCGGTGGTGGCATTCACAAAAAATGGGGAGCGCCTGGTCGGTGAGATCGCCAAGCGGCAGGCGATCACCAACTCGGACCGCACCATTCGCTCGATCAAGAGGAAAATGGGCAGCGACTACCGCGTTCACATAGACAATAATGAATACACGCCCCAGGAGATCTCCGCCATGATTCTTCAGAAGCTGAAGGCGGATGCGGAGGCCTACCTTGGCGAGAAGGTCACTCAGGCGGTGATCACCACCCCCGCCTACTTCACCGACAGCCAGCGCCAGGCGACCAAGGATGCCGGGCGCATCGCCGGCCTGGACGTGCTGCGGATCATCAACGAGCCGACTGCCGCCGCTCTGGCCTATGGTATCGACAAGAGCGAGGACCACACCGTCCTGGTGTTCGACCTGGGCGGGGGCACCTTCGACGTCTCCATCCTGGAACTGGGGGAAGGAGTCTTTGAGGTCAAGGCCACCAACGGGAACAACTTCCTGGGCGGTGATGACTTCGATGAGCGAGTCGTCAATTACCTGGTGGCCGAATTCAAGAAGAGCAGCGGGATCGACCTGTCCAAGGACCGGATGGCTCTGCAGCGCCTGAGGGATGCCGCCGAAAAGGCCAAGCATGAACTGTCCGGAGTGACGCAGTCGTCCATCAGCCTGCCTTTTATCACTGCCACCGCCGATGGGCCGCAGCACCTGGAGATCACTCTGACCAGGGCGAAACTGGAGGAACTGATCGAGGACCTGGTCGACAAGACCATCGGCCCCACCAAACAGGCCCTGGCGGATGCCGGTCTGGAGCCCAAGGATATCAACCGGGTGCTGCTGGTGGGCGGTTCCACCCGGGTACCGATGGTGGTGGAGAAGATCCGCAACCTGTTGGGCAAGGAGCCGCATAAGGGGATCAACCCGGACGAGGTGGTGGCCCTGGGCGCCGCCATCCAGGCCGGGGTGCTGGCCGGCGAGGTCAAGGACATCGTTCTGCTGGACGTGACGCCGCTGTCCCTCGGGATCGAGACCATGGGCGGCGTGATGACCCGGACCATCGAACGCAACACCACCATTCCCACCTCCAAGAGCCAGATGTTCACCACCGCCGCCGACATGCAGACCAGCGTCGACGTCCACGTGCTCCAGGGTGAGCGGGGCATGGCCGGGGACAACAAGACCCTTGGCCGGTTCCAACTGTCTGGGATCGCCCCGGCGCCGCGAGGAGTGCCGCAGATCGAGGTCAAGTTTGACATCGACGTCAACGGCATCGTCCACGTCACCGCCAAGGATATGGGCACCGGCAAGGAACAGGCGATCACCATCACCGCATCCACCAACCTGAACGAGGACGAGATCAAGAAAATGGTGAAGGATGCCGAGCAGTTTGCCGAAGAGGATAGCAAGAAGAAAACCGCCGCTGAGACCCGCAACCAGGCGGACAGCCTGATCTACCAGACGGAGAAGACCCTCAAGGACCTGGGCGACAAGGTGCCCGAAGGGGATGCCGGCAAGATCAACGAGGCCAAGGATGAGTTGAAGAAGGCCATGGAGGGGCAGGACCTGGACCTGATCAAGCAGAAGACCGAGAGTCTGACCAAGGTGCTCTACGATCTCACCTCCAAGATCTATCAGCAGGCCAATGCCGGGCAACAGGCCCCAGGGGGCGAGGGCGGCCAGGCCGGCGGCGCCCAGGAGACGGGCGAGGCTGACGGCGGACCGACGGTGGACGCCGATTACAAGGTTGTGGACGACGAACATCAACAAGATTCTTAGCTTCAGGGGGGAGTTTTTCCTCTGAAGTTTAGCAATTGCTATCAAGGGCTTAGCCATTCTTCTTCCCCCGTTGGGGGATATTAGAGCGGATAACCATTGGAGAAGCAGCATGCTGTTGAATATAATGTAGGCGGTATTGTAGTTGCATTGGCGCCTCCCGCTTTTATCCGATAGCTAACCGCCGCTAAGACCCCCGCTTCTTGAAGCGGGAGATAAGCGGCGCTAAGCTGGGTGCCCGGGTACCCTCTGGGTGGGGCGGGATAACATCTTCTAAGACATCACGCCGCCCGGCGGCGTCATCAGAGAATGAAAATTGTTTATTTTCAGAGCAGATTCAGGCGGGGTTTTAACCCCGCCTGAATCAAGAATTTGTTTATTCGAGGAGGCACCCGGAAACAGGAGAATGGCATTGAATGCCGGCGGTATTGCTGGTATCTTGTTAGAGGTAGAACTATGGTCTGATCACTGGTTTTTTTAGGAGTGAGTTGATTGTCCAAGAGAGATTATTACGAGGTGCTGGGGGTCGGCAAGACGGCCACGGAGGCGGAGATCAAGAAATCCTTCCGGCAGTTGGCCCGCAAGTACCATCCAGATATGAACCCGGAGCACAAGGAGGAGGCCGCTGAAAAGTTCAAGGAAGCGGCTGAGGCCTATCAGGTTCTGAGCGATCAGGAGAAACGGGCGCGCTACGACCAACTCGGCCACGCCGGTTTTGGCAACGGTGATTTTGGCGGCCAGAATGCCGGGGCTGATTTTGGATTCGGAGGCGGGTTTGGCGACCTGTTCGACGTCTTCTTCAACGGTTTTGGCGGTTTCGGCCAGCAGCAGCGGCAGCGCGGACCGCAGCGCGGGGCTGATATCCAGATGGAGCTGGATCTGAGCTTTGAAGAAGCGGCCTTCGGTGTGGAGAGAGAGGTCAGGATCAATCGCTGGGAGGACTGCGACGACTGCGGCGGTTCCGGCGCCGCGCCCGGTACAAAGCCGGTCACCTGCTCCCGGTGCAAGGGCACCGGGCAGGTGCGGATCACCCAATCCATCGCCTTCGGGCGTTTTGAGACGGTGCAGGCCTGCGACCAGTGTCACGGCGAGGGCCGGATCGTCGAAAAGCCCTGCCCTGCTTGCCAGGGCCGGGGCAAGGTGAAAAAAGCCCGCAAGGTCAAGTTGACCATACCCGCCGGTGTGGACAACGGTTCCACTCTGCGCCTGGGGCGGGAGGGTGAACTGGGCGCCAAAGGTGGCCCGCCCGGAGATCTTTACGTAGCCCTGCACGTCAAACCGCACAAGTTTTTCAAGCGCCAGGGGGATGACGTGATCTGCGATGTCCCCATCTCCTTCGTTCAGGCAACCCTGGGGGATGAGATTGAGATTCCTACCCTGGATGGCAAGACCAGCCTGAAGATCCCCGAGGCAACCCAGCCCGGGGCTGTCTTCCACCTGCGGGGCAAGGGAGTCACTCACCTGCAAGGCTATGGGCGCGGTGACCAGGTGATCAAAATCAACGTGATGATCCCGTCCCGGCTGACCGAGAAGCAGAAGGACTTATTGAAACAATTCGAAGAACTGGAACGGGACGACCAGTATCAGTCGCGAGGCAAGGGCTTCTTTGAGAAGATGAAGGATGCCTTTATCGGATAGCAGGTAGCAACGGTTTTGATTGCCGGAGTCTGCTCTAGGCTGTCTCTGCTGCTTGCATCCTGGCTATAGTCAGGAGCAGGCGGGGAAGAGGGCCGGGCCCTGATGGTGTACGACTGAGGTGAATTGAATGGCGCCGCCAGTGTCTGAGTTTGGATCGGAAGATACCAGGCGTCCCGGAAGGGCCGCCTTTTTTACGCTCGGCTGCAAGGTCAACCAGCAGGAGACTGCCGCTCTCCAGGAGTTGTTCCGGGAGCGGGGATACGAGATCGTCGGATTTGACACTGCGGCGGAAGTTTACATAATCAATACTTGCACCGTCACCCACCTGGCCGATCATAAATCCCGGCAGATGATCCGCCGGGCTGCCGCCCATCATCCGGGGGCAGTGACTGTCGCGGTCGGATGCTATGCTCAGGCGGCGCCGGAGGCTGTGCTGCCCCTGGGAGTAGACGTGCTGGTAGGCACCCAGGACCGGGGCCGGATCGTGGACCTGGTGGAGCAGGCTGCGGGGCGCAAGCAGGGGCTTGCGTCAAAGACCGGCGCTGAGGCTGTCGAAGATGACGCTGGCTCGGTCTCCGGCAAAAAAACCGGCCCTAGTCAGACTGTCGGGTCTGTTTTGAATACAGTGATGCCCCTGAGACAATCAGACGGTTTCGAGGAACTCCCGCTGCCCCGGCCCCAGGATCGCACCAGAGCCTTTCTCAAGATCGAGGACGGCTGCGATCAATTTTGCGCCTACTGCATAGTGCCCTTCGCCAGGGGACCGGTGCGCAGCCTGAGACCGGAACGGGTGCGGGAGCGGCTGAAGGAGCTGCTGGCAGCCGGGTACCGGGAGGTAGTGCTGACCGGTGTGCACACCTCCGCCTATGGAAAGGACTTGCCGGACGGCGTCAACCTGGCCTCTCTGCTGCGGCTGCTGCTGCAGTCGCCCGGGGAGTTCCGGCTCCGCCTGAGTTCGGTGGAGCCGGCCGAAGTGACCGCCGAACTGCTGGAGGTGCTGGCTTCGGGTCGCATCTGCCGGCACCTGCACCTGCCCCTGCAGTCCGGGGATGACGAGATCCTGGCGCTGATGGGCCGGCCCTACCGGACTGCCGATTACCGGAACCTGTTCTACCGGGTGCAGGAGCGGCTTCCGGGGGTGGCCGTGGCTGCCGACGTCATGGTGGGCTTTCCGGGCGAGACCGACGGCCACTTTGAAAGCACCTACCGTTTTATCGCCGCCCTCCCGTTCCGGGACCTGCACGTCTTCAAGTATTCACCGCGCCCCGGCACCAGGGCCGCGGACCTGCCGGGTCAGGTAGCGCCGGAGGTCAAGGATGAGCGCAGCAGCAGGCTGCGCCGGCTGGCCGACGAGCAGGCCGCCGCCTTTGCCGGCCGCCTCATCGGGGAGACGCTGCCGGTGCTGGTGGAACGGCGATCCGAATACTCCCTGGGCACCCCCCCTGGGTGCGGCTGCTGGGAGGGGCTGAGCGACAACTATCTGCGAATAGTTTGTCCAGGCATGCCAGATTGTCCTGAGCTGCAAGGCCGGCTGATCATGGTACGGACGCAGCGCTTGCTACAGGGAGATATTCTCTACGGCGAGATTGATCCCATCTTTGCTGCGTCTTTATGCGCCAGCGGCAGTATGGTAGAATGAAAGCGTTCTGAGCTTGGCATACATATGATTACGTTTTTAGATCTCAGGGATCTAGGTTCCGAAAGGAGAGGGTCCGATGACCGATTGCATCTTCTGCAAGATCGCCGCCCATGAGCTGAACGCCCAAGTCGTCTATGAGGACGAGGATTTTATGGCATTTCGGGATATCAACCCGGAGGCGCCGGTCCATGTGCTGCTGATTCCCAAGCAGCACCTGTCCTCGCTGCTGGAAGTCGGAGTGGAGCAGGCAGACCTGGCCGCCCGTCTGCTGATGACCGCCGCCGGGATCGCCCGGGAGTTGGGCGTCGCCGAGGACGGCTTCCGGGTGGTAATCAACACCAATGATAATGGCGGGCAGACCGTCCACCACCTGCATCTGCACTTGCTGGGCGGGCGGTTCATGAACTGGCCTCCGGGCTAGAATGATGATTGGCCGTTAGCCATCGGTCGTGGGCAATCAGCGATTGACCGCTGGTGACTGCGGCTGGCAGTTAATGATTGGCCTGAATGATTTGAATAGAACGTACGGGAGGGTTAAACAGATGGGAGAGGTTCCACCGGGAGAAGCTCCACGCGGTGCCGTATTGCAGCGTGACAAAGAGACCTACATGATCATCCCGCGCCTGAAGGGCGGCATGCTCAGCGCAGAGATATTGAAGAAGTTCGCAGTTGTTGCCGAGAAGTACCGGATACCGATGGTCAAGATCACCGGGGCTCAGCGGATTGCCCTGTTCGGCGTCAAGGGGGAAGATGTCGAGGCTATCTGGAGCGATCTGGGCATGGGGCCGGCGCCCACCGGCAAGAAGATCCTGAAGAGCGTGAAGATCTGTCCGGGGCTGCCCTACTGCAAGAACGCCCAGCAGGATGCCATGGGTCTCGGCCTGAAATTGGAAGAGAAATTCATGGGCATGACCCTGCCGGGCAAGTTCAAGATTGGCGTCTCCGGCTGCCCCAACAACTGCGCCGAGGGCTGGATCAAGGATTTTGGCGTCTTCGGGCGGGTGAAAGGATTTACCGTGATCGTGGGAGGCAAACTGGGCAGCAGGCCGAGCCTGGGCCGGGTATTATACGAGGGCCTCACCGAAGAGGACGTGCTGTCCATGGCCGAAAAGATCCTGAACCTGTACAAGGAAAATGCCAACCCCGGGGAGCGGCTGGGCAAGGTGATGGAGCGCCTGGGGCACTTCGATCTGATGCCTCCGGCCGGCGCTGATCCCGCCCTTCGCTAAAATGGACACTGGCAGGCAAATGGCAGTCGTGCGCCCGGCGTTGATGGAGATTTACAAACAGCTCTATGCTCATTTCGGGCCCCGTCACTGGTGGCCCGCAGACAGCACATTGGAGATGATCGTGGGGGCGATCCTGACCCAGAACGTCACCTGGCGCAGCGTCACGTTGGCGATCGGCAACCTGAAGGCAGCCGGCCTGCTCAGCCTGGAAGGCCTGCTGGCAATCCGCGAGGAGGATCTGTCGCCGCTGCTGCGTCCGACCCGCTACCATATCCAGAAGGCCAGGAAACTGCAGGCTTTCTGCCGGGTAGTATCCGTGGAACACGGGGGAAATCTGGATGCCTTCCTGGCCCAGGAAACCATGAGCCTGCGCCGCCGCTTGTTGGAGATCTACGGGATCGGGCCCGAGACTGCGGATGCCATCGTGCTTTATGCCGCCGCCAAGCCGATCTTTGTGATCGATGCCTACACTCAGCGGATCTTTCACCGGTTGGGTTTCTTTCCCGAGAAGATCGGCTACGGGGAGATGCAGTCCTTCTTCATGGAGCACCTGCCACCGGATGTTCCCCTCTATAATGAATACCACGCCCTGATCGATGCCCTGGGACATCATATCTGCACCACAAGGCCACAATGCGCTGCCTGCCCATTGGCTGGCTGCTGCCGGGCTGCACAGAATACGCCGGATTAAATTGCTGCCGGATCTTGATGAGCAGGCCAAAAGGTAATAGTATATTCAAAGGATTTGCTTTATTCATTTGTGCTCGTATGCCTGGAGAGGTGAAACAACATTATTGCGCTGATTCTAGTTTTAGCCGTAGCAGGACTAATGCTTATGATTCTGGGTATTCTAATGCGGCACAAACAGATATCGGATCAGTTCAAGGAGATCGAACAGGTTCAGCTTCAAGAGGAGCATGTCATCATACCCCAGGCCCTGGCGCTTCGTAATTCGCAGGGCTCTCCCCGCAGGAGCGGCGCCGCTCACACTGTTCAGGAGATTGAAAAGCAGTTTCGCTCGGTGGGCTGAATCGATGCTGTCAAGCAGTCTTGCCGCATGATATTGCCACCGGCCTATTCCTTCAAGCCACTTAAAGAGAGTGGCTTTTTTACTTTTTACTCATGATAAACCGGATGAAACCCCTTGCAAGAAAACCGGCGAGGGGTTTTTGCTATTTCCTGTCTTGCTTTTCAGGCCACTTTACAAATAATTAAACAACGTTTAATACAGGGCTAACATTTAACTGTGATAATATAACCAACATAGAAAAAGCATAGAAAAAAGTCCCCCCTCTTTAATAAGGTGCCGCTCTCAATCAGAGCGGTATCTGCATTAATAAGCAAGTATTCTAGATGTCTAGACCTGATTGGGCATGGAGCGGTAAGGGAAAGCGTGAATCTCTTTGGAGGCGGCAGCGTGATCGATAAGGAGAACGGTATCCCGTACTACCGGCAATTGATGCAGATCATTGAACATCAGGTGGCCAGCGGTGGTCTGAGAGAGGGGCAACAACTGCCATCTATTCTCGAATTCGGCAGCACTTACCGGATCAACCGGCACACGGTGCGCCAGGCGGTGGACGAGCTATGCCGCCAGGGGCTGCTGTTCAAGGTCCGTGGCCGGGGCACTTTCGTGGCCAACCATCCCCTGAACTTGCTCGAGTATAAGTTGACTGCCAGGAACCGGTTCCACCAGACCATTGCGCAGGCCGGCAAGATGCCCGGCAGCAAGATCTTGCAAGCGATGGAGCTGATAGCTCCGGAGGAGGTGGCCACGGCCCTCAACCTGGCTCCCGGCGAAAAAGTGTACCTGCTGGAGATCTTGCGTCTGGTAAACGACCAGCCCTTCCTGTTGTCTACCAACTACTTACCCGCGAAGCATCTGCCCGGTTTTATGAACCACCTGTGCCATTTCTCCTCCCTTTTTGCAATCTACGAGCAGCACTATGGGATCAGCCCGCAGCGGGTCAAGGCTACCTTTCGGGCCACCTTTCCCCGGCAGCCGGAGGCGGTAACCCTGAAGATTCCCGCCAATATGCCGGTGCTCAAGGTGGAGAGCCTGCTAAAATCCCAGGATGATATCCTGATTCAATATACAATTAGCTGCTACCACGGTGATCTATCCAAGATCAGCGTTGAATGGCAAGAGAGTGACGATGCGGGAGGAGTGATCAGACAAGAAAGATAGCGGGTCTTATAATCTGGCAATCAATATTGGCAGAGAGATTTGAACAAAAGCTTGTTAACCAGCTTGACAGACAAAGTATTTCCATCATGAAAGGAGTATTCACATGAAAAAAGTTCTCTTGTTACTGATGGGCGCCCTTCTTTTGTCTTCTCTCTTTTTAGCGGGGTGTGCAACCAAAACATCCTCCACTTCGGTTAAAGAACCTGCTACCATCACCATTGCCTGGACACCGAATAATTCATCTGATGATCAGAAGCAATTCCGGGCGGAGATCGACAAAGTCATTGCCCAGGCCACGGGCAAACAAGTGCAAGACAAGTTGACCACCGACTACAACATTGCCATGGCCGCCCTGGAAAGCGGCGACGCCCAGCTGGGCTATTTCGGGCCCTTCGAGTACCTGACGGAACACGCCAAAGACCCCAACATCAAGGCCCTGGTGGTTTCCAGCGGGCCTTCGGGAACCCTGAGCGACGCCCTTTATCACAGCCGGCTCCTCGTTAAAAAGGGGAATGAAGATCAATACAAGTCCGGCAGCAGCTATGCCCTGGACAACCTGGCCGGGAAAAAGATCTCCTTCGTTTCCACCAGTTCGACCTCCGGCTTCAACGTGCCGGCAACAGCAATCGCCGGCTACTTCTCCAAGCAGGATAAGTGGAAGACGCTGACCAAGACCGACCTGATGCAAGGTGGCGCTGACAAGTTCTTCAGCCAGGTAATCTTTGCCGGTTCCCATCCGTTATCCTTAAATAGCTTACTGACGGATAAGGCCGATGTTGCTGCGGTGGACGATATCGACGTGGCAAGATATGTGGATCTGACATCAGGAACCGACGAACAGCCCGGGGCTGTCTACACGATCAAGAATAACGCCGACGATCCGTTCACCAAGCTTGGCGGCGCCCAGTTCGCGATCATTGACTCGATCCCGGTCCTGAACACACCGATCGAGGCTAACGGCAATGTGCTGAGCCAGGAGACCCTGGACAAGATCGCCCAGGCGCTGACCTCCGACCAGACAACGCATGACCCGCTTATCTTTGGGGCTAAAGATTCCAAGAGCATCTTCACCCAACCGGACAAGTTCCTGAAGGTGGACGATTCCTGGTATAATCCGCTCCGGCAGGCTCTCAGCATGTCCTGAGCAGGTACCGGCTGCCTACAGGCAAAAAAGGCCGGATGCAAGAGGCATGATGCCTGTTCCGGCTTCTGAATCCGCTGGGGGGTTAGGCATAAGGGGCGTCAAGGTCACCCGGATCCATGATGCCCCTCCCCCCATTTTTACGAAGGAGGATGCGCGTGGCCCTGCTGGAACTGAAAAACGTCACCAAGCATTATAACGGGATAGCGCCGGCCCTGGACGATGTCAGCTTTTCTGTCAACGAGGGCGAGTTTGTTTCCATCATCGGTTCTTCCGGATCAGGTAAAACAACCCTGCTCCGTTGCATTAACCGCATGGTGGAAGCGACCAGCGGCGAGATCGCCTTCGGCGGGATTGTTGTTTCCAGGCTGGGGAAAATGGAGCTGCGCCAAGTAAGAACCAAAATCGGCATGATCTTTCAGCAGTTCAACCTGGTTGACCGGATGAGTGTGATCGAGAACGTGCTTCATGGCAGGCTTGGGCATAAGTCAACCCTGGCGGGCGTTTTGGGCATATATACCCGCGAGGAGAGATGGCAGGCCTTGAGGATTATCCAGATGCTGGGGCTGGATCAGCAGGTTTATCAGAGATGCGACCAGCTAAGCGGCGGCCAGAAACAGCGTGTGGGCATCGCCAGGGCTCTGGTGCAGAACCCCAAGCTGATCTTATGCGACGAGCCGATCGCTTCCCTGGATCCCAGTTCTGCGAAGACGATCATGGACCACCTCAGAAGCATCTGCACAGAGCTCGGCGTGACCCTGATCATCAGCTTGCACCAGGTAGATGTAGCCCTGAAGTATACGGACCGCATTATCGGCCTTAACAGAGGCATTGTGGTTTTTGACGGGCCGCCGGGCGAACTGACCAGTCAGCGGAGCGCTGAGATCTATGCCAAGGAGCCCAAAGATGTGAATATTGATCTGGGAGAGAGAAATGCAAGCTGACGTTTTTATCAGGCGCAGGAACAACGCTGTGGTCTTCTTTGCCATATTGGTTGTCCTGACCGCAGGCTCGATCGTCATTACCCAGTACGATCTGCAGAAGGGGTTCACCAGTTTTATCAAGGCCTTTATCTGGGGAGCGTCCAACTTTTATCCCGATGCCGGGTCGCTCAGGAAACTGCCCGATATTTTGGTCAAATTGTGGGAAACTGTGCTGATGTCTATCGCCGCCACCACCGTCGCCGCGATCTTTTCCATGTTCTTGGCGGTCTTCGGATCGCGCACAACCAGGATCCACGTTTCGTTTACCGTGATCGCCAGGGGTATCGGCTCATTCTTTCGCAACATGCCTCTGGTGGCCTGGGCGATGATATTAATGCTAGCTTTCAGCCAAAGCTCGTTAACAGGTTTCCTGGCCCTGTTTCTTGGTTCGCTCGGATTTCTGACGCGTGCATTTATGGAAACGATCGATGAAGTTGGGGAGAATGCGGTTGAGGCCTTGACGTCAACCGGAGCGGCATATTTTCCGGTTATATTCCAAGCTGTTTTACCTGCCAGTATGCCCCAGATCGTCAGTTGGTTATTGTTTATGGTGGAAACCAATATTCGTGACGCCACCCTGGTTGGATTGCTCACCGGCACTGGTATCGGTTTTTTATTTGATGTCTACTATAAATCCTTCGATTACCATGTAGCCAGCCTGGTGGTGATTGTGATCGTGATCGCGGTGCTCATTGTGGAAACAGTTTCCAACGGTGTCAGAAGGGTGATCTTGTGATTGAAATCAAAGGCATAGGCACAGAGCAATTTAGCAGCCCGAATTTGAACACGGCCAAGCCACTGGACAGGGCTGCCCTGGCTATCCGCCTTACCCTGCTGGTATTGGCGGTGACGACAATCTATGCCTTGCTGACGATCAATGCCAACGGTATCGACATGCCCAAGGCTATCCTCGATACCCTGAGTACTTTGAGGACGATTTTTTTTCAGCCGTATTCATATCACTTTACTGTGTGGCAGGGCTTCTGGGAAATAGTGATCACTCTGGGACTGGCGTTCCTGACCACCCTGTTCGGCGGCGTGATCGCCCTCTTTCTGGGCCTTATGGCCGCCCAGAATTTGGCCCCTAAATGGCTCACCAATGTGATTAAAAGTGTGGTTGCTTTCATCCGGGCAGTTCCATCGATCCTGTGGGTGTTGATTTTTGCGGTGGCTGCCGGGTTGGGTAGCACGGCAGCAGTGATTGGCCTGACTTTCCATTCTGTCGCTTATTTGACCAAAGCCTACTCCGAGTCCTTTGAGGATCTGGACCGCAGCGTGATTGAAGCGTTAATGGCTACGGGCGCCAATTGGTGGCAAGTAGTTTTCCAGGCGGTAATCCCTTCCTCGGCTACCTATCTCCTGTCCTGGACGTTCCTGAGGTTTGAAATAAACTTCAGCAATGCCGTTGCCATGGGCGCCGCTGCCGGAGCAGCCGGGATCGGCTTTGACCTGTTCATGGCCAGCGAGTTTTATTTCAACCTCCATGAGGTCGGTCTGGTCACTTATTTTATTTTAGCTTTTGCCATTATCTTGGAGGTGTTGGCCACGAATATGAAGAGCAGGCTCATGAAGCAGGCTTGAATTCTTGTGAGCAGTAGAAGTCAGGAGGCAGAATGAAAATAGGCCTTACTGAATTCTGACTACAGTTAAATTTAAGACAATAGGAGATGGACTCTTGATGGAACAGCAAGAGGTCTTGGTGGAGGGCCGTTTTGAGGTCTGGCAGCAACTGGCCGCCGACATTGCGGCCAGACACCGGGTGGAGACGCTGCAAAAGCCGGAGACCTGCATGGTGATGATGCAGGCGAAGGACAGCGTGGAGAAAACCCCCTTTTATCTGGGGGAGGCGCTGATGTGTGAGGCAGGTGTGCAGGTCGACGGAACGGCCGGCTACGGTTTTGCCCTTGAGGACGAGCCGGAACGGGTCTGGTGCCTGGCGGTGATCGATGCCGCTCTTACCGCTCACCTGCCGGAGGAGCAAGAGATCCGGGCTGCCATCGCTGCCGAGGAACGGCGTTTGCAGGGGGAGCAGCAGCGGGAGCGGGATCTGGTAGCCAGCACCATGGTGCGCTTTGCCATGATGGAGGGACAGTGATGAGCAGCGTGCTGGAGCCGTGTTTTGACAGAGTCTTCACATCACAGCGCCTCTTCCGTCTGCTGCTGGATGCCATGGCCCGTCCCGGCAAGATCGTCCCCCTTCCGGCGCTGGATCTGGATCCGCCGCAGGGGCTTACCTGCTTTATGGCTGGCCTGGCCTTCACCCTGCTGGACCGGGAGACCAGCTTTGCCGTGCTCCCCGGCTGCGAGCCCTGGAGCCGCTACCTCCTCCTGAATAGCGGCAGCCGGGCGGCAGCGGTATCCGAGGCGGAGTTCATCATCGTTGACGGGCAGGCTGACCTGCCGTCACTCTTGGATGTGCGCCGGGGTGACCTGCTCTTCCCGGACCGGGGTGCAACCCTGATGATTATGCTCTCCGGTATTGGAGCGGAATACGGTGATATCGGTCTGGCTTTACAGGGGCCGGGGGTGTTCGGCGTCAGGACTGTCCATCTTAGCGGGCTGTGCCCCGCCAATCTGGAGCGGGTGATCGACCTGAACCGGGAGTTCCCCCTGGGAGTCGACCTGATCCTGAGCGACAGCCGGGGCGCCCTTGTCTGCATCCCCCGCTCCAGCACCATCATCCGGGAGGTGTGCCGCTAATGGGCTACGTGGCAGTATCCGGCGGTTCGGAAGCGATCGCCAATGCCGAGGAACTGCTGACTTTTTACCGGTTGAAGGGCGGCGCCTCTCCCATCGAGGTGCGGCAGATCCGGGAGCAGATGCGGCTGGCAGTGGATAAGGTGATGAGCGAGGGCGCTCTTTACGCCCCGACCATCGCCGCCATCGCCCTCAAGCAGGCGGAGGGGGATAACATAGAGGCCTCGTTCATCCTGCGGGCCTACCGGGCGACCCAGCCGCGGCGCTATTACTCCCTGCCTGCCGATACCGGGAAGATGAGAGTGATCCGAAGAATCAGCGCCGCATTTCAGGATGTGCCGGGCGGGCAGATCCTGGGGCCAACCCGGGATTATACCCAGCGGCTGGTGGATTTTTCGCTGCTGGAGGAGTCCCCGGAGACCGTCCGGGCCTTTTTTGACCGGATCGGCGTCCAGACGTCTAGATCTGATCAACTGCCGGACTCCTTTCCCAAGATCATCGACCTGCTGCGCCGGGAGGGCCTGCTGGTGGAGCCGGTTGACCGGAAGGAGACCCTGTTTGACATCACGCGGGAGAGTATCAGTTTTCCCTGCCAGCGCTCTGCCAAGCTGCAGTCACTGGCCCGGGGGGAGACCGGAGTGATGATGGCTCTGGCCTACAGTTCCATGCGCGGCTTCGGAGACATCCATCCCTACCTGGGAGAGTTGCGAGTAGGCACTGTCCCCCTTTGCATCAACCATCCAGCCAAGGAACAGCCGGTTTACATCGGCCGGGTGCTGGTGACGGAGGCGGAGATCATCTCCGAGTACTACGAAGACGAGCAGGGTAAACCCAAACTGACCCTGGGCTATGGGCTATGTTTCGGGCATAACGAGTTGAAAGCGATCGCCATGGGCGTGCTTGATCGCACCATGCAGAGCCGTTCGCCCCATAAATCCCCGGCCGAAGACGAGGAATTTGTCCTTTATCATATCGACGGCATCGAGTCCTCAGGCTTTTCAGCTCACTGGAAGCTGCCCCATTACGTGACCTTCCAGTCTACCCTGGACCGCCTGCGCCGGACTCAGCAGCTACGGGAGGAGGCCACAGCCAGTGAGTGCAACCGTGAACAGCGCCGCGACCCCGGCAAGACAGCCCCGGGGCTATAATTTTGCCTTTCTGGACGAGAACACCAAGCGGGAGATTCGCCGCAAACTGTTGAAGGCAGTGGCCATTCCCGGCTACCAGGTGCCCTTTGCCTCCCCGGAACTGCCGATTGCCCGGGGTTGGGGCACCGGCGGGCTACAGATCACCATGGCGATCATCGGCCCGGAGGATGTTTTGAAGGTGATCGACCAGGGTTGCGACGGCAGCGTCAATGCCGTTAACATTCGTAATCTTTTAGTAAAGACCACCGGGGTTGACACCACCTTTGACACCACTGCCGCCAGCATCGTGCAGACCCGGCACCGGGTGCCGGAGGAGCCGATGCGGGCTGATCAGATCCTGGTACTGCAGGTGCCGATCCCGGAGCCGCTGCGCTATGTGGAGGCCAGCGAGGCCAAGACCCGGGAGATGCACGGGGAGATGGACTACAGCCGGATGTGGGTCTACCTGTATGAGAATATCGTACAGTACGGGGAGATCAGCATCGGGGCGCGCTACCCGTCCCTGGTCAACCGGCGCTACCTGATGGACCCTTCACCGATCCCCCGCTGGGATGTGCCGAAGCTCAGTATGTCGCCGACATTGCACCTGTTCGGAGCCGGACGGGAGAAGCGGATCTACGCCGTGCCGCCGCACACCCTGGTGGAGCCCCTGGAGTTCGAAGACTTCCGGTTTCGGGTGGAGGAGTTCTCCGGGCGGTCCTGCCTTCGCTGCGGCGCCACTGATACCTATATGAACGAGCTGTTTGACCGGGTCAGCGGGCAGAAGCTGTATGCCTGTTCGGATAGCGGCTACTGCGACAAGCGCCGGGCGGCGCAGGAAAGGAGGGCCGACTGATGGCTGTGGAACAGGAGATTGTGCTGACAGTGCGGAACCTCAGCAAGCTGTATGGGCCTGGTTGCCCGGACTGCCTGTCCCTGACCGGCCCGGAGGCGGGGACCAATATCTGTCCCCGCTGCCATACGATCGTGGCCTGCAACGGGGTGAGCTTCGAGCTGGAGTCAGGGGAGATCCTGGGGATCGTGGGCGAGAGCGGCTCCGGCAAGAGCACCCTGGTGCGCTGTCTCTACTTCGATGAGGATGCCACCAGCGGTGAGTGCTGCTTCAGCGCCTTTGGCGACGGACGGGCGAACGCCTTCGCCCAGACCAGCCAGGCCCGGCGCTACATACGCAATCATCTGCTCGGAATCGTCTACCAGAATCCCCTGATGGGGATCAAACCGCACTTTACCGCCGGCGGCAACGTGGCCGAGAAGCTGTTGACCGCCGACGTCTACAACGTATCCGCCATCAGACAGCGGGCGGCTGCCTTACTGGAACGCACCGAGGTGCCCCTGGCGCGTATGGACGACTTCCCGGCGCACTTCAGCGGCGGTATGCAGCAGCGGGTACAGATCGCCAAGGCCCTGGCCAACAATCCGCCGGTGCTGCTGCTGGACGAAGTGACTACAGGGTTGGATGTCTCGGTTCAGGCCCGGGTGCTCGATCTGATCAAGGAGATTCAGCAGGACCTGGGCATTGCCATGCTCGTGGTCTCCCATGACCTGGGAGTGATCCGGATTCTGGCTGACCGCACTGCGGTGATGCAGCATGGACAGGTTTTAGAGTTCGGTCTCACCGACCAGATTTTGGAGGATCCACAGCACCGCTATACCCAGCTTCTGGTTCATTCCACGCTGTGAGGAGGAATAGTGTGACTGACAGGCGCGAAATTCTGGCAGTTAGACAATTATCCAAGCGCTTTACCTTGCACATCCTTGACGGCAAGATGATCACCGGCTGCGAGGATGTGAGTTTCAGCCTGGGCGAGGGGGAGTTCCTGGGTATTACAGGACCCAGCGGCGCCGGCAAATCCACGGTGATCAAATGCATCTACCGTACCTATCTGTCCTCCACGGGCAGCGTGCTCTATACCTCCGGTGATGGCAGCAGGGTAGACCTGGCCCTGGCTCCGGAGCGCCAGGTGATCAGGCTGCGTCGCCAGGAGATCGGTTACGTCAGCCAGTTTTTGAAGGTGATGCCCCGGGTGCCGGCAGTTGATGTGCTGGCCGGGGAACTGCGCCAGAAGGGCTGGGAGATCGAGCAGGCCCGGCAGCGAGCCCGGGAGTATCTGGAGATGATGAGCATCAACCATAAGCTCTGGGATGCCTATCCGTCCACCTTCAGCGGTGGTGAGCAGCAGCGGATCAATCTGGCCCGGGCGCTGATCTCCGGGCCTCGCCTGCTGCTGCTGGACGAGCCGACGGCTTCCCTGGATATTGAAACCAAGCAGATCGTAGTTTGTGTGCTGAGGGAGATGAAGGAGGGCGGCGCCAGCATCATCGGTATCTTTCACGACCTGGACGTGATGGAGCGTCTGGTAGACCGGGCATTTAACATGAAGGAAGGTTCCGAGGCCCTTCAGCCTACAAGGATGGAGAGGGATGCGTTATGAAACAATCACTGCTGATCACCAACGGCCAGGTGATTCTGCCGGACCGGACGCTCTCCCCTGGCGAAGTGCTGATCGAAGACGGGATCATTCAGTTTGCCGGACGGCAGCAGAACCACCGCGGGCTGGCTGCCAAACGGGTGCTGGATGCGCTGGGCGGCTTTGTGATGCCTGGCCTGATCGATCTGCACAGCGATGCTATCGAGAAAGAGTTGGAGCCGCGGCCGGGGGCGTTTTTTAGCGCAGAGATGGCCTTTGGCGAACTGGAAAAAAAGCTGGCCGGCACCGGTATTACGACCATGTACCATTCCTTCTCTTTTGCCGGCGCAGAGTGGGGGGTGCGCAACGATCAGATTGCCGCCGCCAGTATCAGAAAGATCGTGCCCATGGCCACCCAGCGCTGGCTGATCCGTAACCGGATCCACCTGCGTTTCGAGATCACCGACACCTCCGGGGTGGAGATCGTCCGATCCCTGGTCGAAGACGGGATGATCGACCTGCTCTCCTTCATGGACCACACTCCGGGGCAGGGGCAATACCCCACCCTGGAGGATTACCGGCGCTACATGGAAAAGACCTATCACCTGCCATTCAGCCATATTCAGGAGAACATCGCCGCCAAGGAGCGTGGCCGGACCATGGCTCCTGCGCATATCTCCCTGCTCAGCGCTGCCGCCAAACAGGCGGGGATTCCTCTCGTCTCCCACGATGATGACAACCCGGAAAACCTGGCGGGTTACCGTCGTCATGGAGTCACCATTCACGAATTTCCGGTCAACCTGGCCACGGCGGAGGCTGCCAGAAGACTGGGCGGCCACGTCTGCGTAGGCGCTCCCAACATCGTGCGGGAGGCCTCGACCGGCAAGGGGATGTGCGCAGCGCAAGCTATCGCTGCCGGGGCAGCCAACATTATCTGCTCTGACTACTACCCGCCAGCCATGATGCAGGCAGTCTTCAAGCTCTCCAGGGAACTGATGCCGCTTGCCGAGGCAGTACGCATGGCCTCACTGGAGCCGGCCCGGGCGATCGGCCAGGGGCTGATCGGCAGCCTGGAGGCGGGCCGTGCCGGGGATGCCGTAGTGGTCAGCCTGCGAGACGGCGTACCGGTGGTCACCAATACCGTGGTGGGTGGTCTGCAGGTCTACCGGATCAACTACTGCGATCAGGCAAGAGAGAGGGGTGGCCGGGATGGATGCCGCCCCCCAAAACAGGGTTCCCGCCAGGTCTTGCCATGAGAGCGATTGATCATTCCAGCCGTGCAGGTGGGATTTAAACGGTCACGGACGTAATCATTCTGATTGGAAGGAGGGAGCAGGATTGCAAATCACGGGAATCGCAATCAACGCTGATGCCACGAGGCTGGACGGCAGCCTCGATCTGTTGCGGTCAGAGCTGGATTATTTCGGGGAGGCGGGCTTTGACCACGTGGAGATAGCACCCCATGGGGTTGGCGCTTTGCTGAACGGTGAGCTGTGCCGTAAGCAGATGGAGCTTTTGCTGCAGGTGTTAGGAACATATCCATTCAGTTACCTTGTCCATGGCCCCAACCCCATGAACCTGATGGACCGGGAGGCCCCGCAACTCGAGCTGCGGATGTTCAGGGCCAGCCTGGAGTTTGCCGAGGCCATCGGAGCGCCGGTGCTGGTCTATCATGCCGGCCGTTTCCTGCCCGAGGAGAGGTTTCAACTGCCGGCCCAGGACTCCCTGACTCCGGCATACACGCAGCAATTGTGGGACCTGGAGCGCGGCCTGCTGCAGGAACTGGGGGAAGTGGCGGCACAGCACGGAGTGGTCATAGCGATCGAGAACGCCCGCCCGTACCTGGACGCCAGCCCATACTGTTACGGGGAGTTTCTGGCCAGCCTGGCCGCCATGGCCCGGCAGGTCGCCCATCCCCGGGTGAGAGTTGCCCTTGACCTGGGGCACGCCTATCTGGCTGCATGCCATCACGGCTACGATCTCTTGGAGGGAGTAGCCGCGGTGGCGCCGTACGTCGGGCATGTCCACTTGCACGACAACTTTGGCCGCTGCTGCGCTTCTTACGAGAAAAAACAGGGTGAGCTGCTGGCCACCGGCCGGGGCGATCTACACCTGCCGGTTGGCTGGGGAGAGGTCCCGGCCAGGGAAGTGTTTGACCGGCTTCAGGATTACCGTGGGGCGGTCACCCTGGAGATCCGGCCGCGCTACCGCCCCTATTGCCATGAGGCCCTGATCAACGCCCGGGCTCTGCTAGGCATTTGAGACACAGCGGTGTTCATTCGGATACACTGTTAATAACCAGCAAGGAGGCGGAGAGCGATGGATGTCACTTCCGATCTGATCGTCAGGCCGGCTGCCGGGCAGGATTTGCCGTCCCTTCTGGAGCTGTACCGGGAGTTTGACCAGGCTTACGACCCCCTCTCCGATGAGGGCGGGGTCGACTACCGATCACTGTGGCTGCAGGTTGCCGCCGACCCCAGGCAACAGGTGCTGGCGGCGGTCGGTGGTGGCGTTCTCCTGGGCTCAGCTACCGTGGTCATCGTCCCCAACCTGGGGCATCACGGCCGGCCCTGGGCAGCGGTGGAGAATGTGGTGGTGCGCCGTGATTGCCGTGGCCGCGGAGTCGGCACTGCCCTGCTTACCGAGGCTGGCCGCATCGCCCGGAGCCATGGCTGCTACAAGCTCGCTCTGACTACCAACCTCCAGCGCCGTCAGGCGCACGCATTTTACCGCCATTTGGGCTGGCAGCAGACCCACGCCGGCTTCTCCCTTCTGCTCTAAATTATACGATCGGCCAACTGCTGCCTGGGTGCCTGCCAGGCCTCTCGGGGACGCTGACAAAACGCTTCGGGAGTGTTATGCTTATGTCTGAAAGTTACAAGCCCGACCGGAATGTGTCAGTAGGGAGAAATTTATGTTACGCACGCAAAAAATCTGGCTGTCGTCACTGGTGCTGCTTTTTGCATTAGCGCTGGTAGTGACCTATGGTGATGCGATCCTGTGCCGCATCAATTACCTGCCGTTTCTGGACACGATCACTTTACAGAAGCGGTGCCCGGTGCCGACGATCATCCCTGAACAGGACCGGAACCACAACGGAATTCCGGATTCCCTCGATCTGGTCAATGGGGCCCGCCAGGAGGTGACCGGGCGCACCCGGTATGACGCTTCTTCCTACCCGGACGGATATCCCCCGGCAGGGCGGGGCAATGACGCAGACGTGATCTGGCGGGCCTTCATGGCTGCCGGCTATAATCTTAAGAACATGGTGGACGATGATATTCAGAATGGCCCCTTTGATCCTGGTTATACCGATCAGAAACTGGACCCCGATATGAATTTCCGGCGGGTAAGCATTCTTGATGTTTTCTTCCGGCATCATGCCGTGATGCTGACCACCGACGTCAGGCCTGGTGACGCCGACAACCTGGCGCAATGGCAGCCTGGAGACATCGTGGTATTCGGTCCCCCGTATGATCACGTTGCTATCATCTCTGACCGACGACGCAAGGACGGCGTGCCCCTGGTCATTCATAACGCCTGGCCATATGCGACGGAGGGGGACTACCTGATGCGTTGGTCAAGCAAGATCGTCCATCACTTCCGCTATATCAATTGAGTAAAAACTATGGGCTTTGATACGTGAGGAGAGAAAAAGCCACCCCATCCCCGGAGGCGGCTTTTTTAATTATGCGGATCACATGATCACCCCTGTGATTGTCGGCTGTGCCAGGGCAGGGCCGGTGTTAGAAAAGGCTCTTCCATACCCCGATCAGAGCGCTGTAGACAGTCGTGCAGAGGTAGATCAGGATCGGAACCAGCATCAGAGCGATCAGCAAATTCCGCCCAATGTTACGCCGGGCAGTCGTTGTGGCAATAGGGACTGTTGTCGGTGCGGCTGCTTTATTGGCGCTCCCCATGGCAACAGGGGCTCCGGCGTCTGACAGAAGAGATTGCGCTTGCGGCCAGTAGGCCTCGGGAACGTAGAGGTCGATGTCATTGGCGCTGCCCATGGCCACCTCCAGGTATTGCCCGGCGCCCTGCGCCTGTTTGAGGACAGGTATGCCCTCCCCCTCCAGCCTGGCCACCAGCAGATTGGCCTCCGAACTGTTGCGCACGTTTAGCAGTAGTTTCCATTCCCCGCGGTCCTCCGCCTGATCCGAGCAGGCATCATCACCCGGTTCCGATAGCTTGTCTACAAGCGGCGCCTGGCAGTCTGCGCAGACTATACAACCCGGAACATACTCGGCCCCGCATTTTGGGCACCAGGGCATCAGATCACACCCCTATAAAAACGACTGGTTCTTTTATTCTACAAATTTATTATTTCTCCTACAGGATAAAAAAGATATTGGAAATTATGGTCGAACTGCGGTTGGGCAGATCACCGGGATCAGGACTGAGTCTTGCGCACAATGACGATAGGGGTCTGCTGGTCGGCGTTGCCGGCGGGGTTGGCGCGGAATACCTTTAACAGCAGCGATTGGCTGGCCCCGGAGGTGATCGCCAGGATCTTGGTACGGCCCAGGTCATTGGCATCGACGATGGCGGCTTCCACTCCGAACTGCTCCTTGATTTCGGCGGCCACCCGTTCAGGATTGCTTGGGCCGAGCACGATATGCTTGTCAAAAGGAGGCATGTTTCCGGTAATATCATCTACCAGGGAGGCCTGTTGCCCTGCGAACCGGTAAAAGTCACCGCGCCGGCCGAGTATCAGCCGGGTAGCGGTGGCAATACAAAAGGCGAACACGGTGCGCAGGGCCCCGCTCTCGTTCATGATCGCCTGCATGGCGTAGGGCGATGAGAGGCTACCGTTCTGATTTACGAAGCGGGCCATGGCCAGCGCCCAGAAACTGGGCTTGACCTGTTCCGGCCGGATCAGCCGGCCCTGGATGATAGCCACCACACTCTCGGCCAGCACCAGAGTATCGCCGGGCTGGAGGTAGGGCTTGGCGTAAGTGGCGATAATCTGTATCAGATTGTCGTCGGGGGTGATGATCTTGGTCGGCAGGGGGATTACCTCTAGAGACATGCTGCCTCCTCCCTGTGCGCAGGCGTACTTTCAGCCTGAAGTACCCTTGAATATACCTGATGTTCGCCACGCTCACCATTTAAAGTAGCCTTAGAGACCATCAGCCCTCAATTGGCGATGTCAAATTGTGCCTCTGACAGGTGCCACTGGATCCCGTCGCGCCCGACTACCTGGTAGTAGATAATCACCTTCAGGCGGGGAATCTCCCTGGCGACAATATGCAGATCAGCCTTCGAGTAGATGGCGACCTCCAACTCCGTCAGGCTGGCTGTCTTTTTCTTGACGATCACTGCCTCCCAGTAGCCGTTCCGCACGGGAGCATCCATTGGCCTCAGTTTGGCGGTGATCTCCAACTGCTCCATGATCTTTCCATAATACATCGGTTGGCAGAAGACGTTGATTACCATGCCGTTCTGTCGCCCGCGGTTGGCTAGAGGGATCAGGCAGCGGCAGCGAATGGTTCGCTGCAGCATGTTTTTAGTGACCCGGTAATCCCGTGCCGCCTTGGCATCGAAGACGATCTCGCTATCCCCCTGGTAGCGGAAGTATACTGCCAGGGTAGCAGTCAGGGTGCCAATGCAGGCCAATGCTGCCAGGATAAACTCTGCAATCATATTGTTCCGCCCTCATGAGGATTGTTGATTCGTTAATAAATATGAAACTGTACCTTCTCATATGTAATTAAAATCGACACGGTGTTCCGGAGCGGGGACCATTCCGATTCTTCATCCATATAATTAATAGAGCTAAGCTGGTAAGGGGGGACCCATTTGTTAGCAATGCCGTGCAAGTTTACCCTGGTGGCAGGGCGCGGGGAAGGCGGCACACCGTTGAACGCCTTTGACGCCGCGCTGATCCAGGCAGGCATCGGCAATCTCAATCTGCTGCGGGTGAGCAGCATATTACCGCCGGCTGCCCAGTTGAGCAAACAGTTGGAGATTCAGCCAGGATCTCTGACCCCGACTGCCTACGGTTACATCACGAGCAGCCAACACGGTCAGATGATTGCTGCTGCCATCGGGGTGGGGATCGGCAGTCCGGAGGACTATGGCGTGATCATGGAGTTTGAGGGCGCCTGCACCAGGCTTGAGGCTGAAGCCCAGGTCGGCCGGATGGTCGAAGAGGGGTTTGAAAGGCGCGGGTTGACCCTGCAGACCATGCATGTCCTGGGCATCGACCACCGGGTAGAGAGAGCGGGCAGCGTCATTGCGGCAGCGGTATTGTGGTATTGACAGGTGCGATTAGCTGTTGTTGACGCTATTTAAAACAGTGGTGTATAATGTAAGTGCTTTTGTTCTTAGAATGGGGCCAATAATCTTGCTTTTCAGCACCAGAGTTCGCTGTATGGAACTTAGTCGGGGGGAGGGAAGAAGTGGGTATGGCCGAGGTTAGGGTCGGTAAAAACGAATCCCTGGATAGCGCCTTGAGGCGCTTTAAGCGTTCCTGTCAAAAATCCGGGGTACTGGTTGAGGCACGTAAGCATGAGCATTATCTGAAGCCTAGTGTCAAAAGAAAGAAGAAATCCGAGGCCGCGCGCAAACGTCGCTGGTCCTAGGGAGTTGGCTCTCTTGACACTGCAAGAACGTCTGTTCAACGACATGAAAGAGGCATTAAAGGCACGCCAGGCAGGAAAGCAGAGACTATCCGTGATTCGTTTGGCCCGGGCGGCACTCAAGAACCGCGCCATCGCTAAAGGTGAGGAACTGAACGAGCAGGATGTGCTCGATGTTCTAGCCAGAGAGGTTAGGATGCGCCGGGATGCCATTCTGGAATACACTCGTGTTGGCAGGATGGATGTGGCCGCCGAGTTGGAATCGGAGATAGCGATCCTGGATGAATATCTCCCCCGTCAGTTGAGTGGGGAGGAGATCCGGGAGCTAGCGCTCCAGGCCATTGCCACTACCGGAGTCTCTGAGGCGCGGCAGGCTGGCAACGTCATGAAGATGCTGATGCCTCAGGTGAGAGGTCGTGCAGACGGCAAGATCGTTCAGGAAATTGTGCGTTCGCTTCTAACCCCCTCAAATTAAAAGACAGCCTGAAGATTATGTTCATAGAACACTGATTACCGGTAAAGAGCAAGCCGTCCGCCAGGGCGGCTTTTCCTTTGGGCCCGGGCCGGTCTCTTTCGGGCGCTATCTGCATAAAAATGGAGGGAAAGGTGGGATTTGTTGTGCCCAGGGAGATGAAAAACCTGGAATGTTTTCTGGCCCATTACCTGGAACTGCCTAAGGAACTGGTCATGGGCCTGCCCCGGATCACCATGCTCGGGGATATCCAGATCATCGTGGAGAACCACCGGGGCATTATCGAGTACACTGCGGAAAAGGTCAGGATCGGCACCAGCATCGGAGAGCTGCACGTGCTTGGGTCTGACCTGGCCCTGCGGACGATCTTCCCCGAGGAGATCGCTGTGGATGGCAAGATCCGCAGCATCGCCCTGGTGGAATAGACCAGGAACGCTATCCAAGCCCCAAACCCGGGGGCAATTATCGGGCGGAGGAGAGCAGAAGGCAGTGCTGGTACGCAGTTTTTGGGCTTATATTTTTGGTTTTTTAGTTTTAGCGATCACGGGGGAGCACCCTGAGCGGTTGATCAACCTGGCGATGATGCGGGGAGTGGCGCTCTGGGACGTGACCCGGGTGGGTCCGGAGACTCTGCGGGTCAAGGTGGCGGCGCGCTCCCTCCGTCCCCTGCGTCATATTGCCCGGCAGACCAGAGTGAGGGTGCATATCCGGGCGAAGCGGGGACTGCCTTTCACCCTGCAGCGCCTGCGGCGCCGCTGGATGCTGACGGGTGGGGCGATCACCTTCTGCCTGCTGCTGTACCTGCTCTCCTCCCTGGTCTGGACTGTCGACGTGCTCGGTGTCAAGCAGCTTAACGCCGACCGGGTGCGCCAGGTAGCCGCCGCCGCCGGGTTGTACCCTGGCAACCTGCGCTTTTTGGTCAACAGCAAGGATGTGGCAGACAGCCTGATGCGGACGCTGCCGGGAATCGCTTTTGCGGAGGTGGACTTCTGGGGTACCCGGGCCAGTATCAAAATCTACGAAAAGGAACTGCCTGAACCTTCCCTGGGTACGGCCCATATTGTTGCCAAAAAGGCCGGGGTGGTCAAGGATGTGCTGGTGCTGGCCGGCTCTCCCCAGGTGAAAGAGGGGGATGTGGTCCATGCCGGCCAGATCCTGATCTCGGGAGTCATCGCTCCGCCGCCGCTGCCTAAAACCGAGGGCGTTCCTCAACCTCCACCGCCGCAGTATGAGCCTCGTTACCTGGAGGCCCGGGGCATCGTGAGGGCCCGGATCTGGTACCGCTGTTACGCAGACGCTCTCAGGGACGAGGTGGTAGAGCAAAAGACCGGCCATATCACCAGCATTGTTAGTATCAGAATGCCCAACCGGGAAATAATCATTAAGGGGCCGTCTGCGGTCCCCTATCCCCTTTACGATTTAACAGAAAAGAAAAGGAAAATGCCTCAGTGGAGGAATATTACTTTACCCGTCGAATTTGTTACAATAAGAGCGGAAGAGATCCGGCGCTTTCGAGTGCGACGAAGCTATGATGAGGCCGTACGGCTGGCGTCCCAACGGGCGCAGTCGGCCATGGCCGGGCAGCTTTCGGCTCAGGCGCAGGTGACGCAGCGCCAGTTTAAGGTAGTTGACGCTGATGAAGATCACGTAGGGGTGCAACTGGTGGTGGAAACCCTCGAGGAGATCGGGGCCCCGCAGCAGTTCGTTCCTCCATCCGGCTGACAGCCGCAGCAATTGGAAGATGTAAAAATAAGCCTGACTCCGGGAGGTAATTCATCAGTTTGGCAGGTACTGAAGCCAAAGTCATCGTTAGCAACAACCGTGATGCGGTGAACCTGTTTGGCAACCTTGATGAGAACCTGAAGCTCATCGAAGAGAAGAGCGCGACCAAAATTATTGCCCGCAGCGGTGAGATTATCATTCAGGGCGAAGAGGGCGCGGTGTCCCGGGCTGTAGCTCTGCTGCAGCAATTGATTGCCTGGACCGAGCAGGGAAATCCGGTCACCATTCCCGATATCAATTATGCCTGGCATCTGGTAGAAGAGCGGTCCCAGTCCAATCTGGTGGAGATCAGGTCAGAGGTGATCCTGACCAACATCAGAGGCAAGGCTGTTCATCCCAAAACAGCTGGCCAGGCCCGATATATCCAGGCGATCAGGGATCATGACCTGGTCTTCTCCATTGGCCCCGCCGGAACCGGCAAGACTTTCCTGGCGGTAGTGATGGCGGTGCGGGCTTTTCGCAATAAGGAAGTGACCCGGATCGTCCTGGTCCGGCCGGCGGTGGAGGCAGGGGAGAAGCTGGGCTTTTTGCCCGGAGACATCCAGGAGAAGGTCGACCCGTATCTGCGCCCGCTTTACGATGGCCTGTACAGCGTTTTCGGAGCGGAGACCGCCCAACGCTATATGGAAAAGAACATGATCGAAGTGGCGCCGCTGGCTTACATGCGCGGGCGCACCCTGGATGATTCCTTCGTCATCCTCGATGAGGCCCAGAACACCACGCCCGAACAGATGAAGATGTTTTTGACCCGTCTGGGCTTTGGCTCCAAGGCGGTGGTCACCGGTGACATCACTCAGGTTGACCTGCCCCGCAGCCAGGCCTCCGGCCTGATCGAAGTGCAGAAAGTGCTCAAGGGCGTAGATGGCGTCTCCTTCCAATACATGACCGGGGAGGACGTGATCCGCCATCCGCTGGTGCAGAAGATCGTGGAAGCCTATGCCTCCTTCGAGGCGGAAGATGATAAGTAGGGCCATTTTTTAGTCATTGGCAGCCGATCGTTTGTCGTTGATTTCCAAATAGCGATCGCGTCACACCCCGTCCGTAAACGGGCACCAGGCGGGCATTCGTTTTTTGCCACCAATATCTGGCACTATGGCAATGATCAGGAGTGGGTCGGATGATCACCTGGAAAAAGTGGGGCTCCTGGCTCCAGCATAGATGGCAACGGCTGACCCACCGGTATGGCTTTCGCATGGTGGGCATAATTGTTATTTTTCTGCTGATCGCGGCGGCTACTGTCGGGTCCGGCCTGATCGGGCGCGGTTATTCCCTCCGGGAGGGCCAGATCTCACCCTTCGATCTGCGGGCGCCGCGCACCATGGCCTACGTGGACGAACCGGAGACCGAGCGTGCCCGTCAGGAGGCGGCCAGCCGGGTGGAGAACGTCTACCAGCAGGACGATCAGGTGCCGCAGCAGGGGGATACCAAGCTCCAGGGGATCTTTGACGAGATCAGGGCCTTGAACCAGCAGGACCTGTCGTCCCAGCGTAGCGTCAGCCTGTTGCAGGATTATCTGATCCAGGCTACCGGGACCTCGGACAAGGAGATCGATTCCCAGATCACCGATTCTCTGAACGCCCTGCTGGGCCTCAGCGGCAACCAGCTCACCAAGGTCTATGGCTTGAGCAAGAGCCTGCTCGACGACTCTTTTAAATACGGTCTGACCGAGGATGCTCTGCCGACCGCCCGGGACAATCTGGCCGGTGAGGTATCATCATCCAATCTGAGCAGAGACCTGCAGCCCGGCGTGAGCTTCATTCTGACCCATATCCTGCGCCCCGACCTGGTGCTTGACCGGGCTACTTACGCCCGCAAGGTGGCGGAGGCCAGGGAGAGCGTCGCCCCGGTGCAACGCTGGATCCAGGCTGGCCAGATGATCGTGCAGAAGAGTGAGCCGATAGACAGCAACCATCTGGCCGAACTCCAGCAGTTAGGACTGCTGCGGACCCAAAATATTTGGCCGTCCCTGTTCGGAGTGATCTTTCTGGTGCTGCTGATGGCCGGCTTGACTGCGGCCTATCTCAAGAAATTCAAGCCCCGTTTTTACGGGCAGGAACAGTCTATCGTGCTTTACGGCGTTCTTTTTAGCCTGACCCTGCTGGCGGCGAAGGTAGTCACCCTGATCAGTCTGGGCAGCCAGGCGGAGACTGCCGGGTTGATCGGCTATCTGGCGCCGTTGGCCGGTGGGGCGATGCTGATCACTGTGCTGATGGACGCTGGGCTGGCGGTGTTTACTTCTTTCATTCTAAGCCTGCTGCTGGGAGTGATGCTGGCCGGCCAGATCTCCTTTGTAGTGGCCGGGCTGGCAGGCAGCCTGGCCGGGATCTACTGCGTTTCCAGCCTGAGTGACCGGGCGGGACTGATCAGGGGTGGCATCTTCGTCTCGGCAGTGAACGCCGCGGTGATCTTCGTCATGGGATTGCTGAACGGTCCTGATGCCTCCGCTATCCTGAAAGGGATGGGGTTGGGGGTCGCCAACGGTTTCCTGTCTTCGATCCTGATGTTAGGATTTTTGCCATACCTGGAATCTCTGTTCGGCATCACTAGCTCCGTCAGGCTGTTAGAACTGGCCAACCCCAACGAGCCGTTGCTCAAGCGCCTGCTGGTGGAGGCGCCGGGCACCTACCACCATAGCATCCTGGTGGGCAATCTGGCTGAGGCTGCCGCCCAGGCGGTGCAGGCCGATCCGCTGCTGGTGCGGGTGGGGGCCTACTATCACGACATCGGAAAACTCAAGCGGCCCTATTTCTTTATTGAAAATCAGGTGACCCGGGACAGCCCGCACGAGAAGATCGCTCCCAGCCTGAGCACCCTGATCATCACCTCGCACGTCAAGGACGGTCTGGAGCAGGCCCGGGAGATGAAACTCCCCGCCAGTGTACAGGCGATCATCGAGCAGCACCACGGCACCAGCCTGGTGGCCTATTTTTACCAGCGGGCGCTGGAGAGCGACCGGCCGGAGCTGGTGACTGAGGCGGACTTCCGCTATGATAACGTCAAACCTCAGACCAAGGAGGCGGCCCTGGTGATGCTGGCGGACGGCGTGGAGGCAGCAGTCCGGTCGTTGCAGAAGCCGACCCCGGGACGGCTGGAAGGCTTGGCCCGCAAGATCATCAAGGAACGGCTGCACGATGGGCAACTAGATGAGTGCGACCTGACCTTCAAAGACTTGCATACCATCGCGGTTGCTTTTGTCAACGTGCTCGGAGGTATCTTCCACTCCCGCATCGAGTATCCGGAGACCATGATCGCCGAGATCGAAAGGAGGCGGGCCAGGAGTGCAGTTATCAATCAGTAATGAGCAGGGCGAACTGCCGGTGGATGAGGCGCAGTGTTCGCTGCTCCGGGATGCCCTGAGCGAGGTGCTGGCCACCGAGCCCTCCGGGCCTGTCACCAGGATGATCGGCGATCAGGAGGCGGAGGTCAGCCTGGTGCTGGTGGATGATGCCCGGATGGCATCTCTGAATCAGCAGTACCGGGGTCTGGCCGGCACCACCGACGTGTTGTCCTTCCCGATGTTGGATGCTGATGAAGCCGGACTCGAGTATGCTGTCGCCGGGCAGGACGGTACAGACCCGGCCACCGGGCCGGAGTTGCTGCTGGGGGATATCGTGATCTCCGTTCCCCAGGCTCTCAAGCAGGCGGCCGGGTACGGCAACTCCCTGCAGCAGGAACTGATCTGGCTGGCGGTGCACGGAATGCTGCACCTGTTGGGCTATGACGACGCCACCGATTTGGAAACCGCCCGTATGATGGAGCGTGCCTATCAGGTGTTGGACAAGCTGGGCCTGGGGGCAGTCCGGGATGTATAAGCGCACTTTTAAGATCTCTTTTCGGGATGCCGGTGGCGGGTTATGGTACTGCCTGAGCACTCAGCACAACATGCAGGCGCACGTGGCCATGGCCGCCGTGGTCCTGGTGGTCTCCTGGTTATTGAAGCTGACCCGGCCGGAGTGGGGGCTGGTGTTGTTTGCCATCAGTTTCGTGGTGGTGGCAGAGATGATCAACACGGCTATCGAGAAGACGGTCGATCTGTTCGTGAACACATACCATCCGCTGGCGCGCCTGGCCAAACACATTGCGGCGGGAGCGGTGTTGGTCGCCGCTCTGAATGCGGTGGCAGTGGGGGTGCTGGTGTTTCTGCCGCACCTGCAGACAATTTGGCGGTTGGTGGTTGGCGGCTAGCGGTTGGAAAAGCAACGAAAAAGAGCCAACAGCAATTAGTGGTTAGTAGTTGGCGGTTGGTGGTTGGAAAAGCAATGGATTAAATCATCAGCAGCTAGCAGAGTGGTTTATTCCAACGACCAACGGCCGGCGGCTGACGACCAATAGAGGTGAGTGTCCATCAAATCAGGATTCGTATGCATTATCGGACGACCGAACGTAGGAAAATCCACTCTACTTAATCAGATCGTCGGACAAAAGATCGCTATCGTCTCGGACAAGCCCCAGACCACCAGGAACCGCATCCTGGGTATTTGCACCACCGATGAGGGGCAGGCGGTCTTTCTGGATACTCCCGGCATCCACCGACCGCGCCATCGGCTGGGGGAATACATGTTGAAGGTGGTCCGGCAGGCCATGGACGGAGTCGATCTGATCCTCTATGTGACGGACGCCTCCGTGACTGCCGGTTCCGGTGAGGAGTTCATTCTCAGCCAGCTTACCGGGGTGCGCACTCCGGTCATCCTGGTGCTGAACAAGATCGACCTGGTGAAGAAGGTCGATCTGTTGCCGCTCATGGACTGGTTTTCGCAACGCGGCGTTTTTCTGGCAGTGTTGCCGGTGTCAGCCCTAACCGGGGAAGGCCTCGACCAGGTCAAGAGCCTGATCTACGGTAATATTCCGGAAGGGCCCTGCTATTATCCGCCGGAGATGGTGACCGACCAGCCCGAACGTTTCGTAGCGGCGGAACTGATCCGGGAGAAGGTGCTGCTGCTGACCCGTGAGGAGATCCCCCATTCCATCGCGGTAGTCATTGAGGAGATGCAGACCCGTCCCAACGAGACCATCTACCTGCCGGCAGTCATCTACGTGGAACGGGAATCCCAGAAGGGGATTCTGATCGGCAAGAGCGGCCGAATGTTGAAGGAGGTCGGACGTTTGGCCCGGCTGGACCTGGAGGCCCTGTTCGGCAACAAGATCTACCTGGAGTTGTGGGTAAAAGTGAAACGGGAATGGCGGGATAACCAGGTCGACCTGCAATCTTTCGGCTACGAATAAACTTTTAAATCAAATGTAAACTTTTTGTAAACTAGCCTTTTCAGAGCAGGGATCTTGTCCTAATAGGGCAAAAATGCAGCTTGCAGGATTTCAGGCATTCTCTGCACGGGAAAACTTCTGTAGAGTTTTCTAGAAGATTACAGCAGGAATTTCGCCTCTTATCTCGAATACACAAAGAAATAAGGGATATTTCCGTTAGATCCGTTGCTCTTTATAATGCCTGAAAACAGGTTTAGACCAAAAGAGCGACGCAATTGAGAAGTGGCAGGGACAAGCGCATACAGTGCATCTGGAGGTGCAGAGGGTGGGCAGAAGCTACCCGGCCGGTTTTGAGCTGATGTTTCAAGGCAAAGCTTCCCATCATGTTTCTGGCTTAATGATCATTCTTTTGCAGAATGAGTGATGGGGCACTTTGTTTTTTTATTTTGTAAAAAAGGTATTGGTTAGCAAAAATGGGGGTGGTCGGGCAGGTTCTTCGTATGAGGGACTGCAAACCGTAGCGTTTTCTTAGTTCGTTCTGCTCATTATCAAGTGAGGATTAAAGAGGAGGGATTGGTGTGAAGGGACTTAGTCGGCGTGATTTCCTGAAGTTATGCGCGGGTTCTGCTGCCGCAGTGGGCCTGTCGCAGGCGCTGTTGCCGCACCTGCTAGAGGCTGCTCCAGCTGCAGGAAATCCCCCGGTGCTCTGGATTCAGGGCGCAAGCTGTACCGGTTGTTCCGTCTCCCTGCTGAACTCGGAACAACCCGCAATCGCAAAGATCTTGACCGATGTCATCGATCTCAAGTTCCATCCCAACGTATCGGCTGCTGCCGGCGATCTGGCCTTGAAGGTCATCGACGACACGGCGGCTGCCGGCGGTTTCTTCCTGGTGGTGGAGGGCGCTGTTCCCACGGCGGCCAACGGTATGTTCTGCACCGTAGGCGAGAAAGACGGGAATCCGATCACCTTTATGGACAGGGTGAGGGAACTGGGCAAGAAAGCCAACGCCGTGCTGGCAGTCGGCACCTGCGCCGCTTTTGGCGGCCTCCCCGCTGCCCGACCGAACCCCACCGGCTGCATCAGCGTATTGGACTTCTTCAAAAAAGAGGGCATCACCACACCGGTGATCAATATTCCCGGCTGCCCGCCGCATCCTGACTGGATGGTCGGCAGCCTGGCGCATGTGTTGCTCTATAAAAAACTGCCGCCGCTGGACAAGTACAACCGTCCGACCATGTTTTTTGGCCGGATCATCCACGACAATTGCCCGCGACGCCAATACTTCGACAACAGCAAGTTCGCCAAGAGCTTCAGCGAGCCTTACTGCCTCCTGGAACTGGGCTGCAAGGGCCCCTTTGCCGCCTGCGATGCCTTCGACCGGCAGTGGAATGGTGGCGTGAACTGGTGCATCAAGGCTAACGCCCCATGCATGGCCTGCACCGACATGAACTTCCCGGATGGGTCCTCCCCGATCTACCAGCGCTACCCGAATGTCTCGCTGCCCAACATCAACGCCAGCGCTGATGCCGTCGGGCTGACCCTGGGAGCGGTGGTGGTGGCCGGTGTGGCTGCCCACCTGGTAGGCAACGCAGCAAAAGGCCGTCTCAGCGGCAAAGAAGAGTAGGGGGGTGACACAAACATGGCAAAAGTAATCGTTGATCCCATTACCAGAATTGAGGGCCACCTGAAGATCGAGTGCGAGGTGGACGGCGGCAAAGTAACCGACGCTAAAAGCACCGGTACACTGTTCCGCGGCCTGGAGCTGATCCTGCAGGGCCATGACCCCCGGGACGCTCAGGAATATGTCCAGAGGATCTGCAGCGTCTGTCCGATCGCCCACGCCACGGCGGCTACCTATGCGCTGGATGACGCCTTGGGATTGACAGACAAGATTCCGGACAATGGACGGATCGTGCGCAACATCATCCAGGGCGCCAACTACCTGCAGTCACACATCCTGCACTTCTATCACCTGGCGGCTCTGGACTATGTTAAGGCGCCGGCGGGTGTAGATCCGCTGCTGCCGCAATATCAGGGCGACTACCGCCTGCCGGACGCCATCAACGCCGCGGCGGTCAATCACTACCTGCAGGCCCTGGAGATGCGCAAGAAGGCCCACCAGCTGCTGGCTGTCTGGGGCGGCCGCGCTCCCGGCCAGAGGGCGATCGTACCCGGCGGCGTCACCGCCAATGTTGATGTGGAAAAGATCGTCCAGAGCAAGTATCTGCTGCAAGACCTGATCAGCTTCATCGACAATGTCTACGTGGCCGATGTGAAAGCGGTGGCCGGAGTCTACAGTGACTGGCTGGATATCGGCCGGGGCTGCAAGAATCTCCTCTCCTACGGCGTTTTCCCGCAGGATAACAACGGAACCAGGCTCTATCCGGCCGGTGTCTACGTCAACGGCCAGGATGGCTCTTTCGATGCCGGCAAGATCACCGAGGATGTCAAGCACTCCTGGTACGTGGACGGATCCGGCGGCAGCAAGCTTCCGACCGAGAGCGTGATCACTCCGGACCCGACCAAGGCAGCCGGTTACTCCTGGCTGAAGGCGCCCCGGTATGACGGCAACGTCATGGAAGTCGGCCCGCTGGCCAAGCTGTGGATAGCCCAGCAGCCCGATGTCAGGGGCTTGGGCGACAAGGCCTTCTCCGTCATGGGCCGCCACTTCGCCCGTGCCCTGGATGCGTCCAAGGTTGCTCACTCCCTGATGGAATGGCTGCTGCAGCTCAAGCCGGGCGAACCGACCTGCGCTCCGAATGAGGTGCCGAAGTCAGCTCACGGCATGGGCCTCACCGACGCCGAGCGCGGCGCCCTGGGCCACTGGATCAAGATCGAAAATTACAAGATCGCCAAGTACAACGCCGTGGTCCCGACTACCTGGAATGCCGGCCCGCGCGACGACAGCGATCACCCCGGCCCGATCGAGCAGGCTCTCATCGGGACACCGGTTAAGGACCCCAACAACCCGATCGAGCTAGTGCGTGTGGTGCGTTCCTTCGACCCCTGCATCGCCTGCGCCGTGCACGTGATCACCCCGGACCGGAAAGTACGCGAATTCCGGGTCTATTAGGGAGGGGATATAATTGGCCAGACTGGAACCCCGCCATACCCTGACAGTGCGTTTCTTCCACTGGTGGAACGCCGTCTCCATATTCATGCTGATCTTCTCGGGTTTTTACATCCATAATCCTGATGGCTTCTTCCGGTTCTTCTTCCTGGATATGGATTGGGCCCGCAAGGTGCACTTCGTGTTCATGTACTGCGTGATTGCCGGTCTGATCGGGCGGCTCTACTACGCCTTCGCCACCGGCGATTACAAGAACTTCGCCATGCGCAAGGCCGACATGGGGAATATGATCAAGCTGATGAAGTATTACATGTTCGTCAGCGATGAGGAGCCGGATTTCGGCGAGAAGTACAACCCCGGCCAGAAGGGGATGTACGCGGCCTTTGCCCCGTTGCTGATCATTCAGATCTTCACGGGCATCATCCTATACTGGCCAAGCGTTTTTGCCAGTTGGGACGTGTGGATCGGCGGCGCCAAGTGGATCCGGATCATCCACTACATCGTGGCCTGGATCTTCGTCTACTGCGTGGCCGGCCATATGTACCTGGACTTCACCGAGGGCATGGCCAACATCTACGGCATGTTCTCCGGCCTGCGTCCGGTTAAATCCCATGCCGGCCACGGCAAGCAAGCGCCAACGGCCCCTGGAGCCAGGGCTGTAAAAAGCTAGTTGAGGGCCAGGACTATGCCTTAGATCCGACTGACCCTGTTATATCAAAATACCAGTCCTCCGATATGGTGGACTGGTATTTTTTTGGCGGGAAGAGGAAATATCAGAATAATATAGAATATTTAGAAAATAAAATCTATTGCGAATAGAGCAATTCTGAGGTATACTATATGAATTGGTAATATTGTAATATATTAATTCTAATGGTAATATATTAAATACATTCACATTTTTAACAAGTTAAGCGAGGCCGAAAATGAAGAGTTGGCCGCATCGTCTCAGGCTATTTTACACCCTTTCCTTGATTACACTGGTGCTGCTTTTGGCAGTGAGCTTTTTTCGGCCCCTCGCCGGGGATCGGGAAGCGAGCACCATCCAGAAAATGCAGCTTCTTAGGACAAGAGACCATTGGATTCTCCAGATCCAACTGGCTAACCATGAACACAGGGATGTTTCTTATCGTGTTCAGACCATGCTTGGCCAGAACAGATACCAGGAACCCGTCCTGATAAAAAAAGACGGCGCCTATATCTACAATCAGCCTCTCAGGATCAGTACGGCCGGCGACGGGAAAGTGCTGGTAAATATTTATAGGGAGCCGGAAACAACCCCGCTGGAAACCATGACTTATTATTTATCCGGCATCTAACCTGCCGGCAATGGCATGAAGAGACCGGGGATTTTAATTAAGCTGCCCGGGGAGGAGAAGCTGTTTTGTTCCATATTCAGGAAAGCGATATGGCAGTGATTAAGCAATCATATAGCCGGCGCCAGTTAACATTGTACGCCCTTATAATTACAGCGATCATGGTCTTTATTGGTATCAGCGAGTTTGTTTTTGCTTACCGCAACGCTGCCTATGGCATTGTGCTCTCCCTGGCCATCAGCTTCCTGCTCTACCTGTTGTTGGCGATACCGTCATCGGAAGACAGGCTGACCTTATGTGTGGAGTCTATGGCCCTGGTGCCCGTCTACGTCCTGTTCACCTCATCCCTGCCCTGGTTCTTCATCAACCAGGAATATCTGTTACCAGCCGTATACTCGTGCATCATCGCCCTGTGTTTCTTTCACATCTACCAGAAAAACCTTTCTTTACAAGAGTTGTTCGGCAGGCTTCCCACAACCGCCAGTCTGCCTTATTACCTTTTGGGAGGTACGGCGCTAGGCTGCTGCACGGGCCTGGTCGAATATATGATCCTCAGACCTGCCCCCGCTTATCCGAGCATTTCGGCCGGTTATTTAGTTCTGAATCTGCTCTACATGACTGTCTTTGTGGGGCTGGGAGAGGAACTCCTCTTCCGGGGGTTGATCCAGCGGGACATGGTCAATCTCTTCGGATGGCGGGGGGGGCTGATCGGCGCCTCCCTGCTGTTTACCATCATGCACCTCACCTGGCGCTCGGTGCCGGAACTGTTTTTCGTGTTCATTGCCGGCCTGATCTTCGGGTCGCTCTATCTAAAAACAAAAAGTCTGTTCTTGCCTATTCTGGTGCATGGCATCAACAACGTTGTCCTGGTTGTCATATACCCGCATCTCTTCAGGGTTTTCTTCTAGTGAGGGGAGTGAGATTCATGGGGGAAAGAAACAAGTTGTTGGGTCTGCTTTTCAAGCTGGTTGTCGTCTGGGCCGGGATCATCCTTTTAGGCGCCTTCTGTCTGACCCTGAGAGGAACCGGCGCGCCCGCCAGCATCACGGTGCTGCCGGAAACACCCCGCCTGGGGGAACCCTTGCTGGTCACCCTGAAACTGAACAATCCCTCTCTTTTAAGCAAGGTAGTGAACTGCCAGCTCTATGCCAACGCCGACTTATTACAGGCAGGACAAACAACTCTGGCGCCACTCTCCAGCAAGACCTACCAGTATGCCTACCCCTCTCCTGTAAAGATCGGCGATAAAGTCAGCTTCGTGGTGAGGACTTCATCTGCCGCAGGAAATTACGAAAAAGCGGTCTCCATCCCGCCCTTCGCGCCTCAGGTTTGCAGCAGCTTCATCTCTTTTGCCTCTTTTTCCACCACTGTGATGAGCTCCATGGTGACCAACGCATACTACCAGAACAACTTTAGCGCAGCAGCTGACCTGAACGCCGGTCTGGTGTTCTCTCTCACCCTGATCTTGCTACTGATCTTTCTGGAACTGGCGGGGGCGGCCTCCGAGGATAGCTCCGTCGGAATGGCGTCGGGAGGTGCGCTCTTCCTGCAGCGGTTAAGGCTCCGTTTCAACATCCTGACCTGGATTCTGTTGATCGTTTTCGTGGGGATCGTCTACACCAAAATCATCATGATCCTGAGCACGAGTTAGTGAGAAAGGTATGATCCTGTTCACCGGCCATCAGCGGGAGGGAGAAAAGCAATGGCATTCTTTAGAACGATAATAAAGCGTATGTCGCTCTGTTGCCTGATCTTGGCGGCTATTGTGGCCCCCCTGTTTTTTACGTGGGCGGCGGAGGCGCTTAGCAGCAACGCCAACCTGAGCAATCTTACTATCAGCGCCGGTACCCTGACCCCGTCCTTCGCCTCCGATACCGTCTCCTACACCGACAGCGTGGCCAACACCGTTACCAGCGTCACTGTCACTCCGACCGCGGCCGATGCCATCGCTACCATCAAGGTGAATGGCACGACCGTGGCCAATGGCGCAGCATCCGGCCTGATCAGCCTGAACGTGGGATCCAACATTATCAGGGTGAGGGTCACCGCTCAAAAAGGCGCTCCCAGGACCTACACCATCACGGTGACTAGGGCAAAAAGCAGCATCGCCGATCTCAGCAACCTGACCATCAGCGCCGGTACCCTGACGCCAACCTTTGCCACGGGCACCCTGAGCTACGCCGACAGCGTGGCCAACACCGTTACCAGCGTCACTGTCACTCCGACCGCGGCCGATGCCACCGCTGCCATCAAGGTGAATGGCACGACCCAAGCCAGCGGCGCAGCATCCGGCCCAATCAGTTTGATCGTGGGCTCTAACACCATCAGTGTGGTGGTCACCGCCCAGGACGGCGCCACCATCAAGGCATACACTATCACGGCGACCAGGATGGGTCGGCTACAGATCACCAGCACTTCGCTTCCCGAAGCCACCCAGGGTGTATTCTACAGCTATATCCTGGCTGCCACCGGCGGTGATGGAAACTATACCTGGTCATCCACCGGCCTTCCAGGGGGCCTGAGTATAAACACCTCCACCGGGTCGATCACCGGTACGCCCAGCACGGCCGCCGGCTCCCCCTTCAGCGTCGCGATCAGTGTTCACGATAATAGCGGCAGCACCGCCACCAAGAATCTCAGCCTGACCGTTCACCCTCAACTGACAATCACCACTGCCGGTTTACCCAACGCCACAGTAGGCAAATTTTACTGGGTCTTTGTCACCGCCAGCGACGGCCTGCGTCCATATCGTTGGTCAGCCACCGGCCTTCCGGCCGGCCTCAGCATCAACACCCACACCGGGCTGATCATCGGCAGGCCCAGCACCACGTCCGGCTCTCCGGCCAGCGTCACTATTGCTGTCACTGACAGGAACGCCAACACGGCTACCAGGAGTTTCAGTCTTACTGTCTATCCGTTACAGATTACCACCACCGGTTTGCCCAACGCTGCCCAGGGCGTCTACTACAGCGCCACCGTCACCGCCAGCGGCGGCCTGACCCCTTACACTTGGTCAGCCACCGGCCTCCCGCCCGGCCTGAGCATCAACGCCTCCAACGGGGCGATCACCGGCAGGCCCAGCACCACATCCGGTTCTTCCTTCACCGTTACCGTCAAAGTCATCGATGCCAACAGTATCAATGCCTCCAGAAACCTCAGCCTTGCCGTTGCCGGGGACAACACCCCTCCATCGCTCTCAGTTGACCAGCCGGTCGATGGTAGCTACGTGAATACGAATATTATTGCCGTGAGCGGCGCTGCCTCGGATGACGGCTCGGGCCTGGCCGCAGTGAACGTGAATGGCATAAATGCATACGTAGACAATAATGGCAACTTTAACTGCACGGTTGGAGGCCTTACTACAGGCGCCAACACCATTACAGTGACAGCGACGGATAATGCCGGCAACTCTACCACGGTATCCCGCACAATTCGCCTGGCCACCGTCACCATCACCGACAGCTCCGGTCAGATTACCGGTTCTTTCAGCGGCAGCAATAATGTGGTCAATGTGACGGCCTCCGGCCTGGATCCACATCCGGCTCCCAACTGTTACTATGTCAAGTATAGTGATCCTGATGGTGGTTTTACGTATGTCGATTCTGGAATACTGGATAATGACGGCAACCTGACCAGCTATTGCAATCTGAATCAGGGCAGCAGCAGTAACGCCCAGCCTGGCACCTGGACCGTAGATGTGCATGAAGATGACAGCAACGGCCACATTGTCGCCCAAGTCATCAATGCAACTTTCGAAGTGGAGGACTCGGCCATTCCCGAGTTCCCGACACCAGTTGCCGCCATTCTGGTACTGGGGATGTGCGCTGCCGGCTATGCCTGGTTCCGTAAGAGATACTGGGAGAGGCTTGCGTAGTAATACCCTGACGATGGAGAGCGATATATATCAGATCGGTACGAGTTAGGCTGGTTTTATGGGCAGCATTAAGCATGCTGTTGATCATGTTGTTATTTTCCAGGGCGAATTGGGCCGAATTGACCGGCGCCCTGTCTATCGGCTATATCTTTGGCTCATACCACACGGCTCCCTGGGGAGTGCTGGCGCTTGCTATCTTGATGGTTTACGCCAAGAGGAAACAGGTCTGGGTGGACATGAAGCTCATGCCTACCCCGGTGTTCATTGCTTCAGGGCTGATGATCGCAGTGCTGGCTTTTTTTGTGCCTGCGACTGCGCCATTCTTGATGTTGCGCCTGTTGGCCACCTGCGCGGGCGCTTTTGCTATCTTTTTCGGCCCGGGAGCGATGATCCCGGTTGCCATGCTCGGGGCTTACGCTTTTACAATTTATTTTCCCCTGCTGGTGGAGACCTACCTGGATGCCGGCTATGCCAGCACTTCCGTGCTACCGGTGGCCTGGCTGTTGCGACTGATCGGCCTGCACATAGCGGTAAATGGCCAGGTGTTCCAGTTCATGGCGCCATCAGGCAAATTGATGTCGGTCATGGTCGCCGGCGCTTGCGCCGGCCCCGCAACGATGGCTGTGTTTGTTTCCATCTTCATGTTTATGGTGCTGGACCTGCCCCTGCCCTGGCAGAGGGCAGTGCCAATCTTTCTGTTCGGAGTGGCGGGCACCTGGCTGCAGAACGTGATCAGGATCGTCATCATCCTTTGCAGCGGCTTGTTTTGGGGTGAAAAAGCATTGTGGACAGCGCACTTCTGGACTATCTACGCGCTCTTTCCCATATGGTACCTGCTGTTCGCGATGGTGTATTTCCAGTATGTGCAGAAACCGGCGGTTGCCTAAACAGGGGGGTCCGGTTGACGGCCAGGTCTTTGGAATGCCAGGTTAACCGGTTTTTGTTGACACCGGTACGCACCGGGTGGGCAAAGAGACGTAAATTTCGGTTATAATGCGATTAGGGATATTGTGTTTTTAAAGGGGAGCAGCCATGGGCAGGAAGATTGTGTTGGGGATTGGCAACCTGTTATTGAGGGATGATGGGATCGGGGTGCATCTGGTCCGGGCGCTGGAAGATCGCCGGTTGCCTCCGGATGTGGAGGTCATCGACGGGGGCACGGCCGGTTGCGATCTGCTGCCGCTGCTCTCGGGGGCGGAGAAGATCATCATCGTGGATGCCTTGAAGGGCGGGGAGCCGCCCGGGGCAGTTTACCGCCTGACGCCACAGGATTTCCAGCAGCAGGCTGATTATGACGTCATCTCGCTGCACGACATCGGCATCATGGATGCCTTGAAGATGTTGGAACTGATGGATGGGTACATGCCGGCAGCGGTGATCATCGGAGTCGAACCCGGCCAGATCGAGGTGGGCCTGGACCTGACCCCCGAGGTGTCGGCCAGCCTGCCCTTTATCCTGGATCTGGTGATGAGGGAGATCGCCGGATAGCGTGTCCGATTGCGGGCGCTCTCAAGCGCTGTTGGCAGTGTGGCAGTTGGACGGGCTGCAGCGGGTGCAGTCCGGCGCTTGACCTTTTCTTAATAATCGCCTACCATAAATGCAAAGATTAGTCAATTTGATATGCATGGCTTTAGATAGCGGGTTGTGCTAAGTCACGCTGGGGGTATCAGGCATATGGCAGAGACCAAACGCGTTCTGATCCTGGCGGTGCGCTTCGGCAGCGGCCACTGGCAGGCTGCCCTGGCTCTTAAAAAGGCGCTGTTAAGGGAGTACCCGGCACTGGAAGTGGATGTCGTCAACTACCTGGTGTTTGCAGGCTTTCTGTTCGACAAGGTGACCAGGTTGACTTACCACGACCTGATGATCCGAGTGCCACCCATCTACCGCCGTTTTTTTGCCTACACCGACCAGTTGCAGCCGCAGTCCCTCTTCCAGAGATTCATCAGGGCCTGCGGAGTTCCGGCCTTTCTCAGGTACTACAGGCGCAAGAGCCCGCAGTTGATCATCAGCACCTTCCCGGTCCCCTCTGCGGCAGTGGCTATGTTAAAACAGCGGGGATTGGTCAATTGTCCGCTGGTGACTGTGGTCACAGACTATATCCTGCATCAGCAGTGGATTCAGCCGGGCACCGACCTGTACCTGGTAGCCAGCCCCGTCGTGGCGGATGAACTGGTACGGCGCGGCGTGCCCCGGGAGCGGGTGGAGGCCACCGGCATTCCGATCGACCTGCGCTTCGAGCGGAGAACACCACAACAATTACGCCGGTTATTGCCGGATCTCTCGGAGTCACAGCGGTCATTGCCCCTGGTGCTGGTGGTCAGCGGGGCGACCAGCTTCGGCGGGGAATTGGGCAAGATCTGCCACGTGCTGGCCAACCAGCCGGTGCCCCTGGTAGCCGTGGTGCTGGGCGTGCGCTTCCCCCGGTTGCGCCTGAACCTGCGGGCAGCGGTCAGCAAGGGGCGCAATAAGGTCTTCATCATCGGCTATTCCCGGCATATGCCCAGGTTCATGAGAACGGCTGCCTGCCTGATCTCCAAGGCAGGCGGGATCACTGCCAGCGAGGCGCTGGCGTCGGAGCTTCCCATGATCATTTACAAGCCTCTGCCCTGCCAGGAGGAGCGAAACCGGGACTTCCTGGTGCGGGAGGGAGCGGCACTGTCTGCCTCCAGCCTGGCCGAACTCGAGCAGTCGTTGAGAGCGGTGCTGCAGGATGACAGCCTGCGGGCACGGATGCGGGAGGCGGCCATTCGCCTGAGGCATCCGGATTCGTCCAGGGTTGCAGTGCAGATACTCGGGCCATACCTGGACCGGCAAGCGGTCCAGTAACTGTCCGGCTCGGGCTCACCTCCGCTAGCGATGGCGGTCAGGCTGATTCAGAAAGAAGGTTGATGAGCAGGCATGGAACAGAACAATAGCGCTGAAAACCGGGGGCAGGTGTCTCCCCCCGCTCCGCTCCGCCCCACCCCACCCCACCCCACCCAAAGGGTACCCGGTACCCAGGCGGAGGCGGCTATAGTCCCGCGCCGCATAGTCAGGATCGATGAGACCGGTGCGGTCGAAGAGGAGGATATCGTCGTCCGGGAAGCGGCGCTGACGGTCAATGTCAACGACAAAGAGCTGGCCACCATAGTCTGCTCTCCGGTAGACCTGAAATACATGGCGGTGGGATTTCTCTGTGCCGAGGGTATTTTAATCAAGCGTGACGACCTCAGGCGGATCAGCGTCGACGAGGAACAGGGGATGGCCTGGGTGGAGACCCGCCACCAGGAGAACCTGGGGGAGAAGGTGTTTCTCAAGCGCTATATCACTCCCTGTTGCGGGCGTGCCCGCACCTCCTTCTATTTTGCGGCCGATGCCCTGCTCTGCAAACCGGTTACCGCCTCCCTGCGGGTGCCGCTGGCCACTATCCTCAGCCTGGCAGAGCAGCTGCAACAGCGGTCACGCCTGTTCCAGCACACCGGAGGGGTGCACGGAGCGGCCCTGGCGCAGGGCGGGGAGATCCTGATCTTCCGGGAGGACATCGGGCGCCACAACACCCTGGATAAGATCTACGGCCAGTGCTTTCTGGAAGAGATCCCCAGGGAGGACAAGATCATCGTCTTCAGTGGCCGGGTCTCCTCGGAGATCCTCCTTAAAATTGCCAAGATGGGAGTGCCGGTGCTGATCTCCCGGTCCGCCCCCACCGACCTGGCCCTGCAGCTGGCCGACGACCTGGGAGTGACGGTGGTCGGTTTTGCCCGGGGCGGCCGCTGCAACCTCTATGCCCACCCGGAGCGGATTCTCCTGGATGGCGCAGCCAGCGATACATGCCGGTGAACGGCAGCCGGCCGGAGGGACGGGTGGTGGTGGCCATGAGCGGCGGGGTGGACAGCGCTGTGGCCGCGCTGCTGTTGCAGCGCCAGGGTTACGAGGTGGTGGGCGTCACCATGCAGGTCTGGCCGCGCCGGGGTACCCGCGATAGCGGGTCGGGTGATCGCAGCTGTTGTGGCCTGTCGGCCCTGGATGATGCCAGGCAGGTGGCCTGGAAGTTGCAGATTCCCCACTACGTGCTGGATTTCCGGGAGGAGTTCGAGAACCGGGTGATCGGTTACTTTTGCCGGGAATACCACGCCGGCCGCACCCCCAACCCGTGCATCGCCTGCAACCGCTACCTCAAGTTTGGCACCCTGCTGCGCAAGGCGCAGGAGTTGGGCGCCGCCTATCTGGCCACCGGCCATTACGCCCGCATCGGCCGGGAGGACGGCGGCGGATGGCAGCTGCAGATGGCGGCAGACCAATCCAAGGACCAGACCTACGCCCTCTATCAGATCACTCAGCAACAGCTGGAGCATGTGCTGTTTCCCCTGGGGGATCTCCATAAGCGGGAAGTGCGGCAGATCGCCCTGCAGGCCGGACTGCCGGTGGCAGCGAAGGCTGAGAGCCAGGAGATCTGCTTTGTCTCCGAAAAAAGCTACTCTGACTTTGTAGCCGGGCGGACAGGGACCACAGGCCCCGAGGGGTACTTCCGGCACATCAACGGGGAGATCCTCGGCCGGCACCGGGGTATCTGCCGTTATACCGTAGGACAGCGCAAGGGCTTGGGGCTGGTTTATGAGCATCCGCTGTACGTCACCCGGATCGATCCGGAAACTGGCACCGTCTGGGTGGGGGCGGAGAGGGATCTCTACCAGCATAGCCTGATCGCTGATGATGTCATTTACATCTCGGGTGTGCCTTTCAGCCGGCCGCGCCCGGTCAGGGCCAAGATCCGTTACAAGGCGCCGCTGGTGGAGGCGGTGGCCGTCCGGGAGGGGGAAGACCGGCTGCGGGTGGACTTCCAGACCCCTCAGAAGGCGATCACTCCGGGCCAGGCAGTGGTCCTGTATGATGGGGAGGTAGTTTTAGGCGGAGGCGCCATCATAAAATGCGGCGACGGTTCTGGCATTTCGTAGTATGGAGACGCCGCTCGATTTTGGATCTTTGTTAATCAACGAGGAGAGAAGTGACTGCCATGAACGTTGGTGTCGATGACAGTTTGCAGGGCGATGCGGGGGTTGGCGAGGATCTCCGGCGCAAGCTGATGGCCCTGGAGTCTTACATATCCCAGTGGCCGCGGGTAATCGTGGCCTTTTCCGGCGGCGTCGACAGCTCGCTGGTGCTCAGGACGGCTATTCAGGCCCTGGGTCTGGAGAACGTGCTGGCGGTGACAGTGGTCTCGCCGTTGATGCCGGAGCGCGACCAGGGAACGGCGGCTGCGGTGGCTGCGGATATGGGCGCCCGGCGCCGGATCGTGAAGACCGACGAACTGCAGGATGAAGCTATAGCAGCCAATCCGTCCAACCGTTGTTTTTACTGCAAGAGCAATACCTTTGGACTGTTGACGGCGATCGCCGGGGAAGAGGGCTACCAGGCGGTGCTGGACGGCACGAACCGCTCCGACTGCGGTGATTACCGCCCCGGCATGGCCGCCATCCGCGGCTTCGAGACGGTGCACAGCCCTTTGCTGGAGTGCGGACTGGCCAAACCGGAAGTACGGCGGTTGGCCCGGCAATTAGGATTGCCCAACTGGAACCTGCCGGCCCAGGCCTGCCTGGCGTCCCGCATTCCCTACGGAGAGCCGCTGACCTTGGAGAAGCTGGAGCAGATTGCCCGTGCAGAGGCGATACTGATTGAATTTGGCCTGGAGAATGTCCGGGTCAGGCACCACGGTCAGATTGCCAGGATCGAGGTTGCCCCGGAGGAACTGGTCAAGGTGCTGAAACCGGAACTGCTGCAGGAGATCTCCCGGCGGATCAAGGTCTGCGGCTTTACTTATGCCGCTCTCGATCTGGACGGATACCGGACCGGCAGCCTGAACGAGGTGCTGGCATCGACAGAGCGGCAGCGAGGCTAAAAAAACAGGATAAAGTTGGTGGCAGACATGAATCTTAGCTGGTTGGAAACTCTGATCACGATCATGGACAAGAAAAGCCTGACCCGGGCCGCCGAGGCCCTGGAGATCTCGCAGCCGGCGGTCAGCAAGCAGCTGCGGGCATTGGAGGCCCAATACGGGACGCCGCTGCTGTACCGCCGCGGCCGGGAACCACAGCTGACCGAGGCCGGCAAGATCGTCTACCGTTACGGGCAGCGCATTCTGCAGACGATCGACAAGAGCCTCGCCGAGGTGCGCGATCTGGCGGACACGGTCCAGGGCGAGTTGCTGCTGGGGGGCAGCACCATCCCCGGAGAATACATCCTGCCCCGGTTGCTCGGGGCCTTCCAGCAGCGGTACCCGGAGGTCACGGTCAGCCTGGAGATCAGCGACAGCAAAGAGGTGGCGCGCCGCGTCCTGGCAGGTGAATTCGCCGCCGGGGTGATCGGCGTGCAGATCAACAGCCAGAATCTGCAGCACGAGCTGATCTATAATGACGAACTGGTGGTGGTGGTGCCCAGGGGACATCGCTGGGAAGGATGGGAGACGGTCGACCTGGAGGAACTCTGCGCCGAACAGATGGTGGTCCGGGAACCGGGTTCGGGCACCCGGGCAGTGTTCGAGCAGTGGCTGCAGGAGCGCGGCATCGACCCGGGCGCCCTGAAGTATCGCATGGAACTGGGCAGCACTGATGCAGTTCTCAGCGCTGTGGCGGCTGGCCTCGGAGTGTCGCTGCTCTCCACCGTGGCCGCCCAACCCCGGATCCAGTCCGGCGCCCTGGCGGCGGTGCGCATCGCCGGCCTCCCCAGAATGCGCGGCCTGTACCTGATCACCAGGAAGAACCGGGTGCCGGATCATCTGCTGCAGACTTTTATCGATTTTATGAAGGCCTCCCTGCCGGCAGCCACTGCCGAGTGAGCAGCGTCCCGGCGCCAACGGCGGCGCCCAAAAAAAGAACCCCGGCAATGCCGGGGCCTGCTGTTGTTTAGTGGTTGGCGGCAATGGCGTACACTGCCCGGATCACCCGCTCGATCTCCTCTGCTGTATTGAAGAAACCCGGGCTGAAGCGGCAGGCGCCCTGCTCGATGATGCCGATGGTGCGGTGGGCCAGAGGGGCGCAGTGCAGGCCCGAACGGGCGATAATCCCTCCCTGGTCCAGGGCGAAGCTCACTTCTCCACAATCCAGCCCTTCAACGTTGAACGGGATTACCGCCAGGCGCCGGCTGCCGTCTGCCGGTCCATAGACGGTGACTCCGGGGATCTCCTGCAACCCGGAGATCAGCATCTCGGCAAGCTGCCCTTCGTGGCGGAGGATCTGTTCCTGCCCCGTCTCCATGACAAACTTTACCCCTGCCCCCAACCCGATTATGCCCGGAGTGTTGTGCGTGCCGCTCTCAAACTTGTCGGGCAGGAATTCGGGCTGCTCGATCTGCTCAGACTGCGATCCGGTGCCGCCCTCTTTGAGCGTTCGTATCTCCAGCCCCGGCCCGATATAGAGGCCGCCGGTCCCCTGGGGGCCGAACAGCCCCTTGTGGCCGGGAAAAGCCAACAGATCGATCTGTTGGCGCTGCACGTCGATGGGGATGATGCCTGCGGTCTGGGCGGCGTCCACCAGAAACAGCACATGGCGCCGGTGGGCGATGGCGCCGACCTCGGCGATCGGCATGATCGTGCCCGTCAGGTTGGAGGCGTGCAGCAGACAGACCAGCCTGGTGTTCTCCCGGATGGCCGACTCCACGTCGTGGGGATCCAGGCTGCCGTCCGGAGCGCAGGCGGCTATCGAGAAGGACACCCCCGAGCGTTCCATGGTGTGCAATGGCCGTGCTACGGCGTTATGTTCCATACTGCTGATCACCGCGTGGTCGCCGGGCTTCAGGATGCCCTTCAAAGCCAGGTTGAGGGACTCGGTGGCGTTGGCGGTGAAGATGATCCGGGCGCAGTCGGAGACGTTGAATAACCGCGCCAGAGCCTCCCGCGTTTCCAGCAGCAGCGATCCCGCCTCCAGGGTGCGGCTGTGGTTGCCGCGTCCCGGACTGGCGCCCAGTTGGCGATTGAACCGATCCATTGACTGATAGACGGTTTCCGGTTTCGGCCAGGAGGTGGCAGCATTGTCCAGATAGATGACGCCCAAATTGGCGGCCTCCCCTCATACCCGATTCAGGTGGCCCGGTATTGAAAGGGCTGACGCTGAATGCGGGCGATTCCTTCTATTATAACACCACTGGCGGCGATCACCTGCATGGCGGAGGGCACCTGGTCCTCCGCCAGCCGTAGCGACATGCCGCAGAAGCTGCTGGCGGAGCGGGGAGTGGGCGCAATCATGCACGGCACCCCCGCTGCCTTCAGTTCCTGGTGCAGGCGCAAGCCCTCCTGATGGTTGGGAAAGAGGATGTAATAGTCGCAGCTCTCCTGTTCCGGCAACCTGATGACCTACTTTCCGAGCATCTCCAGGAAAGCCCCGACCCGGGTCCTGAGCTGCTCGAAATCCTGTTCGCTGTAATCTGTTTCCAGGCGCAAATACGGAATGCCGGCCTCCTTGAGGGCCTGCTGCACCAGGTAGCTCTCCGTGGTGTAGAGATTGCAGAACTGCAGGTTGTAGTCGATCACGCCGTCCACCCTGTACTCCCTGGCCAGGCGCAGGATGTCCTCGATCCGGCCCGGGTTCGGGGTGAAGCAGGCACAGTTGATCTGCATGTAGCGTTCGGCCAGGGCCTTGACCTGGCCTTCCAGAGTGGTCTGGCTCTCATCCACCTGGTGCTCGAAGTAGCGGACCCCGGTACAGGACTCCTCGACTACCACCGGCGCTCCGCTGCTCTCCACGATGTGGTGCAGCTTCCAGTTGGGGATGGCCATCGGGGTGCCGGTGATCATGATCCGGGGAGCATCGGCCGGGAACACGCCCTTGCCGTCAACGATCCGCTGTTCCAACTCGTCACACAGCTTGTTGACCATGGTGGCGTTGCGGGCCGGGTCGTCATAGAAGGCGATCTGGCTGACCAGCAGGGCGTCCTTGCCGCTGATCGGCACCGGTGAACTCTGGCGGGTCTTGTATAGCCGGGCCAGGGCCGCCCGTTTGTTATTGATCAATTTGATGGCGTCTGACAAGGCCTCCGGGGCCACCTTGCTGCCGGTGAACTCCTCCACCTTGGCGATCAGCAGTCTGATCTCATCTTCCCAGGCGGCCACATCCTTGGCCCGCTTCATCTGGGGCAGGTCCATCACATAGACCGGAACGTCCTGGTTCAAGATCTCCCAGGCCTTCTTCTTGCCGTCGCAGGTGGTCTCGCCGATAAACATGTCGGCGATGCGGAAGAACGGACAGGTGCGGTCCAGGCGTGCTCCCACCGAGGCCTTGATCAGCGGGCAGGTGTTGGCGGGCAGCACCTTCTCACCGCCGGGCACCCAGAACTGCGAGCCCCCGCAGAGACCGGTGGCGATCGCCCCGGCGGCGAAGATCACTTCATCCGGCACATAGACGCAGAAAGTGCCGAAGACCTTGCCGCCCTGTTTCTGGTGTTCGATCAATTCCGCCGGCCGCACCCCGTGGATCTCCGACACCACGAAATCGAAGAAACCCATGCCCTCGGGGCGGTTCTCCTGCGACAGGTAGATGCCTCCGAAAGCCTCCGGCAGCACGGCGCACAGCTGGTCATGCTTTTCCAGATCCATTCCCAGATCGGTCCACATCTGACGATAATCAGCCATTTCTCACTCTCTCCCTTATCTCTCTATTTACGACTAGCCTTTTCAGGGCTGTCATACAACATTGCAGGCCTTTTTACACTCAATGGTGGCGGTGTAAAAGCCTGTCCAACTATAACAAATAGTAATAACAGAAATATTTAAAAGGTAATTCCTAGTCTATTCTAGGTGTTTTGCGGCGAGAAAGTCAATGATCATTGCCTGGCATGATTGAAAGCGCCGGGGAAGGCGCTTGCCCGGTTGATCATGAAGGCGGCCGGACATATAATGCCGATAGGCCCTGGATGCTCCCATATATTGCAAAAAAAGAATTGACAGAATGCTCCAGGATGGCTATCCTGTAATAGTACGTAATCGAAATATACGAAATCGAAGCAAGGTGGCAGGTATGCAGGATGCTCAACTGATCGAATTGCTAAGCCAGATATCCCGCAAGCTGCACCGGCGGTTAGCGCCGCTGTTCGAATCAGAGGGCCTGTCCGCTACAGAGATCGTGGTGCTGAAGGCGATGCACCGCCGGCAGACCTGCCGGGCCAGCGAGTTGTCCGAAAGGATCGGTATTCCCCCGAGCACCCTCACCGGCATCCTGGACCGGCTGGTGACCGGGGGGTGGCTGCAGCGGGTTCCCGATCCGGAGGACCGCCGCAGCATCCTGATCAGGTGCGCTCCGAAACTGTCCATCTGCGTCGAGCGCCTTACGGCCAGGGTGGAAACCGAGCTGCAGGCGATGATCGGGATCCTGCCGGTGGAAAACTACTCAAGGCTGATCGATGATCTGCAGAGGATTCTCGATCACTTGGAGAATGACAAAGGTGATTGCAGTTGAGCGATAAAAACGGCAAAAAGTTTGGGCAGTCCGGGAACTCGGGGCTGCCGAGCGGGAGCGCGGCGCCGAACGGGACCGGTCGGGAACCAGCCGCAGGCGGCAGCCATGGCGTGCCGGGTAATGGCAAGACTGCTGAAGCCGGCAACGGCGGGCAGATCGGGCCCTGGATCATCCCGGTGCTGGTCGCCCTGATCGGCGCCTTCATGTCGATCCTGGACTCCAGCATCGTCAATGTGGCCGTCCCCACCATTATGAGCGTGTTCAACGCCAGCACCAGCACCGTGGAGTGGGTGGTCACCATCTACATGCTGGCCATGGGCGTGGTGGTGCCCCTGAGCGGCTGGCTGGGCGACAAGCTGGGATTCAAGCGGCTGTATATTTTTTCGATGGCCGTCTTCGTCTTCGGTTCACTGCTGTGCGCCATGAGTTGGAGCATCAACTCCCTGATCGTCGCCCGGGTCATCCAGGCCATGGGTGGGGGGATGATCATGCCCACCACCATGGCGATGATCTTCCGGATGGTGCCCAAGGAGCGGATCGGCGGCGGGATGGGCATCTTCGGGATTGCCCTGCTGGTCGCTCCGGCGATCGGCCCCACCCTGGGCGGCTACCTGGTCGAATACGTCAACTGGCGCTGGATCTTCACCATCAACCTGCCGATCGGGGCAATCGGGATCCTGCTGTCCCTGTTCCTGATACCGGAGTTTCAGACCCGGGAGGCGGGCAGCCTGGACATCGGGGGGGCGCTGACTTCGGCGGCGGGGCTGTTCTGCCTGCTGCTGGCGCTGAGCAAGGGCGCCGACTGGGGCTGGCACTCGGAATCGATCACCCTCCTGCTCTATGCCAGCGCCGTTTGCATCATCCTGTTCATCTACCTGGAACTGACCTCGGCCAACCCGCTGCTGGAACTGCGGGTGTACCGGTATCCGACCTTCACCATGGCCAACCTGATGGTGGTGATCACTACCATCGGGCTGTATGCCGGGATGTTCTACCTGCCGCTGTTTCTCCAGGAAGTGCGGGGCCTGGGGGCGATGGACACCGGCCTGTTGATGATGCCGGGCGCCCTGACGTCTGCGGTGATGATGCCGATCGCGGGCAATCTCTATGACCGGTTCGGGCCGCGGCTGCTGGCGGTCTGCGGCATCGCCGCCCTGGCTTACATGACCTATGTCTTTCACGGCCTGAGCCTGGAAACCGCCACGACCACCATAATCTACTGGGTGATGGTGCGCGGGGCGGTGATCGCCCTGGCCAACATGCCCGCCCAGACAGCGGCGATGGCGGTGCTGCCCACCGAACTGGTGGGCCGGGGGTCGGCCATGACCAACATCATCAGGCAGGTGGCCAGTTCCTTCGGGATCGCCGTGCTGACTTCGATGATGAACACGCGGATCGCCGTTCACAGTGCGCAGATGGCCACAAACGTCACCCCCTGGAACCTGGCCCTGAACGACTTCTTCCAGAAGGCCGGGGCGTACATGGGCGGGGGGGCGATCAGCGCCCAGGTGAAATTGCTGGGGACTGCCTACCTGGAGGGGATCGTGGCCCGGGCCGCCTTTGTCAAGGGAATCGATGATGTCTTCATCATTGCCGCCGCGGTCACCCTGTTCGGAGTGATCCCGGCCCTGTTCCTGCGAAACGACCGGGGGCCCGGGGTGCAGGTGACCGGTGAGTAATACGCCAGATTTGCCGGCGTGGAATGATGTCATCAGCAGGTAATAGCAAACATGCATCTGTTCGGGTGAGGAGGAGCTTTTATGCAGAAAATTCAACTGCCGAGGCGCACAGTGATCGCCATTGTGATTGCGGTGGCCCTGCTCGGCGTCCTGGGGATCGTCGGCTACTACTGGTACGAGGGGGCGCATTACGTCTCCACGGAGGATGCCCGGGTGGCGGCGGACACCGTGACGGTGACTCCGGAGATCTCCGGCAAGCTCCTGGAATGGCAGGTCAGAGAAGGGGATACGGTCAAGGCCGGCGATGTGATCGGCCAGCAGGACCTGGGCTCCGCCCTGACCTACGGCATCACCCTGGGGGCGATCAATCCCCAGAGCATGACCTCTGTGGCCGGAATGATGGCCGACAAGTCCGAGATCAAGGCGCCCATCACCGGCCAGGTGATCCAGTCGAGCGCGGTGGTGGGTGAGATGGCCGCCTCCGGCATGTCCCTGGCGGTGATCGCCGATACCGCCAACCTGTATGTCAGCGCCAACATCAAGGAAGGCGCCATCCGCAGCGTTCATCCCGGCGAACTGGTCGATGTGCGCATCGACGCCTATCCCGGGCGGGATTTTCAGGGCCGGGTGGAGAACCTCGGACGGGCGACCACCTCGACCTTCTCGCTGCTGCCGTCGCAGAATGACAGCGGCAACTACACCAAGGTGACGCAGGTGATCCCGGTCAAGATCCACCTGCTGGAGACCGGAGATGCCCAGTTGATGGCCGGGATGAACGCCACCGTGAAGATCCACATCAAATAGACGCCGGCTGTGACGGGTGCTATAAAAAGTTCTGTGTAAAGAGGAGAATAACGATGGAGAACAGGTGGAAACGTGCGATGTTGGTGCTCCTGATCGGCGTGACCGGCTTCGGCATCGCCGGATGCAGTGGCCGGGGGGCCGATCAGGTGACCCTGACCACAGTGCCTGCCAGAAGCGGACAGATCGCCAAGGCGGTGGCCATTTCAGGCGTCCTGACGCCCGATCAGTCAGTGAGCATCTTCAGCAAGGTATCCGGCCAGGTGCAGACGGTGGGGGTGGATGTGGGAGACCGGGTCCGGTCCGGCCAGTTGCTGGCGCAGATCGACACCAAGGAGCTGAATGCCCAACTGCAGCAGGCCCAGGCGGCGGTCCAGGCGGTCAGGGACCAGGCCGGGCAGGCCGAGATCGGGATCGCCAACGCCAAATCAAATCTGGACATGGCCCAGAAGTCATATGATCGGACAAAGATGCTTTTCGACAGCGCGGCGGCATCCCAGAGCCAGCTGGACGATGCCCAGAACAAGCTGGACCAGGCTACCAACGCCTATGCCAATGCCAATAAGCAGTACCAGACCGCCAGCGGGTCCGGCCTCGCCCAGGCGGAGGCGGCGGCCAATCTGCTCCAGGTGGAGATCGGCAACGGGACGATCACCAGCCCGATCGACGGCGTCATCAGCAGCCGCAGTATCGATCCCGGCGGGATGGCCTCTCCGAGCGCACCGCTGATGACCGTCGAGGACACCTCCGCCCTGAAGTTGCAGGGCAGTGTCTTCCAGGACGCCGTACCCCTGCTGGCCGATGGCCAGCAGGTGCCGGTGAGCATCGATGCCCTGCCCGGCCAGAGTTTTGAGGGTCAGGTCACCCAGGTCGGACCGGCGGCTTCGGCCACGGGGCAATATTTTCCGGTGGTGATCAGGCTGCAGAATGCCGGCCGGCTGCTGGCCGGCATGACTGCCAGGGCCACCTTCAACCTGTCGGCGCCGGCCGGGGTGATCGTGCCCCTGGCCGCCATTCAGAGCGAGGATGGCAAAGATTACGTCTACGTCATCGACGGCGCCTCGGCGCACAGGCGCCAGGCTGCCCTGGGTCTGAGAGGCGCCAGCGATGTGCAGGTGGTATCGGGGGTGCTGGTGGGCGAACGGGTGGCCACTTCCAACGTGAGCATGCTGCGGGATAACATGGTGGTGGCGGAGACGGCTGCATCGAAGATCTAGGGCGGGTCGGCTCACCCGGTGGTTGGCCGGAGTAAAATGCAACCGCCTGCCAGGTTCCTGTCCGGTCCTAGCAGGCGGTTGTTAGGTTGGCATCATTTTTTTGTAGTTTCATCTGTTTGCTACTTGATTCCTAATTCCTTGGTGATGTAGTCGTACATCAGGTAGAGGTCGTCGTAGGGGAATTCCATCTCTGCCGTTGCAGTTCCGGCCGCCTGGCCATGCTTCCCTGGAATCAGGTGCAGTTTCCTGGTCTCATCCGTGCGCTCGGGTTCCTCATGCTTCAGCACTACTGCCATTTTATTCTCCCCCTTTGGCTCAGGCGCTGCTTCCGGCTGCCTGTTTATTTTTGGTTCTCACCTATACATTAAAGCAAGACACGTGCCACAATCAGGGGTGAGGGGAGAATTATCCCAGCTGGGGGAGATAGCGGGCTGCAGACAGGTTCTGGACGATCGGCTGCGAGGAAGAGGAGTTGCTGAGGTGGCTGTTGAAGGAGCCAGGCTTCCGAAATGGCGGAAATGCTTCCGAAAAAACGGATTGGCACACCTGCGGTTGATAGCAGACTGGGGGCCGATTAACCGGTTATGCGCTCAGGCCAGCAGGTGCGGGAAGATGGAGATCGCTATCAATAGCCCGGTCAGACTGATCATGATCGCCACAGTCACCCAGGAGACGGCGTTGAAGCCTCTGGAGTTGGTGTAACGGCCCATGATATCCTTGTTGTTGATCAGGGTCAGCATGAAGATCAGCACGAAGGGCAGCAGGATCCCGTTGGCCACCTGCGACCACAACATCACTCCGATCAGGGGGATGTCCGGGATCATGATGATCCCCGCTCCCACCGCCACAAAGGCGGTATACATCCAGTAGAAGACCGGGGCCTCGTCCCACTGCTTGTCGACCCCGGCCTCCAGGCCCAGGGCCTCGCAGATGTAGTAGGCCGTCGACAGGGGCAAGATGGAGGCCGAGAACAGAGAGGCGTTGAACAGGCCGAAGGCAAACAATAGATAGGCCCAGGGCCCGGCCAGCGGCCTGAAGGCCAGGGCGGCGTCGCTCGCCGTCGCGATGTGGATGTGGTGTACGTTGAGCGTGGAGGCGCAGGCAACGACGATAAAAGCGGCGATCACGCAGGTCATGAAGCAGCCGACGATCACGTCGAGGCGGGTATACTCGTACTGCTTGATGGTGATCCCCTTCTCCACCACCGACGACTGCAGGTAGAACTGCATCCAGGGGGCGATGGTCGTGCCGATCAGCCCGATCAGCAGAGTCAGATAGACCGGATCGAAGCTGAAGCTGGGCACCACCATGTACCGGGCCACCTGGCCCCAGTCAGGCCTGGCCATGATCGTGGACGGTATGTAGCACAGGTACAGGGCGGAGGCGAACAGGAAGACCCGCTCCACCATCTTGTAGGAGCCCTTGATGACGATCCACCAGACGACCAGAGCCACAATTGGCACGGCGATGTACTTGCTGATCCCCAGCAACTCTGTGCTGGCGGCCACACCGGCAAATTCGGAAACGGTATTGCCCAGATTGGCCACCAGCAGGACCACCATCACCAGCAGGATCACCTTGACCCCGAACCGCTCCCTGATCAGGTCGGACAATCCCTTACCGGTGACGGCCCCCATGCGGGCGCTCATCTCCTGGATCACGATCAGGGCCAGGATCATCGGGATGAAGACCCACAGCAGCTTGTAGCCAAGGGTGGCCCCGGTCACCGAGTAAGTGGTGATGCCGCCGGCGTCGTTGTCCACGTTGGCGGTGATGATGCCCGGCCCCATGATCGCCAGGAACAGCAGCAGGCCTCGCAGCGGGCCGATCTTCCAGAGGGATTTCATGGCTTCCACCTTCTCCACGACTTGCTGCGGGTCATGAAGTCGGCAAAACTATCCAGGCTGCTGCGGTCCGGGAGGACGGTGTCCATGACGTCGTCCACCGTGATGATCCCCAGCAGCACCCCGGCATCATCGATGACCGGCAAGGCCAGCAGGTCGTATTTCATAACCATCTCCTGCACCCTGTGCACATCGTCGCCGCCCTGCACGCTGTAGATGCGGGGCAGCATGATCGCGCCCAGTTGGGTCTGCGGGGCGGCCACGATCAGGTCCCGCAGCGTCACCACTCCCTTGAGGGCCTCGTCATGGTCCACGATGTACAGGTAGTAGATGGTCTCGGCCGAAGGCGCCAGTTCCCGCAGCCGGTTGATGCAGTTCTCGGCGGTGGTATCAGCCGGGAAGGAGATGAACTCGGTGGTCATCAGGGCGCCGGCGGTGTCCTCCTCGTACTCCATCAGCTCCCGTACATCCTCGGCCTCCTCCTGATCCATCAAGCTCAGCAGTTCATTCGATTTCTCCTCAGGCAGCTCGCCCAGGATATCCGCCGCCTCGTCCGGCGGCATATCCGCCAGCAGCTTGGAGGCCTGGGCGGTATCCATGCCGGTGATAATCTCCACCTGAGTATCGATATCCGCCTCGGTCAGGGCCTCGATGGCGGTCTGCTGGTCCAGGCCGGCCAGCAACTGGCTGCGGCTGACGCTGTCCAGGTCCTCGATGATATCCGCCAGGTCGGCGGGGTGCAGTTCATTCAAGGAGGGGCGCTCCACGGTCAGGCGCAGGCTCTCCATCCTGGTCTCCAGCGGGTTGATGTACTTCCAGTCCACCAGGTTCTGGGGCCGGCCCCTGACCAGGCTTTCCACGCCGATGCGGCGCATCAGGCCGCGCACGCCCACGTCCACCGCCACCAGGATCAGGTCGGGAGAAGGACTGCTGTCGATCCAGGCCAGCATGATGTCGTTGACCCGCACCAGTTTCGATCCCCTGGTGTCGATGATCTGCTTGTCGAGCAGCCACTTGCCCACGTAGATCTCCTGCTCCTCCAGGGGGCGAAGCTCCTCGGTGAAGGCCACGTTGAGCCGGATGCCGCGTTCATCCCACTGGGCGATCTGGCTGATCTCGATCAGTTTCTGGACATCTTTGGCGAACTTGATCCCGGTCACCCTGGGATAATGGTTATCCCAGCGCACCGCCATATCCCGCAGCCGGCCGACCAGTTTGCCCTCACTGTCGAAGATCTGCTTGCCGAGCGCCTGACTCAAGAAAAATTCCCTCTGCGCCTTGACCTTTTCCATGGCCTTCCCCTCCTCGCTCAGCGGGGGCTGTCCCCGGTATTAAACTCCCCTGCTCCTGCCTCCAGCATACTCGAGGCCCTTGCCGCAGGTGCTGCTGGCAGCGGTGGCATATTTACCCAATAAAAAAGTCCTCCCCGCGGGGAAGACTCAGTCTCGCCAATGCAAACAACCTCATCCCCCCACTCGTTGAGCTTTAGCACGTGCATGGCTTAGAGATTGGTCTCAGCCACATTAGGTAAAACCTTAAGCCGGTAATACCTGTTGACCCATTGGCGTCTTTCGACGTTTCCGGGCAGTGGCGTCTGTCCATACAGAAGCCTCGCCTAACGAAGGAATGTCCTTTATTCAATTTTCGCGTTGATTATATAACGAAAGCTGGAAAAAGACAAGCTGGAAAATTCTAAT
>JAHFCR010000031.1 GCA_023249405.1 Peptococcaceae bacterium | reverse complement strand
CCCTGTTCAGCCTATTGCAATTCCGCTATCAATTATGGAGGAGCACCCTGCGGGCGTCTCAACCCAGCACCGGTTTTTCTGATTGGACCGCCAGCATCATTCTGTTTATTCTGGCCCTGGGTGTCCGGCTGCCCTATCTCTACGACGTGCCCAACTTTAGCAATGAATGGGGCGAGGTACTGATCGGGCACAAGATCGCCCTTGGCCAGGCCTGGCCTCTGCACAATGCCGCCCACGATATCGGCGCTCTCTATAACTACCTGCTGGCCGGTCTGTTCACCCTGTTCGGGTCAAACATCTTTCTGCCCAGGCTGTTCGTGGCCATTCTCAGCGCCGCCACAGTGGCGCTCACCTACTGGATCGCCAGACAGTGGGCCCCACGGTTTGTCGCCGCCACAGCCGCCCTGTTGCTGGCCGGCAATGCCGTCCACATCCTGGTCACCCACATGGCCTGGTCCAACGACACCACACCTTTTTTTGTAGCCCTGGCCATACTGGTCTCTGTAAAGGCCGCCAACCAGATCCGGCCAAGCTGGTTTGCCGTTGCCGGCCTGATATGGGCGCTGGCCTTGCAGACTCATTCCTCAGTGCTGGCGTTGCTGCCCGGTGTTTTTATCTACTTTCTGTGCTCGCTGGGATGGCGCTCTTTCTATAGAGACGCCCGTTTCTGGTCTGCCGCGGGAGCTTTTCTGATCGGCTACAGCAACATGATTATCAGCAACATCGTCATTCCACTGGATTCATTGGCCTGGGTGCACCGTCAGGGCTATACCTTCACCGGCCACCCCTCGCCTCAACTATTCATCAGAGACCTGGGGAACACGCTCAGCGAGTTGGGCCGGTCACTGGCGAGCCTACCGCCCAACCACGGCCCGTCCTGGTGGATCGGTATCATTCTGGTCATCGCTCTGGCGGCCGGATTGCTCAATGGCACAGCTCAGCTCTGGAGGAGGCGCGGCGGACCGCTCCTGCCATCAGTCCTGATCTCGGCGCTGATATTGATGCCGGCATTCGACCATAATTTGAGCTTCATGGTCTCCTCGCAATACATCGTCTGTCTGTTCCCGCCCTGCTTCGTGGCCATCGCCATCGGGTTCAACGGCTGGATAAGCAAGCTGATAACGTTGCCCTTCTGGGAGTCACCGCTGCGTCCATCCTGGGCGCGCCGCCTCGGAGTGGGCATGATCGCGCTCACCGCCCTGCTCGTATTCTTCATGTTGCCCCTGCAGAACTTCTACGTCTATGCAGCCTCACAGGTGGAGTCGGGCAATGACAACTCAGCCGCCTTCGAGACTGCGCAGGAACTGGCCACCAGGGATGATGCCCAGTTGCCGGTGCTGGTCGATGCTGAGGCCGCCCAATCCGGCGCTCTGTCGCAGATGCTTGCCATGGAAGGCTTGACTAGCAAAATGGTGGCAGGCCAGAGGCCTGCCACCATCCCGGCAGCCCTAGCCGGAAAATTAAAAACCAGCCTGGCCAATCTGTTCAATAAGAATAGGGCAGCATTGTCTGCTCAGGACTTCACCCAGTGGGGCCACATCATCCTACAGCAAGGGACAAGGGTCTGGTATCTGCTGACTCCCGACGACGCCGACAAGTTGACCCAGCATTTTCACCTCAACTGGCAGAACAACAAGATCGTCAAAGGAGCGGCCGGTAAACCAGCCTATTTCATCGGTCAGATCGTAGCCGGCCAGAGGCCCGCTGTCAGCCTTAAAAAGCTGATCCCGTAGCTCGCCTCAATACGCCCTCTTAAAGATACGCAGTGCCCCGGCCAGCAAAAGACCGGGGCACTGCGTATTATCGAGCAATGGCGTTATCTCTCTGGGGCGTCGTGGCCATGAGGGCACTCTTTGTCGATGGTCGGTGAACACCCGGGGTTCTTCTTCTCCCATTCCTGTTGTTTTTGGAGATCCTCATCAACTTTCTTGGCATCTGCATCGTGATCTTTGCCGCAGGACATTAATAACACCTCCCTTAATATTTTTACTGATAAAGATGCTTTTCATTCAAACTCTTAGTTGCCAACAACACCAAAGAAGACCGATCGCCTAGGATCAAATTCCAGCTTCCTGAGATCACCCCCCTGATTTTTTAATTAAAGGCCGCAAGGGTAGAGAAAAGGCGATAAGATGCCTGGCCAGATGGATCTTGACCATCTGTGTTCGGTAAAGGAAAATTAACTGGGGTAAGGAGGGGTAAAAAGAAGGGCACTTAAAAATTTATGCTAACAAGATTATAGCATTCAATCCAGCCTGATGTCAAATATATGAAAACAATACAAATATTCTTGTCATGAGTCCTGCTCGTGTAGATGCTTTTGCGCATAAACCCTTTTAAACTTTATTATGCAAGCTCTGCATTTGGATATACTTTAGCAGGTCGTTAAAGGCATAGGGCTTTGGCAGAAAAGGTATCTCCTGCAGTTTGAGCCGATCCGGCATATCCCGTTCATCGGCATATCCACTAACCAGCAACGCATTCACGGATGGTTGCATTTCCCTGAGCTTTACCACCAATTCTGTTCCCCTGCCATCGGGCAAAATGATATCGCACAAGACCAGGTCAAAACATCCTTTTTCCTGCGCAAAGACATTAAGCGCATCAGCCATTGTCCTGCACGAATACACCAGGTAACCGTTCTTCTTGAGCACCTTCCTGGTCAGACTCAGCACCTCGGGGTCATCTTCCACCAGCAAGATTCTTTCATCCTGGCTTTCAAATTGCTCGAAGACAGACTGGGTGGGGAAAACATTGATCTTCTTATTTACAATTGCAGGCAGGAAGACCTTAAACATGCTGCCCTCACCGGGACTGCTGGAAACATCAATCCAGCCGTCGTGAGACTTGACAATGCCATAAACGACCGAGAGCCCCAGGCCGGTTCCCTTGCCGCGCTCTTTGGTAGTAAAAAAGGGTTCAAAGATGTGAGGAAGCACCGACTCGTCCATTCCGGTTCCCGTGTCGCTGATGGTGAAACACACGTATCGTTTCTTGCTGTCAGGTTCTGATGCTCCTGTTTCGCGTTTTTTTAAAATGTAGATGTTCTCGGTTTTGATGGATATGGAACCGCCATCCGGCATGGCGTCGCGAGCGTTAAGAACCAGATTGATAAGAACCTCATCCATGTTGGGGCTATCTGCATATATCTTCCATAGGCTTTTTGAAAGATAGAAGCGAAGGCCTATGTTATCGTCAATCAACCGCCTCTTCATCATATCCCGCATTTCCCTGACATTATCATTGAGGTTGATCGGTGTTTTAAACTGCAGCTGTTTCTGACCAAACACCAGGAGCTTGTTGCTTAGTCTGCCGGCCAACTGGATATTTCTTCGCACCGCCAACAAGGATTGATACAGCGCATTCTTTTGGGCGACGCGTTCCAGGCAGAGATCGAGATAGCCTAAAACGACAGTCAGACGATTATTTATTTCATGAGCCATACCGGCTGCAACCTGACCAACGGCCTCCATTTTCTGCGCCTGGAAAAGCTGCTGCTGTGTCTCTTTCAGGGACTGCTCCGCCTGCCTGTGTTCCCGGCGCACTACAGCCTCGCGCAGTTCCCGCTCGATAGCCAGATTGAGCCTGGTCAGGTTATCTTTGAGCAGGTAGTCGTGGGCGCCCGCTTTCATGGCTGACACCGCCACGTCCTCACCGATCTTTCCGGACACGATGATGAAGGGAAGATCGAGGCCTCTTTCTTTCACCAGCCCGAGGGCTTCCAACCCGCTAAAATGCGGCATGACGTAATCGGAGATGATCAGATCCCATTCCTGCCTTTCCAGGGCGCCGGCCATCGCTTCATAGGTCTCCACCCGTTCATGAAGGGGATCGTAACATCCCCGCTCCAGTTCATAGAGCAGGAGTTTGGCATCATATTCTGAATCCTCTACTATCAGAACCTTCAAGGCTCTATTTATCATCTAGGCCTAACTCCTCGCCATAGGAGACTCTCTTCTTCTATATTATTCCAAAGTAAAATAAAAGGTGGCGCCTTCTTCAATAGCGCCCTCCGCCCAAACCTGTCCGCCGTGACGGCGAATGATGCGCTGGATAATCGCCAATCCAATGCCGTTTCCGGGAAACTCGTCCACTCCATGCAAGCGCTGAAAGGTGCGAAACAGCTTCTCGGTGTATTTCATGTCAAATCCGGCCCCGTCATCACGAACAAAATACGCCACTTTTCCCTCGTGATCGGTGCTGCCGAATTCTATTCTGGCTTGAGAGTGTTTACTGGTAAATTTCCAGGCATTATTGATCAGGTTTTCTAGCACCGACTGCAGCAGCACCTTGTCTCCATATACTTTAATTCCGGGGGCGATGATGAAGTTTACGAGCCTTTCCGGCTCTCTTCTATGCAACTCCGTCGCCATGTTTTCAGCAATAGCGCTTATATCGACCTCTTCACGGTTTACCTCTCTCCGGGACATACGGGAGAGATCGAGTAGGCCGTTGATCAGATTGCCCATATGGTTGCACTCGGAGTGAATGATCTGCAGGTATTCCTGGCCTGTCTCGTCGAGCTTATCCTGATATTTATTAAGAATAATATTGCTGAACCCGTTGATGCTCCGCAAAGGAGCGCGCAGATCATGCGAGACGGAGTAGCTGAAGGATTCCAGTTCTTTGTTGATATGGGTAAGCTCTTCAGCACGGCGAATGAGATCTACATTAAGTTTCCTGATCTCTTCCTCTGCCTGCTTGCGCTCTGTAATGTCGTCAAACACAAGCAGCAGGTGCGGCTCTCCGCCGGAGTTAAGCCTGATTAACCTGTGCTCGATCCAAAGCGCTTTGCCGAAGATGCTTTTAATGTGCATCTGCTTTCGTTCTGTAATCCCGGTCTCCAGCACGCGCTTGGCCATGTCTAATAATCCCGTTTGGCGCCACGATTCGATAAAGTTAAAATTCTGCAGCAGAATCTGCTCTTTCGTTCCCCCGGAGATCTCTGCGCTGGCATCGTTCGCAAAAACGCACTGTCCCGAGGAATTAAAAGTGTTGATGCCCAGCGGCGAAGACTCCAGTATTTTCTGATTGAACTCCAGGGTTTCGGCGATCTTTCGTTCCATCTCTTTAAACTGAGTCATGTCGTTGACTAGCCCAATGAAGCCCTTTACCTTTCCATGCTCATCGATATCAGGCACATAAAGACTATAGATGTAACGCGTGCCGCCATCTTTATAAGGCAATTCAAGCTCATATGCTATCCTTTCCCCCGATAAAGCTGCATCCATATATTTCTGTACTTCGAGGTAAGCCTCTTCTCCAATCACTTCCCAGGTATATTTTCCTAGCAGATCTTGTATGGGATGGCCAAACCAGGTCTCATAAGCCTTATTAACGAACATGTAGCGCAACTGCAAATCTAGATATGAAACACAAGAGGGCAAGGAGTCCGTGATCAACCTGAGCTGGTTTTCACTCTTTTGTAGTGCTTCCTCTGCCTGCTTGCGCTCAGTGATATCGATGCCCATCTCCATGATCAGGGGAGAACCATCGGCATCAGTGAAAGGAAAATCATAAATATCGTAATTGCGACCGTCCGGTCCGGTCCATTCCCAGCGATGCGGCTCATTGGTCTGCAGTACCTTATACGTCTCGCAATTCTCGCAAGGCTCGTTGCGCTCGAACAGATATTCAAAACAACGCCTACCGCCGGATTCTCCGAATCGCTCCCGGAAGAAGCGATTGGCAAAGGACACCCGGTAATCGGGAGTCAACAGTATCAGGTAAGCCGGCAACAGTTCCAGGACATCGTTGAACCGCTTCCGTTCAGCTATCACAGTCTTCTCGGCCCGCTTGCGCTCTTCTATTTCCACCTGCAGCGCCTCGTTGAGCCTTTCCAGATCGGCTGTCCTTTCCTGGACTCTCAATTCCAAATCTTCATGTGATTTTTTTAGGGCCTCTTCGGCCTGTTTGCGCCCGGTGATGTCTCTAGCCACGTGTACTGTGCCGATAATTTTTTCCTGATGGTCAAGCAAGGGGGTGGTGCTGACCAGGAAGTCGCCGCCGAGGTTGCTTTCATGAATCTCTGCGATATGCTCCCTTCCATCCATCAAGGTGAGCGCATGAGGGCAGAATGCCGGTGGACTTGGGAGATTGTGGATGCATTGGAAACAGTAAAGCCCGATGCACTGTTCTGGTCGCACGCCTAATCGCCGTGCCATCGCTCTGTTCGCCCGGATGATATGATTTTCTGCATCCAGAATGGCAATTAAATCAGGCACGGAGTCAAAGGTAAGTTCCCATTCCTGTTTCGCCCTGCGGAGTTCCTCCGCAGCCTGTTCATGCTCAGCTTCTATCTGCTTCTGTACAGTTATATCCTTAAAGGTTGCCACTGCTCCGGCGATGTTGCCCAGATCGTCAAACAGAGGGCTGGCATTCCATAACGAACTCTTATGAGTGCCATCATCCCAAACTAACTCCATTTCAAAATCCTTAACCTCAATGCCGCGCCAGGCAGCCAGTTGCATTGGTCTCTTGTCTAGTGTCAATTCCTTGCCCTGATGGTAGAACCTGAGCGCCGAAGGGTTGATCCCCGAATGGGACAGGCTATCCCGGGGATGGATTCTCAGAAAATCAGCCGCAACAGGATTATGCCGGATATTCGTGCAGGTAACATCTGCAGCAATGGAAACGCCGGCAGGCACTGTATTTATTACTGCTGTTAAAAAGCTAGAGTCCGATACAATTTCTTTTCCTGTTGCTTCTTTATTTGGCCGCTGGCCTGTCAAGACTTTTGCTTCATCGGGATGTATCATAGGCCCATATTCACGATTTTCTTGATCATCCATCCAGCTTATTTTCTCCTTTCGAGGGTCATCCAGGTAGAAAAAATTCGTTCACATCAAAAGTAATTCCTGCATCTTAGTGATTTTCCACCATATCGCATCTGAATCTCTCTCTCACCCTTTCGGATCGAGCGGCACACAATAACTGTTAGTCTGAGTCTCTCATACCTTGAACTTTCTTAAAGAAAAGGTTAATAATAAGAGCTTTTACCCGAAAAAGATGCAACGCATAGAGATAGAGCCATTCTGTATGCCCTCATACGTGAAGACCGTCTCATCGTTTGGGTCCTGCGCTGCGGCCGCATAGAGCAGTGGCAGATAATGCTCGGTAGTAGGAATGGACAGCGTGGCTGCTCTTCCCATCAAATTGTAATCGACCAGGGCTTGATGGTTCCGGTTTACAAGATGCTCCCGTACTTGCGTGTCAAACTCAAACGCCCAGCTATATGGAGTGGCATCCATTCGTTCGAAGTTGGCAAGACTCAGGTTGTGTACAATGTTGCCGCTTCCGATAATAAGCACGCCCTCCTGCCGTAACGGTTCCAACTCTTTACCCAATTCATAGTGGTAGCGGGGCGGTTTACCTGCATCCAAACTTAATTCTAAAACTGGTATGTCAGCCTCTGGATAGAGGTGTTTCAACACTAACCAGGAGGCATGATCTAGGCCCCATTCCTCAGAGATTTCTATATCCGGGCTTTTCACTGTCTTTATAATCATTTCGGCCACGGCAGGCGCTCCGGGGCAAGGATAATCGATCTCGTATAATTCCCGGGGAAAACCGTAGAAATCATGGATAGTTCTTGGTTTTTTATTGCCTGTAACATAGGTACCGGATGTCAACCAGTGGGCAGACACCACTAAAATCGCCCTGGGTCGAGGGAGCCTGCCTCTCAGCCTCTTTAGGCTGCGGGTGAACTCGTTGTCCAGAATGGCGTTCAGCGGCGAACCATGGGCCAGGAACAGCACCGGCATGTTATAATTAACGCTCATCGGCATAACCTCCCTGCGGCATAAGCCCATCTGCTTGATTCATTAATCATTTTCCAGCGTCTCTGCAGATTCCTCAGTTAAAGATCTTTGAAATAAAGAGAGCGTGGAGAGACGGGCGTTTCTGCTGTTTAGCAGTTTGTCCTGGTACATCAAGCCTTCGGCATCCCGGAGAACAAGATCGAAGTCTTGAGTGATATGATCCCTTGTAGCAACCCCCCAGGCAAAACTGACGGGTACTGATTCTTTTTCTGTTTTCTTGCAGGCTTCTCTTAGCTGGTTGCAGATCCTAGCGACAGTGTCTTTATCCGTTTGAGGCAGCAGAACCGCAAATTCATCACCTCCCCAGCGACAGATTATATCTTCCTTGCGGCAGTTCTCCTTAAGGATTTTAGCGGCATGGATCAGCAGTTCGTCACCGGCCTGATGGCCAAGGGTATCGTTGACCAGCTTCAATCCATTGACATCACCCATAATTATGCTTAACGGCAACTGCCTTTTCGTATTCAGGCGTTTACGTTCTTCCTCGAAGAAGGACCGGTTGTAGATTCCTGTCAAGATATCATGGAAGCACAAATATTTGAGATGCTCCTCTAATTGCTTGCGTTCAGTGATGTTGCGTATAACTGCGACGACCTGATCTTCGAGCAGCGGCAGGAAACGTGCTTCGAAGAATTTTCTCTCTCCGTTGATCTTAAGGCTGTATTCAATCATCACCAGGGATTTTGTTCTTAGAACCCGACCAATCGCCTGCTGAAATTGCTGGCCTACTCTTTGGGAAACATCCTGAACGCGCTTTCCGAGCAAGTCCACTGTGGGCAGGTACAAATCAGCAGAGTCCCCTGCCAGTAATTCCTGAAATGTGCCATCTGTTTTTAATCTGAAATAGAGATCCGGAATGGCCCGAAAAACTGCCTGGAGTTCCGCAGCTTTTTGATATAACGCCTCTTCTGCCTGTTTGCGTTCCCGGCGTACCACGACCTCGCGCAGTTCCCGCTCGATGGCCAGATTGAGCCTGGTTAGGTTATCTTTGAGCAGGTAGTCGTGGGCGCCCGCTTTCATGGCTGTCACTGCCTCGTCCTCACCAACCTTCCCGGACACGATGATGAAGGGAAGATCGAGCCCTCTGTCTTTCATCAGTTTGAGGGCCTCCAACCCGCTAAAATGCGGTATGACGTAATCTGAGATGATCAGATCCCATTCCTGATTTTCCAGGGCGCCAGCCATCGCTTCATAGGTCTCAACCCGCTCATGAAGGGGGTCATAGCCTCCCTGCTCCAGTTCATAGAGCAGGAGTCTGGCATCATATTCTGAATCCTCCACCATCAGAACCCTCAAGAGCCTCTTCATCATCTAATCCCTCACAGTCAGTGGGGTGGCCTTCAGGCGGATGCTTAAAAACCGGTGTCCCGGGTGCTTCTATAGGGGATCGTGATTGAATGGAACAGATCGTAAAATGGTGGAATAGTTTCAATCAATCTAAGAATGATCAGAGTGAGCCGTAACCGTAAATGCAGAGGGCTGTTAACCAGACGATCAACAGCTCTCTCCGGTTTCGGCATGCTCATCAGCTCGACGACGCCCAAAAAAGCCGAATATATATTGATCTACGCTGTAATACTGTCCCACGCAGGCGAGGATGAACAGGAGCTGCACTACTATATACAGGGCGTTGATGCCCTGTGTTGAGGCGCCGGTATGGGCGGCAGCCAGGTAGTAGTTGAGGTTCAGGAAGGCTCCGGCAAGAGCTGCGATACTGGTGAGCAAACCCAGAAAGAGGGCAATACCAACCAGGATCTCACCATAGATCACCAGACTGGCAAACAAACCGGCATGCGGAATGACCGTTCCCTTTAAAAAACCGACATACCAGAGATTGGGATCGGGCGGTACTTTGCCCCCGCCATTGATCCAAGAAGTGAGGGTCCCCGTCAGGGCCTGGCCGTTGAAATTGCCCGCCAGCTTTTCATAACCGGATCGCACAAAGGAAAACCCTAAAAAGAGCCGCACAAGCGTCCAAGCAACTTCTGGCGATAACAATCCATGCCTCTTCATTTTGAAACCTCCCTCCAGTGTGAATGGCTACGCCATATTGATTATCACCAGCGCCTGCGCGGCGTTCGTCAAGGCGCTTGTATAAAACCGATTACACAGCCGGCACCTGGTTTTGTACTGTAATTACAGGAACGTAGACCCTGGCAGCCATTTCAGCATCCAACATGAGGATACCCCTGCCATCACTCCCGACCAGATTGAATCTCTTGACGTTGTTGTCGGCATTTTCCTCTTCTTCCGTCTGTTCATTGACGAACCACTGCAGAAAAGCAGCGGTCTTATGATCTTTTTCCTCCAAGGCAACGTCTAAAATGCTGTAAATCGATCTGGTGACATCCACCTCATGCGCATAAGTCAATTTCAAGGCTTCCCCAATTGAAGGGAAGTCGGATGGCGGCGCATCAATGGCTCCCAGGCTGATTTTCCCGCCCACCTTGACTATATAGTTGAAGATGAGCATTGCATGATCCCGCTCCTCCTGGGCCTGGACATGGAACCAGTTGGCAAATCCCGGCAGGTTCAAGGACGCCAGGTAGGCTTCGATGGACAGGTAGAGATATGCCGAGTAGAATTCCTTCACGACCTGCTCGTTCAACTTCTGTGTCAGTTTCTCGCTTAGCATGGTGATCAATCCTCCTGAGTTATTTGACTTAATGAGATTGTTTTCGTTGACAGCGCTCTGCCCTGATCCCTGGGCGCGCGCAAAATGGCGACTACGCATCCTGGAGGCCCAGCCCCTCACGGACGCGCCTTCCAAGTTCCGGGTCCGCCTTGGCGAGATTTACCGCCATGCGTTCCTGGATGACCACCTCTGCATGTCCGAGCGAGCTGGTGATGTTGTCGATCAGGTGGTCCTGATCAGTTTTATCCAGGGAGCGATACCGTTCACCCGCCTGGGTGAAATCGTTGGCGAGATGAATTTTCTGCCGCACCGTATCGCCATCGAGATGGTAAACCTCCGGGTGGGCAACCGACGCTTCGTGCGGGTTGCCGCCGGCCAGGCTGTTGGGCTCATAGTTCACGGTGCCGCCTCCGTAGGGCCCATACTGCATCGCCCCGTCGCGCTGATTGTTGTAGACAGGCACCCTGGGGCGGTTGATGGGAAGCTGCAGATAGTTGGCACCCAGACGGTAGCGTTGCGTGTCCGCATAGGAGAAGGTTCTGCCCTGCAGCAGCTTGTCGGCAGAGAATTCAATGCCCGGCACGACAGAGGCCGGGCAAAAGGCCGCCTGCTCGGTCTCGGCAAAGAAATTTTCCGGATTGCGGTTCAAGACCATCTTGCCTACCGGTATCAAGGGAAACCTGTCTTCGGGCCAGGTCTTGGTGGCGTCCAGCGGATCGAAATCCTGCTTCAACTCGTCGGCGATCTCCATGATCTGAACATTGAGTTCGAATTCCACCGTCTGACCGGAAGCGATGGTGTCATAGAGGTCACGGGTGGCTATATCGGGATCTTCGCCCGCCAGGCGCGTTGCCTCATGCCTGTCTATCGTGTGAATCCCGGCCGCAGGTTTCCAGTGATACTTGACATAGACGGCTTTGCCCGCCGCGTTGACCCACTTGTAGGTGTTGACGCCAAACCCTTCCATGGTGCGATAGCTCCTGATCGTTCCCCGGTCGGAGAACAGCCAGGTGATCATGTGCGTGGACTCTGGAGTGAGTGATATGAAATCCCAGAAGCGGCTGTTGGCCGAGGAACTGGTTGGTATGTTGTTCTCTGGAGCCGGTTTGAAGGAGTGCACCATATCGGGAAACTTGATGGCATCCCGGATAAAGAAAACCGGGAGGTTGTTCCCGACCAGATCGTAATTGCCCTCCTCTGTGTAAAATTTTACGGCAAAGCCTCTCGGGTCCCGGAGAGTATCTGCAGAACCTTTAGCCCCCACAACTGTAGAGAACCGTACGAAAATAGGCGTCTGCCTCTCCGGGTCTTGCAGAAAACTGGCCTTCGTAAATTGCGCCATGCTTCTATAGGCTTGGAAGTATCCATGGGCGCCTGCCCCTTTGGCATGCACCACCCGTTCAGGAATCCGCTCACGATCAAAATGAGCAAGTTTCTCAATCATCTGCACATCCTGCAGCAAAACGGGACCGCGTTCCCCCACGGTCAGCGAGTTCTGGTTATCAGCGACTGGAATGCCCTGGTTGGTGGTAAGAATCCGATCATCCATATTTTCTCCCCCTTTCTACTCTCTATAGATCTGCATGCTCCTGAGGTAGCGAGCCGGCCAAGAACCACATTTAGGGCAAAATCAGTTTGCCAAGCCTGGCGCCCACCGCCTTGATTGTTTCCAGTTCGCTCTCGTCCGGTATGTAAGGTATATTGGCCGTCTCTTCAGGGAGTTCCCAACCCATCTCCTTGAGAACAGCAGCCACTTCCCTGGCACCCTGCCCACCCCAGCCATAGGATCCGAAGGCAAATCCGATCCTGTTCTTCGGACGCAGACCTTTGATATAGGTAAGAAAGGCGCCCATGGTCGGTAGCATGCCGTTATTGAGGGTGGGAGTTCCCAAAAGCACCAGCTTGGATTCCAGCAGATCCGGGACTACTTCGGAGATGTGGCTGGTTTGCAAAAACCTCATCGTTACCGGAATACCCACTTCTTCTAGTCCGGCCTGCAGGGCCAAGGCTATCTTCTGTGTGGATCCCCACATGGTATCATAGACGATCAATGCCTTGACAACGGACTCGTTGCCGGCCCACCTGCGGTAGCACTCGATAATCCGGGGCAAGTAGCTGCGCCAGACAACGCCATGGCTCGGACCAACCATATCTATATCCAGCTGGGAGACCACATCCAAAGCCTTCTGCACCTGTTCTCCGTAAGGGAAGACTATGTTGGCGTAATACTTGGCTGCTTCCTCACGAAGGATATCCCAACCGATCTCGTCATCATAGCGGGCGGCACTGGCGATGTGCTGTCCGAAGGCGTCGTTGGGAAGCAACAGCTTCTGCTCCGGGATATAGGTGACCATGTTGTCCGGCCAGTGCACCATGGGGGTATGCACGAATTTCAGGGTGCGGGAACCGATGTTAAACTCGTCGCCGGAGTTGACCAGAATATACTCCCAATCCTGCTTATAGTGACGCTCCAGCCCCTTTTTGGCTTTGGGGGAAGTGATGATTTTGGCTTTGGGAGCTGCCTTTATTGCAGCGGGCAAGCTGCCGGAGTGATCCATTTCCACGTGATTAACCAGCAGGTAATCGATCCGGCTCGGGTCGATCAGATCGCTGATCCGGCTCAGCATCTCATCGGCCAGGTAATGCTTGACGGTATCGACCAGAACAATCTTGTCATCAAGAATCAGGTAGGCATTATAGGTTGAGCCGCGGGGCGTCTGGTAACCGTGAAAGTAACGCAGGTTCCAGTCGATGCCGCCAACCCAGTAGACATTTGGTTTGATTTCTATCGGTTTTATAACGCATTCCTCCTTGAGATTTAATTAATTTGGCTAAAATCTGCTTTAATAACTTTCGTTGTAGAATCTGTGGCTTGTTGTCTTTCGCGTTGCGAAGCGCTCTCCACGTTAGGATTCCACTCCGGTTAGTTTTCAATGTCAGTCATCACATCCATGCGGTTCTAAAATCTTCGCAACCTCATCCCTGATTAAAACAGGGAGCGTCAGGCTAGACTGCGCGCCATTTTTTAGATGAGCCTGGAAATGGCCTCTTGCAGCTTGGCTTCTCTGTCCGCCTTCTGGGGTTCATGCCGTGGAAGGAACTCTTCGAAGCCCGGCCGGTCGATCTCATAGAACTTGCCGATGGGGACAGGGCCTGCGGAATTGTAGTCCCATTCCCGGATCACCCGCCACGCTTCTTCAAAGTTGCCAGGATCTGCAACCTGGACCTCATAAACATGCTTGTCATAAAAATCGTAGAGATCGTTATAGCTCACGCAGACCTGGAGGACGTCGACCAGGGAGAATCCCTTGCGCCTGATGGCATCCTTGACCAAACTCTGGAAATGTTCAATCCGGGATGGGTATCCCCTGGCCACGAAGGACAGATACACAGCCCATTTAAGATTGGCCCCCGTCTTTGCTTTTTAGCAAGACGGGGGCCAATCTTTGTCAAGCCCTTTGCAGCCTGATGGTCCACTCCTGTAGCGCCTTTAAGAGTTTGCTGATGCCATCCCGGAACATCCCGTCTGTTAGTTTCCCGGTTTCATCAAACTTGGAAGCTGCTCCCGAGATAAAGACCTCAGGGCTGTTAACGGGATGCATGTTCAAAATAACGCAGACCTGGCGCAGGTGATACTGGGCCCGGGCCGATCCGAAATAACCGGAGGATGCCCCCATAATGGCCAGTGGCTTGCCGATCAGGGGAGACTGACCAGGCGGGCGTGAGGCCCAGTCAATGGCGTTTTTAAGCACTCCCGGGATGGAATAGTTGTATTCCGGAGTAGCGATCAGCAGCGCATCAGCTGCAGCAATACGCTCTTTGAACTCTTTCACCGCCATCGGGACTCCATCTCTCTCCACATCCTCATTAAATAAAGGAATCGGAGCCAGATCGAAGATCTCCAACGTCATGCCCGGGGGCAGCAATTCCTGCGCCGCCCGCAAAGCTGCCCGGTTATAAGAATCCCTGCGCAAACTGCCGGCAAAACCCAACACTCTAACGTTAAGGCTGGTATCCGCCATTTTCATTCCTCCTGTTCATACTTAGATGGCTATCTCCGGCTTCAGGATACTTCAGGATGATTTCCAGAGGCCATGAACATTACAAAAGATTCTCGCCTGGGAAACTTCACCGCAGGAACAGAATTTGGCTTCAGGCACTGCTCCCGGCTTTAAGAACTCACGCTCGGTAACTCCGTCAACAGTCACCTCAACCCACTCGATGTAGTGCTTTTCCTCCATTGGATGAGGAACGCTGCCAACCTTGACAACTGTTTCTCCATCCGCGGCGACGATTACGGGAACGTGTTTCTCCTTGCCGGCATCCTCGGTTTTTTCAACCAACAACTCCATCGGTTGCCCACAACAGACCAATTTTCCTTGGCCGGTATGCACCAACACTACGATATTGCCGCACACATCGCACTTATAAACCTGATTCAGTTCGGTCATCATCTTTCTCCCCTTTCTTTTATTTGGCTAAGACATCGCAATCAATATAAGTATTGCTATAGCACAAGATTCTATGTCCGGTCTTTCTTTGGATACATGCCCTATCAGGTTTGACTAAACTGAGCCGTGCTGTTATTAATAGGACTCGTAGTACGGTTTAAAATATTCGTGGGAATTGCCGCAAAGAGGACAGATCTCAGGCGGCTCGGCTCCTTCATAAATGTAACCGCATTCCCGGCATTGCCATTTGATTGGAGGTTCCCGATTCAGCAATTCATCCTTTTCCAGCATGTCCAGCAGCTTCTGGAATCGAGCAGCATGCCGTTTTTCTACAGTAGCCACTCTTCTGAAGAAATCGAGAGCCTCTGCCTGACCTTCCAGCTCTGCAACCTGAGCAAAATCTGGGTACATTTGCTGCCACTCATAGTTCTCGCCATCGATGCAAGTCTGCAGGTTTTGCCTGGAATCTCCTATTTTATCCAGCAGTTTCAGGATAATTTCAGCATGTTCCTTTTCATTGGCCGCAGTCTCCTCGAAGAACTCCGCCAATTCCTGCCATCCTTCCTTCCTGGCTATTGAAGCAAAAAAAGTGTACTTGTTGCGCGCCTGGCTTTCACCGGCAAAGGCCGCCCACAGATTGTCTATAGTTTTCATCTGCCATCACCTCATATAATTATTTTTGTATTACCAGCCGTCTGCCAATCCACCACAATGACAGTATAACCTTACTCTATCCGCCTACTCTGTTTTCTCAAACTCGTCCTTTCCAGCGCCGCAAACTGGGCAAACCCATCCTGCAGGCAGTCGTTCGAATGGGGTTCCTGGATCTACCCCGTTGTCCGGGTCGCCTTTAACCGGATCGTAGACATAACCGCAAACTGAGCACTCGTACTTTTCCATAACTACCTTCCTTTCAATTTGGTTTTTTTATGCATTGCCGGCGCCACCGATGCGGCACCGCATTTCTCGATTTGTTCTCTTCAAAGCCCGGAAGTAACTCAGATGGCTATCTTGGATTCCAGAACCCCCTCGGCCAGGCTGGCATATTGCTTGGCGATATATGGCCACTTGATTTTTTCACCCAGTCTAGCCGCTCCGTTCTCAAGCAGATTTTTAAGCCCCGGTTCGGATAAAACACGGTCAAGTAATTCGGCAAGAGCCTCCGGAGTGGCATCAGCGGCTACCAGGCCTCTTTGCCCCTGCGATAGCATTTCTAGGGCATATGTATATGGAGTGGAGACGATCGCCCGTCCGCATCCCAGGGCAAAGGCAAGAGTCCCGCTGATTGCCTGATCTTTATTGGGATAGGGACTCAGGTAGATATCGGTCATATGCAAGTATGCGCCCAGCTCCTCCGGTTCCAGAAACTTGTTGATAAATTTGACATGATCCTGAAGACCTGAACTACTTATAAGGTTATATAGCATTTCCCTGTACCGCTCTCCCTCATGTTTGATCAACATGGGGTGGGTCCTGCCCACTATCAAGTAGAGCAAGTTCTTGTTGCTATGCTTCACAATCAGTTCTTTCAGGGCCATGATCCCTATTTCAATACCCTTTCCCGGCCCGATCAAGCCGAACGTGGTAACCAGTTCCCTACCTGCAAAACCGTATTCCTGCTTCAGCGATCTCCGGTCTTTTGAGGTAAAGGCAGGCACGCCGTGGTGAATTATGTACACCTTTTTCTGGGGCACCCTATAGATGCGAGACAAGAGATCGGCTGAGTTTTTGGTCATGGCCACAACCGCCTCCGCCTTCCGGCACAGTTCGCTCAGGACCGCTCTCTGGTTGGCGCTCGGGCAGGGCAGGGCGGTATGACTGACAACCGTATATGGCTTGGTAAGGCGGGACGTGAATTCCAGCAGATAATCCCCGTCATTACCGCCATAAATGCCATATTCATGCTGCACGATCACCAGATCAATATCACTGTTTTTATTGACAGCGGATGCCGCTCTGATATAATCATCCCTGCTCTGCTGCTGGATGACGTGCGACACCTCCTCCGGATAGTCATAGGTATAGTACGGATCAGACACGGCTAGCACAGAAACCTGCTCTCCCAATCTCGTCAAATTGTCCCTCAAGTCCTTGGAAAAGGTGGCGATACCGCACTGTTTCGGCAAGTATGTACTGAGGTTGAGAAAATGCACTCTCAATCCCTCCTTAAAAATTATTCTAAAACGCCGATTATCGAAGCATGGATAGGTCTCCATATGCACAGGGCACTAAAGCCAAATGGATATTCTGACCATTTGCTGCTATAAAGTTTGGATTCAAAGAAAAGGATGGATAAAAAGAAAGGCAAAAGCTAAGCGCTGTAATTTTCCCTGATGAAGACATAATAACCGTCTGCAATCGGGTAGATCTCCAGCAGTTCGTTAGGGTTATTACAAGCAGCGCAACCGAATTGCTCTTGCAGCAACCCCGATACCGTCCCTTGAGGAAGTTCTGTAAAGACATGGAACCGGAAATTCCGGCTGACAAATGGTTTTTCCTGACCGCGTTCCACCCACTCAACCATAAAGGCTTTATTGCCGGCATCAACTACCAACTCTCCTCGATGATTACGCAATTCTTCCATTCTGAAATCACTCCTTTTCTATTTTTGATTTTTATAAGGGGTCGCCGAAAGCATACTCGTCGGGAGAAAGCGATAGACAAACACCAGAAAGCTGCCCCGCGAATAAATACAAATGCTGCTATAATGCATTTATTAAGTTGGGTACAAAGGGATAAAGGAAGGATAATTGAGGAAGTAAAAAAGGGAAATCAAATTCTTGAATGTATTATACTATCCATCTTGTCCCATGTCAAATATAAGAATTTTTTTTAGCAGATCCTCATATGGCATTTGGAAAGATGTTCAGCTAGACGTTTTCAATACCTCCGAGATCTTACGCAGCAGGATCTCGGCAGTGTAGGGCTTGGCCAGAAAAGGCAGCCCTTCTTCTCTAATACGCTCCAGATCAGCCCGCTCATCAGTATAACCGCTGACCAGGATTACTGCCAATGACGGGTTTTTCTTGCGCAGTTGCACAGACAGATCGGTCCCTCTGCCATCGGGAAGGACGAGATCGCTGATCAACAGGTCAAAAGAGCCTTTTTCCCGGGTGAAAACGAACTCTGCATCAGATACATCCCTGCACGAATGAACCACATAGTTGTTGTCAGTCACCAGATCCCTGGTCAGATTCATGAGATCCCGTTCATCTTCGACCAGCAGGATTTTTTCCCCATGGCCGCGTAGCTGGTCCAGGCGCATGGGGCTATCTTTTGTAAGGACCGGCTGGGATTCAAATTCGAATGCGGGCAGGAATACCCTGAAAGTGGTGCCGTGATTACGGGTGGTTGCGCTTTTAACATTGATGTAGCCATCATGATCCTTGATGATGCCATAAACGACGGACAGGCCCAGGCCTGTTCCCCGGCCCAGTTCTTTCGTGGTAAAGAATGGTTCGAATATGTTCGGCAAGACCTGTTTATCAATCCCCGTACCGGTGTCACCCACCGACAGGCAGACATATCGGCCTGGCTTAGTGTGGCCCGAATGCTCCAGACGTTCTTTGGAAAGAATCATGTTCTTCAGTTTGATGGTCAGGATACCACCCTTGTGCATAGCGTCCCGGGCATTGAGCACAAGGTTGATGAGTACCTGGTCAAGGCTGGAAGCATCTGCATAGATTGTCCACAGACCCGGCTCGAAGGAGTACTTGATTGTTACATCCTCTCCAATCAGCCGGTCCAACATTTTCAGATTATCCTGGATGGTCTGGTTGAGGTTGATGGGCGCTTTGAACTGCGGCTGTCTTCGTCCGAACAGGAGCAACTGACGGGTGAGGTTGGCTGATTTTTCAGTTGCCTTTCTGATATTCATAAAAGTGTCGTATACAAAACTGTCCAGAGGAAAGCGTTGTGAGTGCAGATCCATACAAGTCTGGATGATGGTCAGTTGATTATTAAGTTCATGGGCCACACCACCTGCTAGTTGGCCAATTGCCTCCATTTTCTGTGCCAGGTGCAGCCTCTCTTCCGTCTGCTTGCGCTCGGTGATATCGATAGTTGAAGCCAGCATGCACGGCTCATTATTTAGCCTAACTACTACGGCAGATAATAAAACAGTACGAATCTTACCTGTCTTTGTGTGCAACTCATATTCAAAATCGTGAACTTCTCCGCCCGTTTTCAACAATTGCATCATCTGCAGACGATTTTCCGGTTTTGCCCAGAGATTCAGTTCTTCGGGCGTGTGACCGAGTGCATCTTTTCGCTTGTATCCGGTCAACTGTTCAAAGCGCTCGTTTACATCGATATATTGACCGCTACCCAGGGCGCTGATAGTTTGACTGATGGAACTTGATCTGAAGGCTTTTAAAAAGCGTTGTTCCGCCTCCATTTTCTGCGCCTGGAAAAGCTGCTGCTGCGTCTCTTTCAGGGACTGCTCCGCCTGCCTGTGTTCCCGGCGCACTACAGCCTCGCGCAGTTCCCGCTCGATAGCCAGATTGAGCCTGGTCAGGTTATCTTTGAGCAGGTAGTCGTGGGCGCCCGCTTTCATGGCTGACACCGCCACGTCCTCACCGATCTTTCCGGACACGATGATGAAGGGAAGATCGAGGCCTCTTTCTTTCACCAGCCCGAGGGCTTCCAACCCGCTAAAATGCGGCATGACGTAATCGGAGATGATCAGATCCCATTCCTGCCTTTCCAGGGCGCCGGCCATCGCTTCATAGGTCTCCACCCGTTCATGAAGGGGATCGTAACATCCCCGCTCCAGTTCATAGAGCAGGAGTTTGGCATCATATTCTGAATCCTCTACTATCAGAACCTTCAAGGCTCTATTTATCATCTAGGCCTAACTCCTCGCCATAGGAGACTCATTCAAGAGCATCCAATATAACCCCAGCTGCCTTGCCGCAGTGATAAACTCATTAAAATCCACCGGCTTGCACACGTAGCTGTTGGCGCCCAAATTGTAACTCTCGGTAATGTCCTTATCCTCGGTAGATGTGGTGAGGACTACTACCGGCAAGCATTTTGTATGTTCGTCCGCACGTATTCTTCGCAGAACATCAAGACCGTCGACCTTTGGCAGCTTTAAATCCAGCAATACGATTACTGGCATAATGCGCGTGTCGCGGCCTTGGTATTTTCCGTCGCCGAACAGATAGTCCAGCGCTTCGGCCCCATCTCTGGCTACCACGATCTCATTGACGACGCTGCTCTCCTTGAGCGCAAGCACAGTTAGCTTTTCATCATTGGGGTTATCCTCAACCAGCAGGATGCTATTTCTGCTCATTTTCCTTCCTTGCTCCTTCTATAAATTTATTTAAAAAGCAATCACGGAGCTTACATCATGATTGATTATTGCCTAATCCCACTATAGATCCATATATTTACTTTTCTTCTTTTCATCCCATCACTCAGTATAGAACTAAAAAACTTTTCTACAACTTTTTTATGATCTCCTGCTAATTAGCATGATTGGCAGCCTAATATCTTTAATTGTTTAAAATGGTCATATTTAGCACAGGATTGCCAACTGGGCTTGGCGCCGTTATTGTCCATAGAGGAAATGCGCCCCGGGCAGCTGAATTATACTTAATAAACATCTTCTAAGATGTTATCCCACCCAAAGGGTACCCGGCTTAGCGCCGCTTACCTGTGCCGTTTTCTGACGTGCAGCCGTCCTTTGAGGCTGAGACGAAGTCGGGGCGCCCACCTTTGGTGGGCCGGGCTGCCTTCAGGCCGGGCGCCAGCCCGGATACGGCGCTCCCGCTTCAAGAAGCGGGAGTCTTCGCGGCGGTTAGCTATCGGATAAAGCCACTGTGGGCATCAACAATCTAGAAAGGAATGTCTATTGTGAAACTGGGGATCGGATCTTATAAGGAACTGTTCCTTAACAACCTGGATTTTTGTCTCAAACATCTCGATGTCCTGGAACTGCAAGACTTCGTCATGCCTTCCAATCTGGAGAATACGTCTATTATTCAGGACTACAAACGTATACTGGCCGATTTTGCAGGAGAGATTACCCTGCACGGGCCATATATAAACCTGGTTCCCACCAGCCTTGATTATAGAGTCAGAGCAGTGGCCGAGCTGAGATACCTTCAAGCCGTTGCCATTGCCGGAGAAATCGGCGCCAGCAAGATGGTCGTTCATTCCTATTACGATCAGAAGTCAGGATATTCAGGCTACGATGAGGCATGGTTAAGAGATAATCTGGAGTTCTGGAGCGGCTTTCTGAAAAAAATACAATGCAGTGGAATCGCCATCATGTTCGAAAACTGCCACGATCAACGGCCGGCTACCTTCGCCAGGCTCATATCTGAATTGAACACGCCCTATTTTACCAGTTGCCTGGACGTGGGCCACTGCCACTGTCTATCCGCGATCAAACCAGAGGCCTGGATTGCCGCAATCAAGGGCCGTTACTTTCATATCACCGATAACGACGGAATCGATGACAGCCACCTAGTGGCCGGACAGGGGAGCATCGATTTTGAAAATGTCTCCCGGGCGCTCGCTGCTTGTCAGGAGATCTATCTGATCAGCGAGGCGCAGGCGGACTTTGAGTTGCAGCTCAACGTACTGAACAGATTAAAGGGGATGATCGTCAGTTCTGCAAGCCGATGAAAAAGCGCTCTCTATTTTAAATGAAAGCACTGCTGACAAATAACATGCTGATCAGATAAGGCGCTAACAAACGTAGCGCCCGTAAAACAGCAGGTAGCTGCGGGCTCAAGGGTTTGTCGGGGTTATAGTAAAGACCAGCTTTCTCTGAAAGCGCTTCAGGACTTTAACCACCTGAGGGCCGAGAATCATATACAGCGCGATATTGCCCGAGGCATGCAGGGTATCGAAGATAAAGCTGGCGGCATAGGTCGCCAGGAATGTCTGCCAGGTCAGGGGCTGAACGAAGCAGGCCCAGAACCAGAGATTCATCAACCACCCGAACAGGTAGCCCCAGACCAGACTGAAGATGGACATCCCGATGCGGCCGGTACGGGGAGCGAGCAGGCCCAGAAAACCGGCGCTGACCCCCACCAGGCCCCAGACCAGCATCTGGAACGGCGTCCAGGGACCCTGCCCCAGGAACAGGTTGGAAACCAGGGCCGCTGTGGCTCCGACCATGAAGCCAGCCCGCGGCCCGAAAACAAAACCAGACACGATCACCAGGAATGTGGTTGGTTGGACACCGGGGATCACCGCGAAGGGCACCCTGGCAACTGCAGCTACCGTTGCCAATACGGCGATCACCCCGATCTCGCGCACCGACACGGCGCTGCGCTCGAATCCCAGGTACAGAAACAGCAAAGCCAGCACGATCAGGAGCGTCGCCGTCAGACCCCAGTCCTGGATCAACAGAGTCCTGTACTTCCAGAGTAGCAGGGCTATCATGGCAATGGCCAGGGAGAGGAACAGGAGCAACCTGACCGGGATGTTATTTTGGCTTGCTGGCATTGACCAGTTCACCACCCGTACGTATTATCTTTCCAACAACCTCGATGCCATCCCTCACAGTCAGCACATCATCCGCAAAACCCCTGAACAGCCTGGCCGCCTGTGGAGAATAGAACAGGGAGTTCTCCAGCACCTGGCGTGCCGTGCCGTCACTGGCAATCCGCCCATCGAACATCAGGATGACGCGGCTGGCATACTCGGCTGCAAATTCCACGTCATGGGTCACCATTACGATCGTCATACCCTGGCGATTCAACCGCTGGAGCAGCACTCCGAGTTCGGCCTTCAAAAGATAATCGATCCCGCGGGTCGGCTCGTCCAGCAGCAGGAGTTCCGGATTGGCCACGAGCACAGAGGCCAGGGCCACCCGTTGGCGCTCCCCGCCGCTCAGGTCGCGCGGGTTGACGCCGCGCACGGCGGATAGTCCGAGTTGCGTTAAAACGTTTTCAATAACGCCATGGTCATAGATCCCCAAATTATCAAGCGTAAAACGCAATTCCTCCTCCACGGTATCCTGAAAGAGGTAGTCGTTGGGATTCTGGGACAGGTAGCCGATGTGCCGCACCAGGTCCGGCAGGGATGCCGCCCTGGTGTCCTTCCCGACGACGGCCACACTGCCTCTGCCAGGTTTCAATAACCCCGCCGCCTGCTTCAGGAAGGTGGTCTTGCCGGCCGCATTCTCCCCCAGAATGACTGCAAAATCCCCCCTGCCGATGCTGCAGTTGATCCCCTTCAGGGCCTCCCTGCCGTTGGGATAGGTAAACCAGAGGTCTCTGGCCTCCAGCACGGCCGGGTTCTGGCTGAGTTTCTCTCTGGGCGCCTGGCGTTGCGGTATCTTGTTTGCAGCCGGTTGGGCTGCGGAATATGTGGATGCGGGGAGCATTCTTTTCAATTCCCGGCGTCCATCCTTGACCGTGAGGGGAATGGCGCCGCAATCGAGCAGGGCAAACAACCTGGCCACCGGAGGGATGAAGCCATGGGCATGGGCCACCTGCCAGCGGGCGGCCTCGGCTGCAGGCGCATCGCAGACGATCTCCCCCCGTTCCATCACCAGCAGGCGATCCGCTAAGTGAAAACAGCGCTCCAGACGCTGCTCGATCAGGAGCACCGTGTATCCCAGCTCCTTGTTCAAGCGCTCCACCAGGTTCAGGAACTCCTCCGCCGCCATCGGGTCGAGCTGGGAGGTGGGCTCGTCCAGAATCAACAGGCGCGGCTGCATGGCCAGCACTGCCGCCAGCGCCACTTTCTGCTTCTGGCCGCCGGAGAGATTGGCAGTGAACTCCTGTTGTAGAGGGGACAGACCAAGAAAGCTCATCACCTCGGAGATGCGCCGGAACATCTCATCCTGCGGCAGGCCCAGGTTTTCCAGGCCGAAAGCGATCTCGGCTTCGACCGAGGTCATCACCAGTTGCTTTTCCGGGTCCTGAAACACTATACCGACGCTGGAGCATAGTAAGCGGCGCTCAGCGTCGCGCAGTTCACTGCCGTTGAAGAAGACCCTGCCGATCAACCTGCCTCCATAGAAATCGGGGATCAGCCCGGCCAGAACCCTGGCCAGCGAGGATTTACCGGACCCGGAACTGCCCGCCACGAGGATGAACTCGCCCTCATCCAGGGTAAAGTCGATATTCTTCATGGCCGGCTTTGGGCTGTCCGGATAATAATAGGTCAGATTTTGGATCTCCATGAGAGACAATGGCGCCACCCCCAACCCATGAGGACTACTGGCAATAGAGCCAGTGCGATCAGGCCCGGCCAAACAAGCGCCGGGAAATTCCCCGCCAGCGTCCCCAACTGCGGATAGTAGACATAATCGGCAAACCCCCTAGCCTTGGCGTAGACGGCCAGGGTGACAGACAGGATGCTCGCCAGACCGATGATACCGTCTCGCGGCCGCACCGGAAAACGCTGATAACGGGAGCGGGGGCCCGAGCCAAAGGCTCTGGCCTGCATAGCTTCAGCGATCTGCAGGGAACCCTCCAGAGAGGAGATCAGGATCACTTCCAACAGCCATGAATACTTGCGGAGGCGCTCCCTCAGGTTGCCCGTGCCGAACTGCACTCCCCTCATCTGTTGCACTTCCATGACATTGGTCAGATCCCTGGCCACCGCCGGGAGCATTCTCGTCGACAACGATAGAACCAGGGCGGACTTGAAGGCAAAACGTGAGAAGACACTCATGATCTTGTCCGGATGCACTACCGCATTGTAGAGCGCAAATGCCAGCAGCACGATCAGAAAACGCACTCCCATGACCGCCCCATAGCAGATCGCTTCCAGGCTGATATCCAGCCGTCCCAGCACCGGCAGGACGGGGCTGCGCCAGATCACCGTCTGGCCGGTGTGCACGAACAGAGTATTAACAATGACCAGCAGCACGGCCACCCACAGGCTCATGGCCAGGTACGGCTCACACTTCTCGTAGGCGCCGGAAACAACCACCGCCAGGATGATGATGATAAAAATGCCCATCAGGTACAGGGGATGCGCAAAGAGCAGAGCCTGAAAGAACAGCACCGCCAGGAAAAGCATCACCGCCGCGGGATGGCTGTTTTGAAGGAGGGCGTCCTTCTCTTCGTAGCACAGCGTTTCCAACATCTGATTTCCGCCTCTATCCGGTGATGATGACATCATTCGGACGCTGCTGGTCCCAGTTGACCCGGTACCCGAATGCTTCAGCCACAAATCTGGCCGGCAGGCAGACCCTGCCCTGGACGATCACCGGAGAGGCATCCATGGCCTTTCCGGCTGCGCCGTTCACGAGCAGCGCCTGTGACCCGATCGTCAGTTGGAGAACGGTGCCAGACATGGTCAGGCTCACGCTTCCCCTGGCCTCGTCCCATACTATATCCTGCTGCCTGACTCCCAAGGCGGAGGCCAGGAACCGGACCGGCAGATAGGTGCGCCCGTTATCGACAAAAGGCGCCAGGTCCATCTTGGCGCTCTCCTCTTTGCCAGATCTGACCACCGAGTAATTTTGGCTGCCCACCGTAAATGTGATCAGCGTCTGCCCGGCGCCACCGCTTTTTTCTGCCAGGCGGAGGGGCAGAATGCGGCCGGCGGTCAGGTCCGAGAGAGCCATGAGGGCCTGATTGGTGGCCATCTCGTTCGTTCCTCCGCCCTTGATGTGCTCAAAAGACCCGTCGGCCCGTTGAAAGTCCAACAGTGCCGTTACAGGATTACCCTGAGTCTTGCTGAACTGATCGCCGAACGGGTCGATCCCCACCGCCAGCAATCCCTCGATCACCGCACTGCAGCTTTCTGAGTTGGCTGCCCCCCAGGACTGGAAACCGCCATCCTCAAGCTGTGCCTGCCGCAAGAAGGCGATCGCCTTCTGCACGCCGGGGTCGCTGCCGGTTGCTCCCAGAGCGCCCATGGCCATCAGGGCCATTCCGGTGGAATCCGGATCCGAGGTTTTCGTGTCTGCAGCATCCCAGGCAAAAGAGCCGTCCTGATGCTGCATCCCGATCAGCCAGGCCAGAGCCTTCTCCCGGTCCGGTATCTGAGTCCCGGTAGCGGTCAGGGCTAACGACGACCAGATATGGGCATTTTCCATGTCCTCCCCGGAACCGGCCAGGTTGTCCGCAAACTTGCCATCAGGCAATTGGGCTTGCTGCAGCCTGGCAACAAGGTTCTGATCATGGAAGCTGGATGGGTCTATCCCCGCTGCAACCAGAGCCAGGATCAGGAGAGCGTAGCTGTTGGTATCCCCCGCCTGCAACTGCTCGTCGTTGTATAACAGGTCGCAGGCACGCAGTGCCGAGGCAGCTGCCGTACTGTTGCCCGCCCCTAACAGGGCTATATAACTCCAAGGCGAGAGCAGGCCTGTCTTACTCTGCCTCTCTAGTTGCAGTAGAGCATTCTCCGTCCGCTCCATCCGGGGCTTCAGGTCCTGCGGCGCCCCGGTCGAAGCGAGAGCGGGCACAACGGGCACTGTGAGCATTGCCATCACCAGAATAAGCGTCAGCAGTCTCTTCATTACAAACCCTCCTTCAGGCAATAAGCTGCAATTCTCATCAAGCCCATCACTGCTTGCCCAGGTCATTCCACCTGGGCGCCGGCACTTCAAGTCCTTTACTATACCACCAGATAAGGCGATCCCCCTGTTTGACCGGAGTGCTGACGGCGGACACGCTGGGAATCCCATCATTAACCTCGTACATCCAACCGGACTGCCCCTCGTTATGCTGTCCTGAAACAGAGAACACCAGGTCCGGAAAACGCGTCGACATGGCATACTGCAGGCCGGTGGCGCCCAAGGCGTCCAGGGCATTGGCGGTATGGGAATCATCCCTGGCAATGCTCACATCGCCAGGCCCGAACAGCAGTTTGCCGTCTTTTCCCACCACCGCGGCTTCCAACGTGATGCGGTTCGTTGGCTGAGGGTTCCGCTCGGTCTCCTTGGATGCGATCGGAACACTGCTGCCAACAGAGGAGCCGGCCGGGGCTCCTGCCTGCTCCTGTCGTACGGGAGAGGCCGCTTGGCCTCCGGCCGACCCGTTCTCGTTAACGGTACTATTTTTCCGATCTTGCTGTGGCAACGCCTGCCCGGCGCCGCCACGATAGAAGACCGGAATCAGGAGCCCCAGCAGCAGCAACACCGCCAACGGGATCAGCATGTAGGGTTTCTTCATCGTATCACCCTTCTTCACTTGCTTATATTACATGGATCGCCTTTTCATGTCATTACCATTCCCCATCCCTCGCCTCGCTATGGGGACGGTGACAGCGGCCAGCACCAATCAGACCGCAGCAATACGCCCGCCCCCGTTGTCTTGCGCGACCGGGAGCGGGCGCCTCTGGCGCTACTTGTGAACGTTCAAGAAATTGTTGATCACGGTGCAGGCTTCAGCCCTGGTGGCGCCGTTCTGCGGTCTGAAGCTGTTATCGTCCGGATAGCCCTTGATCAGGCCATCCTTGACTGCTACCGTCACACAGCCCCGTGCCCAGGATGAGATACCGGTGTCATCCGTAAAGTCTGTCATGTTATTTGAGTTTAGCCTGGCTTCATCCTGTTTGCCCAGGGCATTGGCCAGGATGACCGCCAACTCCTCCCTGGTGATCTGCGCGTTCGGGCTGAAGGCACGGCCGTCGCCTTTTACGACACCGGCATAGACGGCACTCTCCACCGATCCGTAGCACCAGTCTCCGGGGGCCACATCGCTGAAGTCAGGCGTTGCCGGGTTGTAGGCCGGCGGCTGCAGCACCTTGTTCAGGATGGAAATGAACTCCGCTCTGGTGATCTGGTTATCCGGCTTGAAGGTACCGTCCGGATAGCCGGCAACATATCCCAAGCCGCACAAGCTGCCGATGGCGTTATATGCCCAGTAGGATACGGAGACATCGGAGAATGCAGGCGCTGTAGGAAGTGCCACGGCAGGCGCTACCGGCGTCTCCACCTTTCCAGCCAGCACCGCGAACTTGGTGAAGTGGTCAACGTTCACCGTGATGGTGCTGCCGGAAACAGTACCACCCAGACCGACCCACTGCGAGGCTGTCGTGTCGTAGTAATAGACGGCCGGTGTCTCTCCGGGAGACAGGGCGGCCGGGTCAAAGCTGAAGGTCAGGGTGACCGGCTTGGCAAACTTGTAGCCGGAGTTGCCGCCCACGGTAAATTCGAAGACGGAACCGAGCGTCTGAAAGCCCGTAGGCGCCGATGGGGGTGCGCTCACCTTCTGGACAGCAACATCCACCGCCGTAGTCCCGTTCAGGGCGCCCGCCGGTATGCTGACCGAGGCCTCGCTCCCCAGCCCGACAGTTCCCCCCGTGGCAGGATCGACAGTAGCGCTACCTGAAGAAGAGGTTGTTGCTGATCCAGAGCTTAAATCGGTGGCCGTACCATACCACCAGCGCTCCTTGTCGCCATCATGAACCGAAACGTTGCCGGCGATACCTCCAGGCTGCTGGCCATTGACAGAATACATCCAGCCTTGCTGTCCAACATTGGCAAGGTTGTTGATTGAAGTGACGAATCCTGAATAGGTGGTCGACGTTTGATATGACAAGCCTGTAGCAGCAAGCGCTTCTAAGGCTGTCGGATTACTGGAGGATAGCGTCACTGCCTGATCCGGTCCGAAAAGATATTGATTATTGTCACCAATTACAGTGACATAGACCGTGATGCCCGAAGAACCGCTAGAATTAGATTGAATAGTTAAAGAGACAGGCACACTAAAACCATCATAAACAGCAGTCACCACAGTTGCGCCCTGCTTATTTGCAGTTACCAGACCATGATCATTAATTGATGCTATGCTGCTGTCTGCGACAGACCAGTCAGTATCCTGCGTGACATCAGTCCCCTGGAGAGATGCGTTCAACTGGGATGCGTTCAACTGAAGGGTGTCTCCCACCGATAGCGTCTTGCTGTTAGGGGTGACGACAAAATATACGCCCTGCGGATTCTGCCCCAACTGGTGGAGAGCATCTAAAGCCCAGGCGGCATCCATGACATTTCCGCTGGTACCGAAGCTGCCGTCAGAGTTCAGGGCTTTATCATTCAAATAGTCGACCGCGCTCTTGCCGCTAGCATTCTTCCAGGATGCAGGACCGATGCCCAGCACTGTCTGTGTTGCAATAGCCTCAGTTGTATCCGTTAGAGGATCGTCCCAGGATGATACTGCAAAACTGCCATCGGATTGCTGCTGTTGTTGAAGCCAGCTGCAACCATTGCTAATGGCTTGCTGGACAGTAGAATCACTTTTAGCAGGATCCAGATAGGCCAGCGTCCGTATTGCCTCTGTCGTGGATTGGAAATCAGCGTATCCCCAGGACCCGTCAGTCCCCTGCTGCCCCAGAATATAAGTCCTGGCATAAATGACATTGAAAACGCTGTTATTGCCACCAAGTTTGCCCGCTCTCCCCAATAGGTCGTAGGCGGGTGCGTTACTGTAAATACTGTATAGCCCCTGATCGAGCCCTGTAATGCTCTCCCTGCTTAATAAAAGCGACTGCAGTTGAGCAGTATCCTTGCCCAGCGCCTGCATGGCGATCAGGTCCCCGGCAAGACGTTTCGCCGAACTGCCAGTTCCTTGCAGATCTTGATTTATTAAATCAACCACCGCGTCTGGCATATTCTTGCCGTTATATACCCAACCGCTCACGTCCACTCCTGCAGAAGTGAGAATGTAGGCAACGTAAGCGCCGTTAACGGTACTATCGAACTGTGCTCCGTTGACCAGGTACTGGTTATATACATAATTGACGGCTTTGTCAGCCAGGTTGGCCTCAGTCGCCTGCGCTTGCCCCAAGCCTATCTGCAGGGTAAGAGTGGCGCAGATTGTCAAGGCAACGAGCAATAGTACCAGGGGATTGTTTCTCCTCATTGGCGTTATCCTTCCTTTCCAAAATGTTTAGAGATTTTAAGACATTGCATTGCACCGAAGCCGCTAAACAAAAAATCCCAGTCCATCGTAGACCGGGGTTCAATACAAAAGCCACCCCCCTATCTCGCGTAGAGTAAAGGCGCATTAGCCATACAGGGCAGGTATCCTGACTCGGGTTCATATCCACCTTACGCCTTCCCGGGTTGACCCAGTGGCATTTGTAAGGCAATCCCCCTTACAGTGGCGGGACCGCGCCGGACTTGCACCGGCTTCCCCATTAGCTTTGTAAAAGCTCCCTGTACTGGTTTTTATTTAATTGTTATGACTAGTTCTGCAAATAAATAATATAATCCTTCTAGCTAGCCCATTTTTTTTACTAATTTCAATATGGCAAAATGATCACGGCGCGTCAATACCATAATTGATCGCATCAGACTAGCTTTATAGTATCCCTCTAGCTGAAATAAAAAAACAGCCGTCGGTGAAAGCCGAACTCGTCTATCGGGCAGACAATCAGACTATGATCCTTTGAAAGAATAATGGCCGTTCTCCTCCGGTATAGTAGAATCAGGCCAATTACTTTTGGGCAGTGGAAGTTTAACTGAAACCTGGAGGCGATTCGAGATGAACACTTTCATATTTATCAAGGCTCTCAGCCGGGATATCCAGCTGTGGAAGAGCATCCTGTCCGATGCCAATGAATATGCGGTGGCGTATGCCCCAGATAAAGCCGACCTGGATCTCCAGGCCCCGGAGTACTTTTCCGCCAAGTCCGACACCGAGGCAGAACAGATTGGGATGCAGAAGGCGGTCGAGCAGGGCTGGGCAACCGTAGCCGACTTCCCTGATTGAACGCCATTCCCTTCACTTATTGAGATTGTAGCATCAGGCTCTCCTTGGCCTTAACCAGCGCGGCGATCACCTCGTTGACCGGCGTGCTCACTCCAAACTGCTTTCCTAAAGCGATGACCGCCCCGTTCAGAGCATCGATCTCTGTCTTCCGGCCATGCTGGATATCCTGCAGCATGGAGGCGTGGTGGGCAGCGGTGACAGGCACCAGCTTCCCGTAAAACTCCTGCAGGTAGGTATCGGCATCGGGCCACAGGGTTGCCTGCCCCATCTCCTTCAGCACGGCAAAGATCTCCCGGATGATGCCGTCCATCAGCAGCCGGGAGTGCTCGCTCTCGGCCAGTTTCCCGTAGTTCACCTCCAGGATCGCCCCCAGGGTGTTCAGGGCTGAATTATAGGTAATCTTGCCCCACACGTACTCCAGCACGCGGTCGGATACCCGGGTGGGAATTCCGGCATCGTTGAAGATCCGGGCAAACTGCTCTAAAGCCCGGCTCTCAATAAGTTTTCCGGGTGAACCCAGCACCACATCATCGGCGATCACAGTCACCTTGGAAACTCCCGGCGCCACTGTCTCCGCTCCGAAGATCACCCGTCCGAGCATGATCTGCCGTTCGGGGATGCGTTTGGCCGCAGCCTCATAATTGCCATAGCCATTCTGGGCTAACATGATATAGGTATCAGGTTCCACGATCCCGGCGATCCCGGATGCCGCCCGGTCTGTATCGTAAGACTTCACCGTCAGGACTATCAGATCAAACTTGCGGCCATTGAACTGCCCGGAGTCCGTTGCCAGTTCATCCAGTTTGGCGGCATGCTCCCCCCAGATTCCCGCAACCTGAAGGCCCTGCTGCCTGACAACTGCAATCACAGGCTCCCGGTCAAGCCCGGCCACGAAGTGCCCCCGCTCCTTGAGCAGGCAGGAAAATACCGTGCCCAGGGCGCCCAGCCCCACTACCAGCACCCTCATGCTCATTCTTCCCCTCTCTCTACAACCGTCCATTCCGTTGCCAAGTGCAGCCAATTTTTTAATACTCGCCGTTAATGATATTCCAACCGGCAGGTAATCTCAATGTCTCTGCACAGTCTACTCGTCGTAAAAATCCAGGTAGGAGTGATGCTGGCCACCTTTCTGCCAACCCAGGATGCAGTCCATATTGACGTTCTGGGCGGCCTTGAAGATAAACCGGTCCACATCTTTGAACCGCTTGCCCAGATCGGCGATCAGCGCTTTGATCTCGTAGCGCTTATTCCCCGTCTTGCCTGCCGCTATCATGCAGGCGCAGTTCAGCGGCCAGATGCCACTCTCCCTGGTGTACTCCTCAATGTGCCGCTCTTCAACATAATAGAGCGGCCGGATCAGTTCCAGCCCCTCGAAGTGCGCAGACTTCAGCTTCGGCAGCATGGTCTTGAAGCTGCCTGCGTAGAGCAGGTTCAACAGTGTCGTCTCGATCACATCGTTGAAGTGATGGGCCAGGGCCAGCTTATTGCACCCCAGTTCCCTGGCCCTGGCGTATAAGGCCCCGCGGCGCATCTTGGCGCACATGTAGCAGGGATAATCCTGAGCAATTTTACCGGCGATCTCAAAAATCTTGGTCTCGAAGATCTGGATGGGAATCTTTAAAAAGCTGCAGTTTTCCTCCAATAGCGCCCTGATGTCCTGATGGTAACCGGGGTCCATAGAGATGAACTCAGCCGTGAAGTTGGCCTTCCCGTGACGCAGCATCTCCTGGAACAGTTTGGCCATCAGCAGGCTGTCCTTGCCCCCTGAGACGGCAACGGCAATCCGATCCCCGTCGGCGATCAACTGATAATCCTTGATCGCCTTGACGAACTTCGTCCAGGTATGTTTTCTATACCTGGTAATGATGCTGCGCTCGATCTCCTCGAGAGAATCCCGCTCACTCGCAGGGACCAGGATCTCACAGCCTTTTCCGGCAAGATCATTCATCTGATCCACCTCAATCCCGGTCTTATTTTAGAATAGCGGCTATAACGGCCATGCCACAAACTCCCGTCAGCCTCACTCATTGCCGTGCTCAGCATTATGATAGACCAACCAGTTGTCTAACTCAAGGCTAACCGCTTTTGCGCAAATGCCCTGCCGTCCTATAAAATGTCATTTATATTTGCTATTATCATTTTAATATGCTATGCTCGTCTCGTCATGTCAAAGAGCCTGGAAGAACTGAAAGTCTTGCAGCCTCCTGTTATACAGCAGGACAAAAAGACGCTCGAAGGTTTTCCGCTTTTGCATGAACTGGTACGGAAGGAGGCGTATTCGTAATGGAAGGCAAGGTAAAGTGGTTCAACGCCGAAAAGGGGTTTGGCTTCATCGAGAAAGAAGACGGCGGCGATGTTTTTGTACACTTCTCCGCAATTCAGGGTGAAGGCTATAAATCCCTCGATGAGAACGAAAGAGTAAGATTCGACGTCGTCCAGGGCAATCGCGGACCCCAGGCAGCCAACGTCGAACGGCTGTAAGGTTAAAAGGTTTAACCGGATAAACTCTCTCCAACCTAAATTTGGAGAGAGTTTTTTTAACTGGCTGTTGGCGCCCTGATTTTGAGTAACGCCAAAAAGTGGCGGTTTTTCCATCGAGCAATAGGATTTTGGTATCGGTTGACGAATAAGAAAAGGAATGCGGTGGATGCGGAGGCATGATTACGTGAAACGCTTGTTAGCCGCTTTGATAATAATCCTGTTTATAATTCAGCTTCCAATAGCAGAGGCTGCCCCCTCTCTAGAAAAATATAGCGCAAAGACCGGCGCCGATAACCAGGCCCAGGTGCTCTGGGAGTTGAAAGGTGCGGGAAAACCGTCCGCCGATCTGCAATTCATCCCCAATGGAAACATCCTGCTGCCGCAAGCTGGCCAACTGACAGCAATCGACACGCAGGGCGCAATAAAGTGGGGCATCAAGATAGTGGGTAGTAACGGATACCCTGTTGTTTCTGAAAATGGGTCAATTTTCGTTTCGGGCCCATCATCCGTCCAGGAGATCAACCCTAACGGGGTTGCCGGGTGGGCTTTCTCGGTCTACCCAACCGCGAACGGTTCTAAGAATTCATACCTGGCCTATGGCCAAAACAAATTGTATTTCCCTCAGGCTTCCGGGTTATACACCCTCGACTCCACCGGTCGCCTGGTTTCGCTCGCCCACTGGAACCCCAGTGAATTGCGGTCGACAAAGCAGCCATCCCCATTCGCTAGCATGGCTTGCCTGGCAGCCGGATCTGACTGCTACGCCATCGAGAGCACAGGCGCCGATCGGTTCCAAATGTCGGTTTTCGACATGCAGGGCGCGAGCCTGTGGAGCTACTGGCTGGGCGCCTTGAAACAGGCCTACTTGCTGACCGGCGCTGATGGAACTGTTTTTGTCGCCGCTGAAAATAAAAAAGCAGAGCAGTCCAATAAGGGCCGGGTATGCTCTTTTGCCCCCAACAACACCCAGCCACAGTGGCAAACTATAATTTCCGACAATAACTTCCTGGGCCTGACCAGATCGGCTGCAGGATCTCTGTATCTGACGATGAAAGGGGAAATGTACGCTTTAGACGCTAAAACAGGTGCCATCCTATGGAAATCACCCTATGGCAAACTAGCGTCACCTCCCGCAACGGATAATAAGACCGGCTGCATCTACGCAGGCTGCAGCGATGGACGGCTGATAGCAGTGGGTTCCACAGGGCGGATGGATTGGGATTTGGGCCTTGATGGGGCGATTAGCCGGACGCCGCTGATTGACGCTGAAGGTTTTTTGTACGTAGTCACAGACAATGGGAATCTTTACAAGATTAAAACACCGGCATAATGAGGTCGTCATGCTTGGCTACAAACAGGTATGGAAACAAGAATTAAAGCTGGAACTGATCATCATGCTGACAGCCTTATCGGTCCTGATGTTCAGCGCACCAGCACCAGCATCAGCAGCTGCATTTACCGATCTGCAGGGCCACTGGTCATGCCAGGCAGTTGTCCGGGATGCCACCCTGGATCTGATCACAGGCTATCCTTCCGGTCAATTCATGCCGGATCGGCCAGTATCGCTGCTGGAATCAGTTGTGCTGCTGTCCAAGGCCTGCGGCCCAGTCCAAGATTCCCGGCAGAAGACCAGTACGGCGACAAGCCCTGCGCACAGCGCACTGCAAGTACCCTGGGGCCAGTCGTACATCGACTCCGCTGTCGCTAACGCCATCATTCCGCAAGACCTCTTAAGCGCATTCGATCCGGATGCGCCAGCGACCAGGGGCCAGGTCGCAGTCATGCTCTGCCGCCTGCTCCAGCTTCCGGTCTCCGGGCCATCGGCAGCGAACAGCGCTCTTACCGACCTGAGCGCAGCCCCACCTGACTACATTCCTTACATTGCAGCGATTTCCAAGGCAGGACTGATCGAGGGATACAGCGACGGCAGTTTTGCTCCCCAAAAAAGCATTACCCGGGGAGAGGTGGCCGCCATCATCGCTCGACTGATCGACTTGGGCTGGGCTCAGTTGCCCGCCAACAGAAGGGCTGAGGGATGGATCAGGAGTTCCTCTTCCGGGAAAAAGGCTCAGGCCCTCGAGCTGGTTTCGCTGCAAGGGGCCAAGGCCATCAACCTGTCTCCATCTGTAACCTGCTTTGCCGGGGGCAAGGAAAGCTCACTTCAGGATATTATGGGCGACAGGGTAGAACTTCTCTTGGACAGCGCCAACCAGGCGGCGTGCATATCGATGCTGGAACAACACCCGAAAACATCCACGAACGAAACGGTCAGGGGTACGATCAAGACCGTTGCGCTGGGAGTGGAGGGCTATCTCGCGATCAGCGATCTCCAATGCCAGGAAAAGAACTTCCCGATTGCCTGGAATGCTGTGATTGAAAGCAAAAACAAGAGTCAGGCTGCCGGATTTCAGAGCTTGCAGGCAGGAGCCTACGTCGATGTCTCTTTGGCGGACGGAAAGGTGATCAAGGTTGTCCCCCTGGCTACAAAACAAGTATCGGCCAAGGTGCAGAGTTTTACCGGGGGCCGCCTCCTGCTCAGCACAAAAGTATCCAAAAACCAGCCAGGCTGGTTCAATTATTGGGATCGCGCCCGGGTGGTAGACAGCAACGGAGATTCCCTTGGAGGCGTGCAGGCGGGTGACAGCATAAAAGTGACTTATCTTGATCCGGATCCCGGCCAGATCGATGATGAGATACCGCTGGAAATAGCAGTCACCAGCAGGCCAACGTCAAAAAGCTGAGTTTGCATGCGACACCAATAAACAGGGTGTGCAGTGATGGCGCTGACCGGTGCATTATAACTTATAATTCTTTCAACAATACCTCATTAATAGGATCTGAATGCCAACCCGTATCTCAAGATGTTGGGTTTCAACCGTC
>JAHFCR010000153.1 GCA_023249405.1 Peptococcaceae bacterium | reverse complement strand
GCCTCTGAGCTATACCGCAGGGCGCAGGACTCACTCAAACTACTGGCCGAGGCCGGTGGCGCCACCCTGCCAGATGAGCAGGCTGCGGACAACTCCACCCCAACACTGCCCTCCTCCGTCTACGTGTCGGGACGAAGGCGATCGATCTTGTCGCACTTTGACGGCATCCACAGACCGAGAGGGCTATCGAGATGACCCGCACACTAGAGAGTTTGGGCCTATGGCTCCCCCTGGTTTCGTCACCTGCAAGGGGGGGCCGGGCGGCCCTTTTTGGGGCATCCATATGATTGGAGCCAACCTGGACACGAGCAAACTATTCAAGGGCCTGAGACTCATCGATGTCCAGTCCAAGGACTGGCGGATCCCATTCCGTGACATCGGCCTGCTGGCTCTGAAGGTTTTTTTGCACCGCTTCGAGGTCGGCGGCCCGGGTTGGGCGCCCAACAAAAAGGGGACCCGGATCCTGGTCAAAACCGGTCGTCTGATGCGGAGTTTTTCGCAACAGGGTAACCCGGAGAATCTGTTCCGTGCCGGGTGCACCGAGGGCACATTCGGGAGTCGTCTCCCCTATGCCAAGATCATTCAGACCGGTGGAATTATTCGCTACAAGGCGCCAAAACTTGGAGCATTCGAAAAGCTGGCCGGCCTTAAAAAGCAGAAAAGAACGAGCTTCGTTGTCCCGCCTCGCCCTATAGTGGTGCCACCGGATAGCAACTTTCAGATCGCCATTGGCCGGATCAGTTATGACCATTTTACCAAGACCTTGAAGCGGGATTTAGCCTGATGGCAGCGACAGATTTAGACACTATCCTGGAGGCTATTGTGAGCCACCTGGCGGCATGCCTGGACACCGCCACGGGACCATTAGCCGGCCTACTGCCCAATGTTGGCCAGGTTAAAAAAGGCGACTACCCGACACCTAATGCCGCAAAGACTTGCGTCATGGTTGACTGGGGCGGCGATATTATGCCGGCAACGTTTGGGCCTGGAGCACTACAAATCCAAACCGAGATCACGATCAGGGCCTACCTGAGCGAGATTTTGGAGGACGACAAAGTCAACGAGGCCGCAAGGCGACTGTATGAGTCGGACAACAAGACCAAGGGCTTATTGCCTGCCATGAGGCGGTTTAGCGGCCTGGGGTATATGACAGCAGTAACCGGGGCCCGGTATCTGTCACCGTTGGAGCGTCCGGAATTCCGGATCTCCGGCGGTCTAGAGTTGCGGGTAATTTGCAAACAAATAGGTTAGCCACACGGCTGGGAAAGGATAAATCATGGGAGCTGGATACGTAATCGGCGACAATACGCAAATGACCGCCGGGGGTGGCCAAATCTTGATTGCACCCTGGACGGGGACGACACCACCTGTCGGGGGTGGCTACGATGTGGGCTACGCCAAGGGCAAGATCGGGATGGCCCGAGAGGTTGAAAACCTGGTGGTAAAATCGGGGATCCCCAAGTCGATCATCCTGCAGTTGCTGCTGGGCGAGGATTATAAACTGGATTTGCCACAGATCCAGGTGGGCAATATTAACAACCTCGGAGTGGCCATGGGGATTGAGCCCAACTCTGAGGCGGGCACCCCTGTAGTGGTGGCCTTTGGGCTCACTCCTGGCGTAAGCGTTGGGGTATTCACGTTCGCGCCGGCCAACGGGAGCGACGTGGAGTATATCCAATTCGGCCCGAACCTTGACGACCTGGTGGTAAAAAACGTGGCCGAGGATGCCACTTTTGTCCTTAACGATGACTACATCATTGTCAATGCTGCGACAGGACTTGTCATGGCTACGCCGGGCGGAGCACTGGATGGAGGCGGCGAGATCGTCCATTGCTCCTACCAGATCACCCCCGTGGCCTACGAGGAGTTGCTGCTCGGCAAGGTATCTCCACTCAAATTTTATCAGATCGAGTATCTGCACATCAGCCCGGCCGGGAGCTGGCTACTGCACTATAAATTCTGGAAATGTCAGGGCGACGGGTCGGTTGATCTGTCCCTCGACACGGAAGGATCTGACGTCATGGTGGCCCTGGCCAAAATGGTCGCGCTCAACGATCAGGCGCACCATCCATCCAGCTCCACTGTCGGGCCGACCGGGTTTATCCGACTGGTTCCGGCGGCGCTGGTGAGCGCATATCTGGCCACGGTAACGGTGGCCGTCTAACGACTACTCTGGTCGGTAGGGGCCCTGGCGACGGGACTCCTACCGGCCTACAACAACCCAATACGGTGACGAAAGGTGACATCATGAGAACACTCAACACTGGCGATCTGAAGGAAGTCCCGCTCTCCATTTCTGGGCGTGAATTCGTTTTGCGAGAAATGACCATGTCAAGGACCTACAAGCTCGAGGAGCTGGGCGAGTTGTCGACAGAACTTGGCGCCAACCTGGCGGCGCTGGCGCCGGAGAAAACCAAAGAACGAAAGTCGATCAGAACCAGCATTCGCGACATCGATTTGCAGATGTATAGGATTTTATTGATCCCGGTGGCGCCGACCGAACCTCCATCGGACCAGTGGCTACGCGAAAATATTGGGGCGGGATTGCTCGACAAAGTGATCATGCCGGCCCAACAAAAACTGAATAACCATGAGGACGTGCTGGGAAACGAGTAGGCTCCTCCAGTGATTCTGGTGGTGGCGAAAATATGCATTGGCCTGGGATAGCCAGGCAAATCGCTCGGACCTACCACCAGGATCCGCTGGTAATCTGGCGGACCTGGAGCCCCCGCCAACTGCTGGAGCACTACCCGGATGCGGTGCGCCAGGAGCGTAAACAATGGATGAC
>JAHFCR010000152.1 GCA_023249405.1 Peptococcaceae bacterium | reverse complement strand
CCTGGCCAACGCCCTGGGCGTGACCGACGACAACATCAAGTGGGATTCCGTGGCCAGGCAGGTCTACCTGAAGCTGGGCACCACCACTGTTACTCTGGTGATCGGCCAGGCCAGCATCACTACCAACGGCCAGACGAAGGCCATCGACGTGGCGCCGCTTATCTCCAGCGACAGGACCTTCCTGCCGGCCCGCTACGTGGCCGAGGCCCTGGGTTTCACCGTGGACTGGGACGATGCAAACAAGGTTGTCGTCTGCTATCCGGATAATACGGCCAAGCCTGACATCAGCAACGTGATCGGCCAGGCGGCGCAGGTCAATGGCAAGCCGGATGCGGTGAAAAAGCTGGAGAGCGCCCTGGGGATTACGATGACAGCAGCGGAATCAACTGTCTATGCTGGTTCCTGGCACTACAACGAACCGGATCCGGCCATTCCTAAAGAACCGGCCAGGAGCGAGATCATTGCCAATAAGGACAAGAGCTACGTCAACGCCGACTATGACAAGGACGGCACCATCAGGGTCAACATCCGCTGGATCTACAATACTTATGATGTGACCTACGACCTGACCCCGATCGAGAAGACCTTGGAGGTGTTCTTCCCCGGCCAGGAGGCGCAGTTCCCGGCGATTATGGCCAAGGCCAAGGAGATCGCCGAGGCGACCAAGAAGAGCAACGGGTTCCAGCGGGCGGATGCCGCAGCCTTTCATATCAATGGCGTACAAGTCTCGCTGGACTCGATGGATCTCAACTTCGTGAGTCTTACTTTCTAGGAGGCGTGATTCTGTTTCGAACTCCTGAGAGTTCATTTTCGAAATGTGGTAAAATAAAAACTGCGAACAAGAACTTGAAGGGGGGTGCCCTATGCATAAGAGGTTTAATATCCGCCTGATACCGGAGGATGACGGACGTTGGACGGCCGAGGTTCCTGCCCTTCCAGGGTGTGCAACATGGGGTGATACCAGAGAGCAGGCCATCGAAAGGATTAAAGAGGCCATAGAATTGTATCTCGAAGTCCTGATTCAAGAGGGCAAGCAAGTGCCGGATGATGATCGCGAGGACTATGCCAGAGTGGATGTTGCGCTTTGAGCAAAATACCTCAGATTACCGGCGAAGAAATGATCCGCTTCCTTGAGCGCATGGGGTTCTATGTCAAAAGGAAAAAAGGATCTCACCGCTGCCTGTGCCATAGTGAAGATCCCAGCAGATTCGCTCTGGTGGCGGTTCATAAAGGAGAAACGATTCCACCCGGAACTTTGCAGAATTGGACTTCCCCCGGTTAGCTGAACACCAACTTAAGCACTTTTCCTCTGTTTCTCGTAGCTTTTCTCGAATTCTTCCGGGGTCTCATACCCGATGGCTGAATGCAGCCTGAACCGGTTGTAAAAAACCTCGATGTACTCGAAGATTTCCAGCTTTGCTTCCGCCCTCATTTTATAGCGGCGATGGTACACCAGTTCCGTTTTCAAAGTCTTGAAAAAGCTCTCCGCGGGAGAGTTGTCCCAACAGTTCCCCTTGCGGCTCATTGAGCAGATGATGCCGTTCTGCCACAATAGCCGCTGATAATCGTAGCTGGCATACTGGCTGCCGCGGTCAGAGTGAGCGATCAGCCCCCGGCCAGGATGACGATTATTGATGGCCATCTTCATGGCCTCAATGACCAGTTCCCGGGTGATGTACGGCTGCAGTGAATAACCCACAATCTTTCTGGAGTAGAGGTCCATGACTGTAGCCAGATACAGCCATCCTTCATCGGTATTGACGTAGGTTATATCTGTCGCCCAGAGCATGTTCGGGGCGCCGGCGTCGAAGTTCCGGTTCAGGATGTTCTCGGCCACCGGCAGGTTGTGATTGGAGTCGGTGGTCACCCTGAATTTACGTTTCTGGATAGCCTGGATGCCGGCTTCCCGCATCAGTCGCTCAACTCTCTTTCTACCGCAGTGAATGCCCTGTTTGTCCAGCTTCCTGTGAATGCGGGGGCTACCATAGGTCTTGCGGCTTTGCTGATAGATCTTCATGATCTGCTCCTTGATAATCTCATCCTGCGCCCTGTGCTGGCTCACGGGCCTGATCAGCCAGCGGTAGTATGCTGTCCGGGACACCTTGAGGACCCGGCACATCGTCTCGACATGGAATTCACCCATGTGCCCCCGGATGAACGCGTAGATCATTTCTGCGTTTTTGAGAAGATGGCCATGGCTTTTTTTAGAATGTCGCGTTCCTCCTGGGCAATAGCCAGTTCCTTTTTCAGGCGGCGGTTCTCCTCTTCCAGATCGGCGCCCCGCATCAGCTTTCCCGTCCCAGGAAATGCCCGATCTCCGAAGCTTGTGCCTTCCCTTAGCCACCGCCTGAGGATGCTCCTGTTGATCCCCAAGTCATTGGCTACCTGACTCACCGACTTGCCGCTGGTGCGGCATAGCTCAACGGCGTTACGCTTGAACTCTTCATCATACTGACGTCTCTGCTCTCCCATGATTGTTGGACACGGCTCCTTCCTGGATCTAATTATACGGTCTTAACCATGTGTCCTACAAACCGGGGGAGGGGCAGACTTCCAGGTTTAGATGGCCTACGGTACTATATCAAGAATGTATCAAGCGACAGCACCCGGTATTTTGCAGGGCGCTTATTTGTTGCCATCGGATAGGCGCCCGGGAAATTCATGGCTAATTCAGAGGTGGTCGATATTACCAGGGGCTTAACATAAGCTTAACATTGGCATAATACTATCTTAACACCGAACTGGTAATTTTATTAAGTAAAGATCAAATTTTTCATACTATTTAGGGGGTGCTTTA
>JAHFCR010000030.1:21457-36336 GCA_023249405.1 Peptococcaceae bacterium | reverse complement strand
AAAAAATGTAAGATCACCGTATTGAAAACATCTTAAAACTCGAAGCCGTCGACGAGTAAAACCTGACGTTACCTTCAGCCAATCAGTGGCTTGCTGAATTGGTGTAAGAGGATGAAGCCCGTGTTGAAGAGCCCGATAAAAAGGAGTACCTGTGTTGCCCTGATTCCCTTTTGTTTTAATATAATTGACAGATTGATTTAGAAAAACTAATTAGATTGCAAGCGCACGGATATACCCAGTTTAAGTCCTCCAGGCTGAGGTTTGGGGGGCTTTAATTATTAGTTAAGTCGAGATTTGCCCAGTTCGATGCTACGACGCTTTTTTATTTCAATCGAAGGTAATTTTGCTGGCTGTTGATCCGGATTTTGATCAGGATGGCGGAGACCGCGGCTGGCAAGCTTGTTTTCTTTCCTTCGCCTGGCATAAATATCACACACTCTTCCGCCTCTGCCCATTCATATCTTTAGCTAAATCCGTTTTAACATCGGATCAATGCAATATTGTAATGTCAAAAAGCTACCTTTATTGCATATCAACCTTCTTGAGGCAGATCGGTATTAAGCTCAATTTTGCTTATAAATATCGGAATATTGGGATGTTTATTGTCTTTGTGCCAGGCGACGGCCTCTATTTGATAATCGATTTCCGGCACGTTTAGGAACTTTAGATGAGGCACATTGTGCAATGAATGCCAGACATTGAGCACCGAAATACCAACTCCCATCTCTAAAAGCATGGCGAGAGTTCCAAAGGTAGGAACAATGCGCTGCTTCGGCGTAAATCCAGCGGCTTGGCAGATCCTCCGGTGCTGCCTGGCAATCGCATCAGACTCGCTGTCCGCCAATACAAGAAAGGTCTCATCCTGAAAATCCTGAAGGGTCGGATTTTCAGCATCGGCTTTAGGATGGTTGCGTGGAACTACCAGACAGCACTTTTCCACGTGGCTTCGTTGAAAAAGTATTCCCGGCAGGCGCGCAGCATCATCCTCAGGCATGATGGCGATATCCACCTCGCCCTCGACCAGGGCATTGCACAGATCGGAAACCGAAAAATAACACAACTTAATTCTTATATTCGGATATGTGCTCCAGAAATAGGTCAACGCATTTTCGTAGCATTTACCGATAAGCTGCCCCTCGAGGCAGCCTATAATGAGCGAGTCCTGTTTAATGCGCTGGGCCATGGCGGCTTGATCAAGCATTTTTTTGTATTCGGATCTTATCTTGCTGAGATAGTCAACGCAGATTGCCCCGGCTGCCGTCAACTTGATGGAATTTCTTCCGCGTTCAAAAAGATTGATCCCTATTTCACGTTCCATGGTAGCGATCTGTCTGCTAAGCCCCGGCTGTGATAAGTAAAGGCGCTCGGCAGCTTTTGTAAAGTTGAGGCACTCTGCCGCTTCCAAAAAACAGTTTATCTGAGAAGAATTCACGTTTTTTCACTCCATATTACTCATCGATTAAACAATAGCATATCTGGCATGCCAACGCAATTCTGATCTCCTGAACTGCGTATTTTGCCTAAACTTGACCGTGACTATGACAAATGAATGCGCATGAGTCGATACTAAACACGCAGTGTACATGAGCTTAAACGCGCAGTAAATTGAAAGTGAAAAAATTACATTGGAACTCAATAAAAAGCAGAGAGGAGCATCATGTTTCTATAAGAGATTATGTCCTATGTAGATCAGAAGCAACTGTTGTCTATGCGCCGTATCGTTGTATATCAAAATTTACGCCAAAAAATATGGCAGAAAGGGGTACTTCATGAAATATGAGAGGATACCTTATTTAGCATCGGGAGCCAAATATGAATACGTCGGAACCACAATACAGCCCATTAATGTCCCCGTGTTCGACTACCCCATCTCCCCGCGGGAGAACTTCCAGCGTGTTCTCAGGGATGACCATCCGCTGTGGGTTCCCACCTCTGTCAATGATTTCAATCACACCATGGGCGGTGAGCTGACCGGCCTGTCCGACCTACGCTTCAATTTCACCGAGCGCTGCGACTGGACCGACCTGTTCGGCTGCGTGTGGGAGTGGATCCCCTCCGCTGGCGGTTCCATGCTGAAGCCAAACCATCCCCCCATACTGAACGACATCACCGAGTGGGAGAAGAAGATCGTCTGGCCGGACCTGAGCGAGGAGCGGATCAAGGCCTGTTGCACAGAGTACATGAGCAAGCCATACTACCATCCCGAGAAGATGAACTATTACGACTTCGGCCAGGGCTGCACCGAGCGCCTTGTCGCCGTTCTGGGCGGTTACACGGAGGCCATGCTGGCCCTTGCCGAGGAACCGGACGCCTGCCGCGAGTTTATGTGCGCGTTGTCCCGCTTCCACTGCGAGATGCTGGACAAGATTTCCAAGTACTACCCCACCGATATGATCATGTATCACGACGATTGGGGAACCGAGCGCGATACCTTCTTCGGCGAGAAGATGATGGATGAGATCGTCTACGGGCCCTCCGAGATCATCTTCAAGCACGTCAAGGAGAAGGGCATCGTCATGCTGTTCCATACCTGTGGCTGCGTCAAGAGGTTCATCCCGCACATGATCTCCCTGGGCGCCGATTTTGTGCAGCTCCAGGCGCGCGCCAACGACTTGAAGGCGTACAAGGAGCAGTACGGTGACAGACTGGGTTTCGATCTGATCATGGTCGGCATGAGCAGTGAAGAGATCATCAAGTATCTAGACCAGGGAGTGGAGGACCTTGGCAAGGACGGCGGCATGTTCTCCACGGTCTTTGGCGGTGACGAGAAGATCCTGTGGGACGGCATGGAAGAACTGTACTGCTACAGCAGGGAGTACTACGAGAAGTAATAGCGGCCCTGCAATTTTGCCCTTTTATTTGTTCTTTATGAGCGTAAATATGGGGACGGCCGGTCTATGCGTCCCTAGGCTTGATTTTTTGCCTAAACCAGGACAGCGCTAGGTTCTGTGAACAGAAAAAATATTGGGGGACATTCATAGAAAATCTGCGCCAAATTTATTACGAAAAGGGGGATTTGAAAATGGGTGAAAAAACATACAGTTCCAAAAGATGGCTGATCCTTGTTTTGACGTTTTTAGCCTGCGGTATGCCATATTACATCGAATATCAGGTTGCCCCGCTTGCGCCGAAACTGACGGCTATGCTGCATTTATCAACCAGCCAGTTCTCCAGTATCTTTACAGCGCCTTTGATTTCCGCGATCTTTTTCAGCATCGTGGCCGGCATGCTTGTCGATAAATACGGCGTGAAAATAGTGATTGGCGTCGGCCTCGTTATATCCACGATTGGCACAGCCCTGCGGCCGACAGCCGGAGTTTACGGTACCATGCTTTTATATACATTCCTTGCCGGATTTGGCGCGGCTTTTGCCAACGCCAGCGCACCCAAAATCGTGAGGGCATGGTTCCCTCCCCAACAGCTTGGCGCCATGGTTGGAATAGTCGTAGCCGGATCTTCTGTACTGATGGGTGCTGGTTTGGCCACGACTGCGCTGTTTCCTTCGGTAAACAGCGCTTTTAACTTTGGCACGATATTAATCGTGATCGTGCTGGTTCTATGGTTCCTGCTTATGAAAAATCCTGAGAAAAACAGCGAAAGTGCGGAAGTTTCATCGGTTCCAATGGGGGAGAGCCTGAAACATTCTGTAAAAAGCCCGGGCGTGTGGCTTTGTGCGCTGTGCCTGATGTGCATTTTTGGAGGCGCAATTACGCTGAGCGCTTTATTGCCGACGGCGCTCATCGGCCGTGGGATTAATGCGGCGGCTGCCGGAGGATATACTTCCTTCATTATGCTTGGCAGTATTATCGGCTGCATTCTCTCCCCGATTCTGGTTTCTAAAATGGGCCATAAGGTTGTCCTATTTCTCTGCGCCCTTGTTGCGGCGATCGGGATCGCATTCGGCTGGCTTGCACCTCAGGGCGTTCTGCTTGCCATCGTCATGATCATTGTAGGCATTACATATGGCGGCTCCATACCGGTTCTAATGTCCATTCCGATTCAGCTCAAGGAAATAGGCCCTACTTATGCTGGCACCGCCGGGGGGGTATTGGGAACACTTCAGATGTTCGGCGCAGTTGTGATCCCCACCTATGTTTTAGCTGTCATAGCCGGCTCGAATATGCATCTCCTATTTCTTCTTGCAGGCATTGTTATGGCCGTTACCTTCGTATTGGCTCTGTTTCTACCTAAGCTTGGCGCCCATGAGCAGAAAGAATCTGCGGTCGCTGCGGAATAAACGTTACATAGATTCGCTGCTGATCAGGAAGTCAAAGCCTCCGGCTCAGCTGGAGCTAAGCAGAATTGGCATAGACTTATGGGATGAGGAGGAAAGGAGCGTACTATTACATCAGGTATTGTATTGTCTGCAGATATGTTTAATTGTGGTTGAGTATTTATAAAAAGGGGGGGACTTTCTGTGTCCAAACTTCATGAAATTGCTGCAACTGTGGAAAACGGAAGCTCAAAACTCATTGAGGGACTCGTAAAGGAAGCGATTGAGGAAGGCATTGAAGCCAGCATTATCCTAAATGACGGCTTGATTAGCGCGATGGGCGTTATAGGCGCTAAATTCCAGGCAGGTGAAATCTTTGTTCCTGAAATGCTCGTCGCTGCTAAGACAATGAAAAAAGGCGTTGAGGTGCTCAGGCCATATCTAGTAGGCGGCAGCATAGGAAAGCACGGTAAATACATCATCGGCACGGTGGCGGGTGATTTGCATGACATCGGTAAGAACCTTATCGCTTTGATGATCGAGAGCACCGGTTTCGAGGTCATCGATCTCGGCGTCGATGTTCCGTCCGAGAAATTTGTCGAAGCCATCAAAGCCAACCCAGACTGCAAAGTCGTCGGCGCATCCGCTCTGTTGACGACCGCAATGGATTCTATGAAGAACACCGTACAGGCAATAATCAACGCGGGCTGTAAATCTCAGGTCAAGATCATGGTTGGCGGCGCTCCGATCACCCAGGCTTTCGCAGATGAAATCGGAGCCGATGCTTACGCCCCGGATGCCGGTGCCGCCGCTGTAAAGGCCGTGGAGCTTGCTGGAGCTAATTAGCGACGCAATTACGGCTATCTGATTTACTACAAAGCTGCGAATTTAGTTGGTAAAGCTTGAGATTGACAAATAATTTGCATATTTTAACAGCGCCATGAATCTCGTGCCTCCTAAAAAAGGTTTTAAGTTGGCCAGCAACCTAGATGCTGATAAAGAATAAGCCAAGAAAAATAAATTATAAGGGGAGGCAGTTCGATATTGATAATAATCGGTGAAAAAATCAACGGTGCAGTTCCTGCCGTAGGGGATGCAATTGCGGGAAGAGACGCGGACTTTGTTCGCCACCTGGCTAAGATTCAGTCCGATGCTGGAGCGGCATTCATTGACGTGTGCGCATCAGTGAAAAACAACGCTGAAGTCGAAACCTTGAAGTGGCTGATCGATTTAGTACAGGAGGTTACAGATACTCCGATATCCATCGACAGTCCCCATGCAGTCGCTTGCGTGGATGCGATCAAGTTTTGCAAAGAGCCCGGCCTTATCAATTCGGTATCCGGCGAGGGCGACAAGGTCGAGGTTGTGTTTCCCGGCATCGCTGCCACCAAATGGGAGTGCGTTGCCCTCTTGTGCGATGATACCGGGATTCCGCATACCGCCCAAAAACGCCTGGACGTGTTCGCCGAGATCATGAGCAAGGCAAAGGAATATAATATTGACCCGTCCCGCTTGCACATCGATCCACTGGTGGAGATGCTGTGCACTTCTGAAGATGGCATTAATGTGGCAGTTGAAGTAATTAAAGAAATCAAGACCCGGTATCCGGCAGTCCACGTCACAGGAGGCTTCAGCAATATCTCGTTCAATCTTCCCGCCAGAAGGCTCATCAACCAAGCTTTTGCTGTCCTGGCGATGAACGCGGGAGCGGACAGCGCCATCATCGACCCGGCCAACCAAGATCTGATGGGGATGATCTATGCAACTGAAGCGCTCCTGGGAAGGGACGAATTCTGTATGGAGTACATTGGAGCTTATCGGGAAGGTTTGTTTGGCCATAAAAAATAAACTGTTGCTTCACCTTGGCAGCGGCAGACGGCCAGTTACCCTACAAACTTTCTGTTCAGTTGCTCATTCAGGAACTGCTCCCCAGTAAGAGTATCTACGGTGACTCCGCCGGACCGAGATCATTGATTGCCCCTCCCCCGGTTTCTGATATAACTGGCGCAAGTTCTTGCTGCTTTTGTGCTTGAAGATCAGTATGCCCAGCCAAGGCTGGCGGGTTCAGCGGGAGTCAGTCCCGCCGGGGCAACAGTCAAAGCCCCGTAGCTCGGATAGCAGTGCTCCCGGGAAACTGGGTGTGCTGGAGTCTATCGACATTGTCGCTACTAGCGCGACAGCGAGTCACCAGGCCGTAACGAGAGTGAACGCACAGGTGGCCTCGAAAGTGCAAACACCAGAGGCCGAGCCTCCTGATTTTGGGTGAAGGCTGCACAGATTGCCGAAAGTGACTGATACGGCAGTGCACTCTGGTAGGGTGATAGCGACGGCATGGTGGCAAGGATTCGCTGAGCAACTAGAGAAGCCCTCCCCGCTCCGGGAAGAAATTCCCGGAAGCAAGGTAGCCCCTATAACCGGAGCACCCGGGAAGTGGGATGAAAGGCGAGAGGGTGGCGGATGGGTTCGGAGTACCGATGAGACGCGGTAATGCGCGTGGACGGGAAGGAGCCCTTCCTGTTTTAGCACTCCTCAAACAGGAAGGGAGGCAGGGGCACATGACAGAAACGCCCATCAGTCTGCAAGACCTGCGGGAGAGGATTTACATCAAGACGAAGGCCGATAAGACTTGGCGGTTCTGGGGACTGTACGTTCATGTCTGCAAGATGGAAACCCTGTACAAAGCCTATGTGATGGCCTGGAAGAACGACGGCGCATCTGGCATTGACGGAGTCGCCTTCAAGGACATCGAAGAGAGCGGAGAGCAGGAATTTCTGGAAAAGCTGCGGGAAGAACTGGTCTCCGAAACCTACCGTCCAGCCCCGAACCGGAAGAAGGAAATACCCAAGGGCGGGGGAAAATTCCGTACCTTAGGAATGCCATTCCCAAGGTTGCTGCATCTGCTCAAGCTGATTCTGAAAGCCGGCGGCAAACGCGGTGTACCCCAGGGGGGGCCGATTTCACCGCTGCTTGCAAATCTCTATCGGAACGGCGTGGATGAGATGCTGGAGAAAGCCAAGGCAGTCACCATGGCTACACGCATATTGAGTATGCCCGTTTCGCCGACGACCTGGCGGCGCTCGTTGATGGTCACCCCCGCTGGCAGTGGCTCGTGGAAATGGCGTACAAGAGACTCCTCGAACTCGTTTTTCAAGGAACGGCTGGCTGTTTGTTACTGAGAAAGTTGAGTAATTTATTTACTGCTTTTCCAGTTAAGGAGCAAGGCTGAATTTGCGATAACAAGCACCGAACCTGCATTATGTACCAACGCACCGACCACCGGATTGAGTATGCCGATCATCGCCAGAACAATGGCAATAAAATTCAGCGTCAAGGAAAAAGTCATATTCAGTTTGATCGTGACCATCATCCGTTTGGCAAGATTAAGCAGATGAGGCAGATAGCGGACATCATCCTGGTACGGGATGATGTCCGCGGCATCCACTGCGATGTCGCTGCCGATGCCCCCGAGTGCAATCCCGACGAGCGCCCGTTTCAGGGCGGGCGCATCGTTGACGCCGTCGCCCACCATGCAGACCGGCAGGCCCTGCTCCTGATAACGGTCGATGGCATGAAGCTTGTCTTCCGGCAGGCAATCCGCCTGCAATTCGTGAATGCCCGACAGTTTGGCAATGTGGGCAGTTGCCTGGAGATGGTCGCCGGTGAGCAAAACTGTTTGCACACCCATCCCTTCAATCTGGCCGACGACGGCCACCGCGTCATTGCGGAGGGTGTCGGCCAGGGCGATAAAGCCCGCCTCTTTGTTGTCAACTGCGACATAAATCACCGTGCAACCAGCACCGATGGATCGTTTCCGCTACTCTGCCGATCTCCTCGGGAACAGAAACGGCAAAGCTGCTGAGCAGTTCGGAATTCCCGGCCAGTATGATTGATATGCCCGTCGATTTCCGCCGTGACGCCCCGGCCCAGAAGCATCTGGAAGTACTGCGGCTCCTGCAGATTCTTCCGGGAGACCGATTGATAATGCGCCAGGATGGCTTTCCCCAGCGGATGCTCCGACCGCAGTTCCGCCCCGGCCACAAGGGAGAGCAACTGGTCGTCAGATATGCCAGGCGTGAAGCTATGCACCTCTGTGACTTTCGGCTTCCCATAGGTCAACGCCCCCGTTTTGTCAAAGGTAATCCGCATCACCTTTGCCAGCCGTTCCAGCGCGTCGCCCTCGCGGACAAGGACGCCGTATTTAGTGGCGTTACCGATGCCGGCCATAATCGCCGTTGGGGTGGCAAGCACCAGGGCGCAGGGACAGAATACTACCAATATAGTCACCGCGCGGATGATCTGCCCGGAAAAAAGCCAGGTAATCCCGGCGGAAACCAGGGCGATCACCACAATCCAGGTTGCCCAGCGGTCGGCGGTCCCGACGATTTTGGCCTTGCCTGCGTCGGCCGACTGCACAAGCCGGATCATCCGCTGCAGGGAGCTGTCTTCGCCGACCTTAGTGGCCTTCATGTCGAAGGAACCGAACTGATTGACTGTTCCGCTCGAAACCTCATCTTCGGCCTGCTTATCCACCGGAAGGGATTCCCCTGTCATGATCGACTGGTCGATGGATGTCTGGCCACTGATGATGATACCGTCCACGGCAATGGTTTCGCCGGGGAACACCCGGAGAATATCGCCGACCTGTACCTGTTCGGCCGGCACTATGCTCTCTGCACCGTTCCGGATGAGGCGGGCGGTCTGTGGCGTCAGGTACACCATTTTCGATGCCGGCGCGGGCGCGCGATACCGTCCCTCTAGCAGGGAGCCAATTTGCATGATAACGGCCACTTCCCCCGCGGCAAAAATCTGGCCTGTGGCAATCGAGGCAATCAGGGCGAGCGTAACGAGCAGGTCCGCCTTGATATCAAATCGCGTCACCAGGTAGACCACCGCATTTCTGACAATGGGGACGCCGCATAAAACGACGGCGATCCAGGCTGGATTTATAGGAAGACGGCCTGGCATAAACAGACTGGCAATTACCGCCGTGCCTGAAAAGATTAGGAACAGGATATTTCGCTTGTGTTCATCACGAAAAAATGCTGTAAACATAATGAATGCCGATCTCCTCCCCCTATATACATATACCGCTATATGTATATAGGGGGGAGACAGCATCCTTCCTGTCAATAGAAAGGAGGCCGTCTATCCGGCAATAGACAGCCTCCTTTGTGACACCGTATTTAAGACATTCTGGAAAAATGTTCGATTGCCTTGGCGAATTCCGCAATTGTTTTGTCCGCGTCACCATGCTCAATGCCGTCGCGCACGCAATGGTTCAAATGCCCCTCCAAAACGATCTGCCCTACCTTATGCAGGGCGCTCTTGGCTGCATTTATTTGAATCAATACGTCCTCGCACGGCACATCCTCATTGATCACTTTGTCGATTGCCTGGATCTGCCCCAGCACTTTACTGATTCGCCTGTGCAGATTATCAGAATCCATACATTGTCGCATGCTATAGCCTCTTTCCTCATGTACTGTTAGGGGTAGACGTATATATTCTAATAAGATTTCAGGACCTGTCAAGATCAAGTTTTTAGATGTTAGTTTTTATGCTAAATAAGTCAAATGCTACCTGTACAAAATACCATCCATTACCGTACAAGGCATCTCCAGCCAATCCCCCAGCCGCCTTGTTGCGTTCCCGTTCCTTTAAAACTCTCTTTTCTGGCAGGACACTATTGCCATAATGATTTTAAAAAGAAAAATAGACTGATAGATCGGCGATGGCAAGGCATCCTGACTGGCCTTTTAAACGGTAAAAAATCTGAAAAAATCTATTGACAAGAAAGGCAAAATGATAACAGGAGCTAGTTCGATGATGATAACCATTATCAACTTCTGGAGTATAATAATTGCTTTTCCTGCGAGTACCTGTTCCATGACAGCCATCCTTTTGGCTTCTTTTGGACTCAAGAAAATGTCTTCTCTCATGCCGGTAATTCTAACTTCTAGCCAGGAGTGAGGCGACATTTTTTGGGTCCGCTTACGGCGTGACATTAACACAGATCGACGACAAATAGCCGAAAAAACCGTTGACAAGAAAGGCAAAATGATGTAGCATACCAATTGAGAACGATAATTGTTCTCAATTGGAGGGAGAGGAGGGAAGGACATGCCGCTGAGCATGGTACGGGCAGGGGAAAGAGTCCATGTAAAATCCATTACCGGAAAGGACGAGATACGGCGTTTCCTTGGGAACATCGGTTTTGTGGAAGACGCCGAGCTATCCGTCATTACCGAGATGAACGGGAACGTCATCGTGAGTATCAAGGGGACCAGGGTGGCGATCAGCAAATCGATGGCGTGCCGTGTACTCACGGCTTAATTTGAATGTAGATGGTCAGGTTTGGGCTATAAAGTTAGAGGTGGCTAACTCTATAAAGGAGGATTACAATGGCAATCAAAATCGCGCTTGCCGGAAACCCCAACTGCGGCAAAACGACCCTGTTTAACAATCTGACTGGGAGCAGTCAGTATGTGGGCAACTGGCCCGGGGTTACGGTAGAGAAAAAGGAAGGGTTGTTGAGGCGCCACAGGGATGTGATCATTGCCGACCTTCCAGGCATCTATTCCCTTTCTCCCTATACGCTTGAGGAGGTCATCAGCCGAAATTACCTGATGAACGACCACCCCGAAGCGGTCATCAACCTGGTGGACGCCACCAACCTGGAACGGAACCTGTATCTCACAACGCAGGTGCTGGAACTGGGCATCCCGATTGTGATCTCGCTGAACATGATGGATGTTATCAATAATTCCGGAGACCGGATCGATGCGCAGAAGCTTGGGGAGATGCTTGGCTGCAAGGTTGTCGAGACTTCGGCGCTCAAGGGCACCGGCACTATAGAGGTGGCTGAAAAGGCCATCGAGGCAGCTAAGGCGAAAATTGCCACAGTTCCGCGGCACAGCTTCAGTAAGCGGGTCGAAGGGGCCCTGAAAGAGATTCAGGAGAACTTCAAGGACCTGTTTGCGCCGGAGCGCAGCCGCTGGTATGCCATCAAGCTGTTCGAACGGGACGAAAAGGTGCTGGAATCGCTCCAGCTGACCGCAGGGCGGAGAGAAAAACTCGAAGGCATCATCGCTCCAGTGGAAAAAGAATGGGGCGACGACAGTGAAACGATCATCACAAATGGGCGGTATGAATACATCGGGCGGCTGATCGAAAAGTGCCTGCACAAAGAACCGAAACCTATGTCGGCCTCCGACAAGATCGACGAGATCGTAACCAACCGTTTCCTCGCGATACCGATTTTTATCGCCGTGATATTGCTTATGTATTATATATCCATTACAACGCTCGGCGGGATAGCTGACGACTGGGTCAACAGTACATTATTCGGCACTTGGGTTCCCAATATTGTAACGGCAGGGCTGCAGACTGTCGGCGCGGCTCCCTGGCTTAACAGTCTGATTATTGACGGTATTGTCGGCGGCGTGGGCACTGTACTTGGATTTGTTCCGCAGATGGTGCTGATCTTTTTCTTCCTTGCCGTCCTGGAAGATTCGGGTTACATGGCGCGCGTTGCCTTTATCATGGACCGCATTTTCCGGAGGTTTGGCCTTTCCGGAAAATCGTTCATTCCTATGCTGATTGGCACGGGTTGCGGTGTACCGGCCGTAATGGCGACGAGAACGATCGAAAACGAAAAGGACCGCCGCATGACTATAATGCTGAGCACTTTTATGCCATGCACAGCTAAATTTGTAATCATCGCAATGATCACCTCCACGTTCTTCCCGCACTCAGTACTGATTGCACCGGCCATGTATTTTCTTAGCATTGCCATTATTGTGCTGTCGGGGATAGGTTTTAAAAAGACGAAGTATTTCGGTGGCGATCCCGCACCGTTTGTCATGGAGTTGCCCGCCTATCGTCTTCCAGCCCTTAAAGGCGTGCTGATCCACATGTGGGAGCGCTCACGGGCGTTTGTCATCAAGGCCGGTACGATCATCTTCAGCGCCTGCGTTTTGATCTGGTTCTTTTCCAAATTTAATTGGAGCATGCAATTCCTTGACGCAGATATTGACAAAAGCATGCTTGCCAACATCGGCAACGCGGTAGCATGGTTCTTCGCACCGCTCGGCTTCGGGACCTGGAAAGGCGCTGTTGCGGTTATCAGCGCGGAAATGGCAAAGGAACAGGCAATTGCGACATTGGCAGTACTCAATGGAGTGTCCGACACGGAGAACACCGCATTGGTAATGAAAGGGATTGCTTCGATGTTCACAGCCATAAGCGCATTTTCGTTCATGATCCTGAACATTTTTGATCCGCCGTGCATCGTTGCCATGTCGACAACAGCGAGGGAGATGATCAGCGGTAAATGGACTGCCATTGCCATCGGGTATCAGGTCATGGTTGGGTATTCCCTTTCCTTTATCACCTTCCAGCTCGGCAGCCTTTTCTTCGGGGCAACCTTTGGAATCGGCCAGGTTATCGCCATCCTTCTCGTGGCTTTTATTGTGTTTCTGGTGGTACGGCCGGCATCCCTACAGCCGACATCCAGTCAAGGGATGGCCCTCAGCAGCGCAGGTGCGAAGGCATAGGCCTTCCACTTCAACGAATTTGTCTGGTCAGGGGTGTAAGGATCCTATGAATGTGCCGACGATTGTAATTGGACTGATCATTGCCACACTTTTATTTTTCGCTATCCGCTACCTTGTGAAAAACGGAATGTGCGCGGCCTGCGAAGATAAGGAAGCCTGCCGGGACGCGAAAAAAGCGGGTGTCCCCGGACATTCCTCCAGTTGCGGCGGAAAGTGCGCATCCTGCCAGTATTACGAATATGAGATGAAGTCCGCGGTGGTAAAACATCAGGCAGGCGTATAAAAGTAAAAGGCGGTCATTGGGCTGAGGAACAACTACCTGCTCGATGTTGTTTGTTACAGAAAGGAGCGATCGATATGGCAGCCACCATTGTTATTTGTCTTGTGATCGCCGCCATTGTGGTCCTGGGCGTGCTCCATTACAGAAAAAACCTGCGGTCTGGCTGCTGCGGCGGCGACAGTGACGCCGCCCCGAAGCGGATCAAGGTACAGGAGCGGGATCTGAGCCATTACCCCTACGAGAAGATCCTCGACATCAACGGAATGACCTGCATCAACTGCGTCACGTATGTGCAGAACGCGCTCAACTCTTTGGACGGCGTCTATTGCAAGGTAGATCTCGGTAAGAAAAAAGCCGTGGTCCACATGAAGGAAGATCTGCCGGATCAGCTGTTGCGCAAAACGGTCGCGGGCATCGGCTATACCGTGGGCGCTGTCCGCGGTGCCGCGTAATCATGCAGTAAGGATAGCGCTATGATTTGAATTAAGCCTTGAGTGTTCAAAAAAGGGGATGTGTATCATGAGCCTGATTATTGTCAGCGGGCAGGAATGCATGCATTGGTCATGGTATTATGAGCTGGGCCAGCAGTTGCTGGCTCAGGATTAAGGGAGGCGAGAACATGGAGAGAACGTTAAGGGAATTGAAGCCCGGCGACCGGGGAGTGATCGCCAAAATTGCCGGTACGGGAGCGGTAAAGCGCAGGCTGATGGACATGGGCGTTACCCGCGGCGCCGCGGTGTTGGTCAGAAAGGTGGCCCCGTTGGGCGATCCCATGGAGATCAATATCCGCGGCTACGAGCTGACCCTGCGCAAAGCAGAGGCGGAGCAGATCATCGTGGAGTAAGCGCGGTAATATTTTTTTAACTTATGATTGATAACAATTATCATTTAAGAACGGCAATTATGGAAAGGATGCTTCGAGATTGGCTTTGCGATTTGCATTAGCCGGTAATCCCAACTGCGGCAAGACCACCCTGTTCAATGGGATCACCGACGTCACCCAATACGTGGGCAACTGGCCAGGGGTCACCATCGAGAAAAAAGAGGGCCGTCTGGTGGAGCCGGAATCGACAACTCCCGCTGGAGTTCACTGAAGATACTGGAAGGTGACCGGAACGTCTAGGCCAAGCTGGGCCTTCCGGTGACCGTGCTTGACGAGATCAGGCAGCACCAGGAAGCGTTGAAGGTCGCCAAGGGGAATCAGGCATGAACTCAGAGAGGATGGTCGACCTCTGTCTGAAGAAGTGACGGTAAATACAGCCCAGGCAAGCGGTACCGCTGATCATAAGGAACAACACCTGCTTGAAGAAGCGGTGGAGCGGCTCAAAGAAAAGGGCCTCCGGCTGACAGAACAGCGGCAGGCGGTGCTGGACGCGGTGGTGGCCAACCGCGACCAGCACCTGAGCTGCGAGGATGTAGTTGGCATTATCAAACACAGCAAACCGGGCATCGGACAGGCCACCGTCTACCGGACGCTGTCCCTGCTGGAAAAGATGGGGCTGTTGTTTAAGAGCGACCTCGACGACGACTGCGTCCGGCACTACGAACTCTGCCTGCAGGACGAAGAAGCCCACTGCCACCTGATCTGCCTGGAATGCGGCCTGGTCGCCGAAGTGAAAGAAGATCTGCTGAACACCCTGGAAGATCGTTTACATACCAAGAACGATTTTGTGATCGTGAATCGCAGCCTCAAATTCTACGGCTATTGCAAGCAATGCGCACACCAGACCGGCAGAGAATGATCGCCGGTAGCGGCTGTCAGGAGAGAGATCTCCAATATGCGGTCTCTACAAGGGAGCGGGATAGTACGCCTGCTTCCCCGTGCCCTGTA
>JAHFCR010000030.1:0-21357 GCA_023249405.1 Peptococcaceae bacterium | reverse complement strand
CTTCCCCGTGCCCTGTAGTGTACCTGCATGGCTAAAACGTAGAATAGTGTGCAGACAATAATTCTCTGAGCGTTTTGTACCTGAGCGCAGCGAAAGGAGTGGCTATCAAGATGATTAACTGGGTGTCCGGAGTGATCATTTTCGGGTTCGCCGCTTTTATCATTACCAGGGTGATGCTGAGCGCCAGCAGGGGAGAGGACCTGCGCAGTTGCGATAAAAGCAGCGGCTACAGTTGTTGCTCCCAGAAGACGGCAGGCAATTCGTTTAAAACATGAAGCAGGCTGAATAGCATCCGGTAACTGGCCGGTCGCTTTGACCGAGCTTTTAGGGCGGCGAGAGCGGTCGGCTACCCAACGCCGGGCATGAGCGTTTGGTAGATCCATATTGGAAAAATACTGAGTCTGGCGTAACAAAAGACAGCTCCGGCGAACCGGATTATGAACGAGGAGGATGGCGGTGAGTATTGTCTTGGTTGGAGGGCATGACGGGATGCATCGGGAGTACAAAGAAATTTGTTCCAGACGGGGGCATCACCTCAAAATTTTTACGCAAATGCCCGCCAAGTTTGACAAGGCCATTGGAAACCCCGACGGTATCGTACTGTTTACCGGAACGGTATCTCACACGATGGTGGCGACTGCGGTGAAAAAAGCCAAGCAGAAACGAATCCCAGTACTGAGATGCCACAATAAAAGTGTGACCTCGTTGGAATGGGTGCTGCGGCGGCTTGAGGAGGAAGGCGGGCGTTGATGTATTTTAGAGCAATACAGCCCAAGGCTTGCCAGGGTGACGGCCTTGGCAGAGAACATCGTGATCAGGATACAGTGCAACGGCAGCAATGATGGCAAAATTATTAAACCGGCTCATCTATAAGGATTACTGCCATGACCTGATCGATTGTCTGATCACCGCCCTGGAAGTCAGGGATGTCTATACGGCAGGTCATTCTTCCAGAGTCAGTGACATGTCCTTTGATTTAGCTCAAGTCCTGGGGCTGCGAGGGAAAAACCTGATGGATGTCCATATGGCCGCCCACGTGCATGATATCGGCAAAATCGGCATCTCCGAAGCCATACTGAACAAGCCGGAACAACTGCTTCCTCATGAGTGGAAGCAGATCCGTCTCCACTCCGAGATTGGCTATAACATTCTGAGCAAGTCCAACAACATCAACAATATCGCCATCATTGTGCTCTATCACCATGAGCGCTGGAACGGGCAGGGGTATCCACGGGGGGTCAAGGGAGATAGCATACCCTTAGGTTCCCGGATTATTGCGGTTGCTGACTCCATTGATGCCATGATGTCAAACAGGCCTTATAGAAGACCTCTGACCTGGGAGCAATGCCGGCGGGAGGTGCTTCTGAACAGAGGACTGCAGTTTGATCCTTCAGTAGTGGAGGCGGCTGAAGAGCTCTGGACAAAATGGATGGGCGCTGTTTGTTATCAAGAGCAACCAAAGGCCGGGTCCGGGATAGAGGCTTAGTAGGTTCCGGTATTTGAAAATCATGATTGAACAATTGTTCAATTTTACTATCGTCGAAAAGAGGGAAACTTATGAGTGAGTATCATGACCGGTGCGATTGCAATACCATCCGCGAGTCCGTCTTCAACCGGGTGCGGGCGGCGCTGCCCGGCGAAGACAATCTCTATGACCTGGCCGATCTGTTCAAGGTCTTTGGCGATTCCACCCGCGTCAAGATCCTTGCGCCCTGGGCGTCGCCTCGCTACTAGGCATGACCAAATCCAGCATCTCGCACCAGCCCAGGGTCCTGAGATATATCAGACTGGTGAAATACCGTCGGGACGGTAAGATCATCTACTATTCCCTGTGCGATGAGTACTACGGACAAATTTTCCAGGCCAGCCTGTCTCACGTAACCGAGAAGTGATGGCGGGAGGAAGGAAGCATGGCTGATGCCAAACTTGAACGGGCAATTCATTCTGCACGGACTTGGCTGCGGACAGTGCTCCGTCAGCGCCGGCCAAAATGTCAAGCAGTTGTAAGGGATCAAAGCAGCCGCGGCCAATCCGGGCACCGCCGCGCTAGCCGTTGCCTTTCAGCATCAGACATCCGCCGCAGAACAGTGCGGAGACAGCCGCCGGATTTAGCGGCGCAGGCCGGCCTTAATGTCGGCGAATTGCCGAAACCGGGCAGATGGCTGATGAGAATGTGCCGGATATGGGCCTGCTACTGCCACGATAGGTATCAATTATAAAGCAGCGGGCGGACTGCCTGCAGACTCGGAGTTCATTACCGAGGGGGAGCAGACCCCAATCACTGAAAGAGGAATAACGGATGCATACGGCCATTAAAAAGGAATTGATGCTGCAAGGCCTGTGCTGCGCCCACTGCGCCCGCATGAGGTGTGCCGGATCGATGGCAGGCGGTCGATTACCCTACAAACCTTCTGTTCAGTTGCTTATTCAGGGGCTGCTCACCAGTAAGAGTATCTACGGTGCCTCCGCCGGACCGAAATCATTGATGGATCGAATGAGTCTGGAAGTATAAATCTATAAACTTGAGGGCATGGGGCGTGGATACAGAGATGCGAGAGCTCGACGATATTTATCGCTGCAACTGTGCATATCGGGCAGTCTGCTGCTTTTGCGGAATGTCCCGAGGATATCCAATCATAACTTAGCCGCCAGTCTCTGTTGTGCATATGGACCGGTTTTAGTCTCGACTCACCCCTTCCAAATTGGCCAACCAGTTATTCCAAGCTGGTTGGCCATCTATTCCTAAACTTTCGACCACCACTAAATTCTATAGCTGGAAAAAAGCATATGGAAATTAGTATTACCCATGTTGTGTCAAGGGCTGGCCTGAACCTTGGGGCCGTTGCTGGCGCCCTCCATTGCCTTGCACAACATTTCCGAGGGCATTGCCACCGCCACTCTTCTGGATATGGGCGATGTCCAGAGTTTCCGGGTGCTGCTGACGGTCGTTATCGTCAGTGTCTTTACCCCGCTGGGCACCCCACTAAGCCTGTTCCTGCCCCGTCTCTCACCAGAACACATCTCTTTCATGCTCTTGGCCGGTGGAGCGATGACCTACGTGCAAATTTTTGCGATTAGGCTGCTGCTGGTGTGCTTTTCTGCACAATGGCGGGGATGATCTGTTGCTGCGCGGCCTTGTCTGTCGGGTTCAGCTGGCTGTAAACCATGAAACTAACGGCCAGCAATAGTGGTTGTTGACAGAAATATAATATCGTACTACGATATGATCGTATAACGATATAAAATTCAGAGAAGGTGAATTCCTTGTCCGGTAATTCTGCAAATCCAATATCTTTGAAAGCTCACAGACAGCTTGGCTGGCTTCTCTTCGGATTATCGTTGGCGATCCTGATGTCTTCCATCGACACCAGTATCGTCAATATCGGGCTGCCGACGATTGCCCGTGCCCTGCACGCCAGCTTTGCGAGCGTCCAGTGGATCGCCATCAGCTACATACTCGTCGTGACCACGCTGATTGTCGGCATTGGACGGCTGGGCGACCTGCTCGGCAAGAGGCGGCTCTTTTTGATCGGCATCGCCGGATTCACCCTGTCCTCGCTTCTCTGCGCCCTGGCTCCTTCGATTGGAATCCTGATCGTTGCCCGTGCTGTTCAGGGGACTGGCGGGGCGATCATCATGGCGCTGCCCTTTGCCCTCCATAGTGACGTTGTTCCCAGGGAACAGGCGGGTTGGACGATGGGACTGCTCACAAGCATGGTCTCCCTGGGTGTCGCTTTAGGCCCTGCTCTCGGCGGTATGCTGATCGGCGCCTGGGGATGGCCGGTGATTTTTCTGGTCAACGTTCCACTCGGCCTGCTCACCTTCTATACTGCCTGGCGTATCCTGCCGGATACTCCGGCGCATGCTGCCGGCCAGCGGTTTGACTGGCCCGGCATGCTCATCCTGGCGGCAGCTCTGGCCTGCTATGATCTGGGTGTGACCTTCAGTGAGGCGCAGGGCATGACGCTCGGCATCATCGCCCTGCTGGCGGCAGCGCTTCTCTGTACAGTCTTATTTGTCGTCATCGAGTTGCATGCGCCATCCCCAATGCTCAACCTCAGGATGTTCCGGGACCGACTCCTGAGCGCCAGTTTGTGTATGAGCGTACTGTTGTTTGCGGTCCTGGTGGGTGTCGGTCTGGTGCTGCCGTTTATCCTCATTCAGGCTGAGAGGTACTCCATGATCAGCGCCGGGCTGGTGATGGCGGCCGGGCCGGTCGCCACCGCCCTGTTTGGCATACCGGCTGGCACGGTAGCGGAACGTTTCGGCACCCGCCCTGCTATGATTGCCGGCACGACGATCATGGCCCTCGGCTGCCTGCTGTGGACCACGCTTACACCAGCCGAGGGCGCCTGGGGCTTCGTATGGCGCTATGCCATCACCAACGGCAGCTTTGCTCTCTTTCAAACTCCCAATAACATGGCGGTCATGGCCAACGCCAGACCCGATCAGCGCGGCGTGGTCTCCGGGTTGCTCAACCTGGCCCGCAATCTGGGCCAGATGACCGGGACCTCGCTGATGGGGGCCGTATTCGCTAGTTTTGTAGCGGCTGCATCCGGAACCCGTCTGGCGGTGACCACTGCCCCGGGCAAGGCACTGTTGGCCGGCATGCATGGCATGTTTCTGGTGGCGGCAGGCATGGTCGCTGCGTCTATCCTGCTCTCGATCTTCACACTTCAGCGAAGCAGGGAAGCCAGGAACTTTATAGCGCAGTAAATCGGAATTTTTACGGCTATTAATGCTATTTATGTGTCCACCCATTTTTCATGGCAACAGCCGGGAGGCGGTATGATGAACCGGAACCTTGACCTCGATAACGAACTGCGATCCTCGTGCCACAAGGCAACTCCACAGCGCCAGAGCATCTTGAAGGTGCTGGATGAGTATCGGGGCAGTCACCTGAGCGCCGAGGAAATATACGGGATCCTGAGGGAAAGATCCGCTGAGATAGGTCTGGCCACAATTTACCGCACCCTGAACCTGTTTCTAGCGCTCAATATCCTGATTAAAGTTGACTTCGATGACGGGCGGAATCGTTATGAACTTGTTCCCGGGCAGCGCTATCGCCATTACCATCTGATCTGCCTGGCATGCGGCCAGGTGATCGAGGCCAATGGCGACATCCTTGGCCGACTGAAAGAGACGGTTGATCAGGAAAACGGTTTTCTGGTGCTTGACCACGCTGTGAAATTTTATGGATATTGTCAGCAGTGCCGGGCCAGCAAAGAAAAACAGACTGGCGATGGCCTGCTGGGAAGAGCGTATAGCGAGAGATGCTGACAATTAAACAGTGACGCTAATAAGGAGGCAGTATTATGCGCGGGCATCATGGGAGAAGGCATCATGGGTCTTTCGAACATATCTGGCATCATCTTGACAGGACAAATCATTGGTCGGAACAGAGATCCGGTAGCGCTGAGGGATGCTACGCCGGCCGGGCGGTTCTCGTTATCGACAGCAGCAGGTGTACTGGTTGTGGGAATTGCAAAAGGGCATGTCCATCAGGGGCTATCGGGGCGACAAGAAAGAGCCGCATTGGATAGATATCAGGAAGTGCATCGGATGCGGAATTTGCTATAATAATTGCAAGTCCGTCGCTATCATATTTAGTCAAGCTGCTCTGGAGGAAACGGCAAGAAGAAACTTGGCATGCAGTTGGCGCTCGCAGGTTGTGGATCTATGATCTGAAAGCAACTTTTGGTCAGCCAATGGCCCTTCGCATAGCGAAGTATACACATTGGCAAGAGCACTGAGGAGGATTGCTCCATGCACGGGCACGGGCACGGTGGCGGACGCCATGAACATGTCGGGAGACTCTGGCAGAGGCACCACATGGGCGCGCATATCAGCGATAGAGATGAAAAAATATATATGATCATTCAGACTAAGATGGAAATAGATAAACTGATCCAGCGCAAGCATCATGAATTGGCGCAACAATATGGTTTGAGGCTGGAACAGTTTCATCTATTGATCGAGCTGGACGAGTTGATGCTGGATGTCGGCAGCGAGTCCTCGGCGCCTACAGTCGGAGAAATCGCCAGCAGTATTGATAATTCCCAGAACACCGTGTCTGAAAAGATCACCAGGCTTGAAAACAAAGGCCTCGTAACCAGAATCAAGGACGAAAAAGACCGGCGGATCAGCAGGATCGTTCTTACTGACGAGGGAAGATCGCTAATTGCTGCGATATCCAATCAGGCAAACAATCGTTTTTTATTTGATTCAATATCAAAGCTGGGAGACCGGGATATCGACGACTTTTTAGAATGCCTGAAAAAGCTTGTCGATCAAATGACTTCAGAATAATTTTTATCGGTTGAACTCCTATTTGTGCCAAGATTTAAGAGGCCGACATGGCAGAGAGACCAAGTTGCGGACCCGAACGGTATTTATGCTTCAAGCTCAGCAAAGTGATGCGCCGGGTGCAGCGTTATTACGGCAAGCTGTCTTGCTTCGGAGTCACTCCGGTCCAGTTTTACGTGCTTGCCGCCATGCGGGAACAGGATGGATGGGTTCCGGACTTTTCTCCAGGCGCTCGATCAATTGTCTAATCATGGGTAGGCCAGGGCTGGCGGTCTTTAAAAGCAATACCATAGCGGTCATCGAGCGGGCATTGGCCGACGATAGGGGGGGAACACACCCGAATGCCTAGTGGCTATGAACAAATTTATGAAAGTCTTTTACCCAAATTGAGCGCATGCGATTTTTCAGAGGCTGCCGGACGGCTTGGCCTTTCACTGCGGCCGGACGGCGGCATGTCTGTCAATTTTTTTGGCCGGGAATACGAGATCAGCTCGCGCGGCGTTAACCCGACGGACGGCAAGCCGGTTAATGTCAACAACCGTAGTGTGCTGGCTTACTATGCCTTGTCCAAAGGCGCGGGCGAACCTGCATTTTTATATGTGCCTGTTGCCAATCTTACCGGCGCAAAATTAGTATTCAGCCATACAAATATAAACTGGATGACCGATTCGCTCGGCAAAATATTCAGCGGAGACTATGAAAAATTCAGCGAAACTATGTGCAGATTAGGCGGGGTTTTTAACGGCAAACTGAATTCGAGCGGCTATTCATGGCTGCTGGAGGCATTGCCGAAAATCCCCATTCAAATTATTTATTATGATGGAGATGATGAATTTCCTTGCGAAATAAAGATTTTGTTTGATAAAAACGCTTCACGTTTTATGGAGTTTGAATGTCTGGCTTTTTTAGAAGGATGCCTTGTAAGAGCACTGTCTATGACCGCTGAAACAGGAGACACAGCCGGATGGGTGTAAAGTCGGATGCATTCCTGGCGGGCCCGTACAAACTGGAATTCTCTCAAGACGTAATCTAAACGGAGGCGTTGACATGGCCACTAAAATAATCGCCTGCGAGGTCATGAAAGAAGAGTTGCTCTCCAATCAAGGGGGCCAGGACATTAACTTTCATTTTGTGGAGATGGCGCTTCACGAGCATCCTGAAAAATTGCATGCCGAACTACAGGATGTTATCGGCCAGTCGTCCGGCTACGAACGGATCATTCTGGCCTTCGGTTTATGCGGAGGCGCCCTCAAGAACCTGCGGGCCCCGGAAAGCATGCTCACCATACCCCGCGTTCATGATTGCATCCCTATATTTATTGGATCCAGAGCGCTATACGACACTTTGCAAAAAAACAATAAAGGCACATTTTATCTGACCGGCGGCATGGTCAACTCCCAAAAGTCCATGATGGCGGAATACGAGAGAGTCTGCACCAAGTATGGCGAGGTCAAGGCGCGCCGAATCTTTGCCACCATGTTTGGCAACTATCAGCGGGTGCTATTTATTCGCACTGGAGCACCGGATGAAGAAAATGATCTGCGAAAGTCCGTCAAAACAGCGGCGCTGCTTAATTTGCAACATCAGACATGGCAGGGGAGAAAGGATTATATTCAAAAGTTGATTCATGGCCCGTGGGACAGGGGCGATTTTGTCAATCTACCTCCCGGCGAAGCCGTTAACGAGGAGGTCTTTATCTTCCAACCTGCGCAGATGGAATGAGGTGTCAATCCCCGCCCTGAAAAATAAACCACCCAAAGGCAAAAATAAACCACCCTTTTGGGTGGTTTATTTTTCAGGATCAATAACTATCTTCAAGATTCTCAATGCCGGAAGTTTTATTCAGAACAAGGAGATTAGACATTATAAGCCTTCTTGAAGCAGCGCTAGCTGGCAGTGCGCTGCTCTCCCGTATCCCTGGCCTTCTGCCTCTCCTCCCAGATCGGGTCGGCTGTCCGCTGCCACTCCTGCGAGCGCTGGTCGAGGAAGCTGCCGATCTCTCCCGACAGCACCGTTTCCGCTCCGGCATGGGTGGCATGAGCGCCCGCCTTCTGCACGATCTCCCGTAAGGCCTGGGGGCTGTCGATGATCGGGCACGGCCGCAGCAGGTTGCTGGAAAAGGGCTGGCGCTTCTGATACTCGGTAAAGAACTGACCACTCAAGATCTCCTTCAGGCTGCGGTCACGGATATTGTCCACTGAAAAGTGCGCAAAGGCGCAGGGTTCCACATCGCCCCGGGCATTGATATGAAAGTAGGAGTTGCCGCCGGCGATACAGCCGTTGGTGAGTTCCCCGTCGTTCCAGAAATCAGCGATCGGCAGCGGTTTCTCCTTGCGAATGTTGGGAATGCGCTCGGCCAGGTAGGCCCGTTGCTCAGGTTTGACCATCAGATCGATATCGGGGTCGCGTCCGATGGGGATGTAGTGGAAGGTCCACATGAACTTGACTCCCCGGTCGACCAGGAAGTCGAGGAACTGGTCGCTGGCGATGGTCTCCACATTCTTGCTGGTGATGGTCACCGAAGCCCCGAACAGGACGCCCCTGGACTTCAGACGGTCCATGGCCGCCATGATCCGGTCAAACACGCCCTCTCCGCGCCGGGCGTCGGTCTCCTCCGCCCAGCCCTCCAGGCTGAAGGCGGGAACGATATTGCCCAGCTCCTGCAGCCGGTCGGCCACCTGATCATCGATCCGGGTGCCGTTCGTATAGAGCATGAAGACCATGTCGTCATGCTTGGCGGCCATCTCCAGCAGGTGCGGGTAGACGAAGGGCTCGCCCCCGGACATGACAATACTGTAGATGCCCATCTCATTGGCTTCGCTGAAGATCCGGTCCAGCAGTTCAGGTTCCAGTTCGTCGTGTTTGGCGTACTCGCCGGCCCAGCAACCGGCGCACTTCAGGTTGCAGGCGCTGGTGGGATCGATCAGGATGGTGAAGGGCACGTGGATCTTCTCGCTCGATTCCACCTGTTCACGGCGGGAGTTGGCCATCAGGATGCTGTTGACCACATAGTTGCAGACGAGCCGGTTCCGCATGCCCCGGTCGATGCCTGAAAACAGGCTGTTAAAATAGGACTGCATCACCGGGTTGTTGGCGTAGGCCACCTTCATGTCATGGATTCTCTTGCGCTGGACCGGGTCTCTGATCAGGGCCTCGACCACCCTGAACAGCCGCGGGATGTTCTGGCCGGGGGCCCCTTCAAGATAGCTTAGAATCTGGGTGATTACCTGGGTGCTGACATAGCGTTTTGCAGATTCCCAATTCAACTTAGAAGCAACGCGACGCTCACCGGACATCTTGCCTCGCCTCCATCATTAAAAAGGTTACCATTGCCGAACGGTTGCCCAAAAAACCCAAACGGCGAGACCACCTCCCCAAGTAACTGATGACATGTTTAATGTCCGACCATGTCCATGTGTATAATGTTTAATTAAAAAATTATACTTTTATGCCTAGAGTTGTCAATACTCGCTAGCGGCAGCATTCGAGATGAGGAATCTCTGTCATCCGATTAGCGCCTCTTTTCTCAATATTAAAAAGTTGTGACACTTTTCTTATTTCCTTTTCAGGTATCCAGCGATGGTTGCTAATAGAATTAAGTGGAAGGTATTGATAATGATTCTAACGAAGGGAGGTGTTGATGTGTCAAAAAATAAAGCTTTATTGTTCACGGCATTGGCGGTAATGGTTACGGCAGCAATTTCATGGGGTGTTGCCGGCTGCGCCAATAAGTCAGCCGGACAGCCGGCCGGCAGTGCTCCATCCGTCACTACCGATAGCAGCGCACAGCAGGGAAGCAGTGCTCCATCCGCCACTACCAATAATGGGCAACCTGCCCTCAAGGCTGGCAGCCAGCCATCGGCGCAGGCTAACAAGTCCAATGGCGCTCAGGGAAATATCAATCCGCAACAGATGCAGGCAAGTATGCAGAAGGCCCTGGCGGGGCTGGTCTCCAAGGGAACCATCACCCAGAGTCAGGCGGACAAGGTAGTCCAGGCGTATGCAAACTTCAAGCCAACTCCAGGCTCGGGCCAGAGAACGAATCCCCTCGATCAGTTGGTGTCCAACGGGACATTGACTCAGGACCAGGTAAATGCCATCAGACAGGCGCTGCCCCATCGTGCCCCGAGGTCGGGCAACACTGGGTCCGGACAAGCCAAAACTCAGTAATCGCTTGCGCCAGCCGCGCTTCAGTCTAGCTGGCGTTCGTGACAACGTGACCCTTATTAAAAAGAAAGCTGGCGCCCGTTAGCGGCGAATCAGCCTTCTTTTTTGTTTGCCTGAAAGCTCTTCGGAATAGGGGGGTTAGGTGCTGCTGTCCGGCAGGAATGGACTGATCTGCCCTGTATAATAGAGCGTCATATGATGGAGGGCCCTGGTGCAGGCCAGATACAGCAACTTCCGGTCCAGGGCGCTCGTATAGTTTTCACTGTCAACACTGGGGATGAGCACTACGTCGAACTCCAGCCCTTTGGCCATGTATGAAGAGATCACCAGCACACCCTTTTCAAGCTCACCATCATTGCCTGTAACCAGTTTAGCCTTGGTGGCGGTTGCCAGCCTGGCATGAACTGTTCTGGCTTCTGCTTGAGTCTTGCAGATCACCGCAACAGATTCGAACCCCTGTTTAAAATAGCGGTCGATATCTCTGGCGATGGCCCGATCAACCAGATCCTGGCTGCGCTTGAAGACAATGGCCGGTTTCGCTTCATGTCTTTTAAAAGAGATATTCTCCTGTTCCTGGCCCAGGATGGTCTGCGAGAAGGCATTGATTTCATAGGAGGAACGATAACTCTTATTTAAAACCAGCCTTACTGCCTCTTTTTTATCAATGATAGCGGCAATGAGGTCGTAGAACGACAGATCTACCTCTTTTTCTATCGTCTGATTGATATCTCCCAGGATGGTATACCTGGAATTCTTAAACAGCAGCTTGAAAACCTCATACTGCACCGGATAATAATCCTGGGCCTCATCGATCACCACCTGCCTGACGTCTGAAAACAGATCGCCGCCTTCAATCCTCAGCTTGAGATACAACAGCGGGCTGCAGTCCTCGTAAGGGACGTGCCCCCTGGCAAGGGCCGCTTTAGTGCCAGCAACCAACTGCTCGATATCTGCCGGCAATTCCAGCCCTTTGGCCAGTTTACAGAATAGCCCCGGTTCATTGAAGAGCATTTTGTATAGCTGAACGTAGTCCACCTCGGTGAACTTGCGCAGCCTGCCCATGAACGACCTGGCTGTTTTTATGGACAGCAACCGGCTGAAAGACTTTACTTCCAATTCATGCCCATCGCTGGCGGCCACGATCCGCTCGATCTTTTTCAGCCGGGTCTTCTGCAGGGGATGCACCTGGTCCAGAATCAGGCCTTTAATGCGCCTGAGCCGGGTGGCCATCGGAATCGTGGCCCTATTATTCAGAAAGAGGTGCTTCAGGCGCTGCCTCGTTTCGATGATCTTGCCATCAAAATACACATCCTCGAAGGGGATCAGGTGCCGTTCATAGTGGCGCATCAATCGCTCCAGGATCAGGATGAATGTTCTGGAGCCCTTGAATTGTATCTGCCGACTCTTTGTTGCCGCCGACTCGAGGTCCTGCAGGATGATCAGCGACTCCAACTGGGCGCTCCGGGTTTCTGTCTTCAATCTGGCGTCCAGGTGTTCTGCTACGATATCATCAAAGGTGATCTGCCTGACGTTTTCTTCTCCGAGTTCAGGCAGGACGCTGGAGATATATTTGCTGAAAACCGCATTGGGAGAGAGGATTAAAAAATCATTGGTGTTGACGTTGTTATTGATGCTGAGATATAGCAGAAAGGCGATGCGGTGCAGGGCGATGGATGTCTTGCCGCTGCCGGCCACGCCTTGTACGATCAGAAGTTCGTTGGCGGTGTCCCGGATAATCAGATCCTGCTCCTTCTGGATGGTTTCAACGATGTTCCTCATTCTGGGAGAGGCGTTGTGACTCAACACCTCCTGCAGTATTTCGTCGTTGATCAGGACGCTGCAGTCGAAGAAGTATTTGAGACGCGAGTCTTGAATCTTATACTGCCTCTTTAAAGAAATGTCGCCGGTAATTATTCCGGTAGGAGCATTGTATGAGACTTTGCCCAATTCGTACTGATAAAAGATGCCGGCGATCGGGGCGCGCCAGTCATACACGAAGATCATGCCTGTTTTCCGGTTCATGACATTGGAAAGCCCGATATAGATCCGGTCTCTGATGTCCGAGCCGTCTTCTCTAAAATCAAATCTTCCGAAATACGGTGCGCCGATGATTTTCTGGTATTTCCTGATCTGCTTCAGAGTAGCGCCATAATCAGCAGTCTGGGTGCCCAGTTCTGACAAGTATTGATTGATCTCGGTAAGCTGGGCAAAGTCGTATGCAACAGGCGTGGTGTTCTCCCACATCTCTCTCCTGGAGGCAATGAGCCGGGTTTTCTTGGCTGCTAATAATTTATCCTGCGCCTCTATTTCCGTGTGGATGAATGCCAGGACCTGGTCCAGATAGGCCTGTTCTTCCTCCAAATCTTGTTGATAGCCTTCCGTTTCTGATCACCTCCGGCTTACATGTAAGCAGAATTTTAATCGTCTGTGTACAGCGGGGAGATTTTATGGTATAATAATGTACAAATAAAAGTAAAAAAAGGTTAAACGTGTCAATCCTCTAATTATATCTTAAAAATTGATTGCCGTATAGTATTGGCAATTAGCCTGGTGAAAAAAAGGCTCCATGCCGTATGGATGCCTTTTTTCTGCTCAGGGACGGAGCTTATTTCTGGCGAAATTTAGATGGAATGCAGGATAATCGATCGTTTATGCAGAAAAGAGCTTGTTAAGTTAATATATTGGGATGAGTGAGCGCTATGACCGTCCGTATCTCTAAGAACGATTATTATCTCAATATTGCGCTGGAGTGCAGCCGGAGAGGGACCTGCCTGAGGCGAAATTTCGGGGCGATCATCGTTAAGAACAATCAGATCGTCAGCACGGGATATGTGGGAGCGCCCAGGGGGCGCGCCAACTGTTGCGATCTGGGCAAGTGCAAACGCAATGAGCTGAACGTGCCGCACGGAGAAAGGTACGAGCTGTGCCGTTCGGTGCATGCGGAAATGAATGCCATTATTTCGGCTGCCAGGTGGGACATGATCGATGCCACTATGTATATCAACGGTTTTGACGTAGAGACCGGAGAGATAGTGCATCCCTGTGTGCCCTGCGAGATGTGCAAACGCCTGATTATCAATGCCGGAATCGAAAGCGTGATCACTCCCAGCGGGTTTTATGATGTCCGGGATTGGGTGTGGGATGAGGGAAAAGACAAGTACAGCCTCAGGTGACAGGCGGGCTCGGGCTTGCAAGGCTTCACTGGAATCAAGTCCTCAAAGAGGGCTTTTTTTATTTAGGGGAGATAGTTGTTGAAAATCAATAAAAAAATACGTTTTAGCTGCATATTAAAGGAGTCTGCGAAATATCCGATATTATTTAATAGCAAGCAGTATGGATTGGACGAGGAGGTGCTTTTCCCTGCGCATCATAGGTGCAAGTGTGACTATGTCCAGCAATTACATCCATGCGGAGCAATATTCCCGGAAGGAGTCCCTGAAGACCTGGTCCGGGGGCACCGAAGATCATGCCCGTGCTGCCACCGCCTTGCCTGTGCAGGACTCGGTACAGCTTTCCAGCCAGTCAGCGGAGTTGCCGGCAGCTCAGGACGTCGGCACCGGCACCGGCGATGATAGCGCTCTAGTGCTTTCAGTCAGCCCGGAGGACAGGTCGAAGGCGGAGATCATTCAGCGGTTGATCGAGATTATGACGGGGAAGAAGATCAGAATTCAGGTTATGGATGATGTGCAAAATTCCGGCAATAGGCAGGCCAAACAGGCAGGCGGTCAACCGGTTGCTGCAAGGTGGCAGCCGCAGGACGCGGGTTGGGGGCTCCAGTATGATGCCAGTGAGACTTATGCTGAGCAGGAGCGGATGAGTTTCGCCGCAGAGGGAGTGATTAGCACCGGGGACGGCAGGGAGATCAGGTTCTCGGCTCAGATCAATCTGAGCCGAGAATTCACGCAGACACAGAGCATCAGCCTGCGAGCCGGTGCTGCGGCCAGCGTGGACCCGTTGGTGATTAATTTTGACGGCAAGGCCGCCCAATTGACCGATAGCAAGTTCAGCTTTGATCTGAACAGCGACGGCGATCCGGAGCAGATCTCTTTTGTGCAGCCTGGAAGCGGATTCCTGGTGCTGGATCGGGACAGCGATGGAAAAATAGATCAAGGAACCGATCTTTTCGGCCCGGGCAGCGGTGACGGTTTTACTGAACTGGCCCAGTATGATGCAGACAGCAATGGCTGGATCGACGAGGGCGATCCGATTTTTAGCAAGCTCCGGATCTGGTCGCGAGACGCCCGGGGAAATGATTCGATCTCCACTTTGAGCGATAAGGGGGTCGGGGCTATCTACCTGGGAAATGTGAGCGCCCGCTTTGATCTCAAGAACCAGGAAAATACCCTGCAGGGAGTGGCTCAGCGGGCTGGAATATATGTGACAGAAGATGGCTCGGCGGGTACGATCCAGCAAATCGACCTGACTCTATAGAAAGATGCTTCCGCCGGCTTCAGCTTTGTTCGGGGATAACAGCCAGTGTGCCCAGTAATCGGTGAATCCTGCCGAGCTCTTGATCGCCAGGGGCACTAAGGCATTCCTAACCAGGACAAAATCATCCCTCCGGAAATCCCAGGTCGGCGGATGCCCCGGGTCCGGTTCTAGCCCGTCGCAATACCTGAAATAGCCGTAAGCAGACCTGGCGTTGGCATAAACCCAGCGGGCCGGGGGCCAGCCGCCGTGGTAGCTCCCATTGCGTGCCGGCAGTTCTGGGGTCATGTCGATCTCCCGGTGCAGCCAGAGTTCGTACTCAGCGTGGTGATGCCATACCTGGCATCTGGCATGATGCGGCACAGTCAGGTCCTGAACCAGATGCAGGGCCACCCCGAAAACCCGCATGGCCAGTGGCCGGTTCTCGGCCCACTGTTCCCTTGCTATGGTAAAGCAACTTTCACAGAAGAGGGCGGCGTTGGTCACGATGCCCCCCGCCACGCTGATCCAGCCGCCCAACCCCTGGCCGGTGTATGGGTTCAGGTGGTGCATCACCGGCGCCACCGCGATGTCGGTGCCGGGTATCGTTCCTACCGCCCAGTCGGCGTCTACCAGCCCCTGGCTGATCTCACCGGCATACCGATCGATGATTGTAAGCCCCGCCCGGTTATCGTTGGCCAGTACTGCCCGGGCCCTTTCGAAACACCACTGGTGATCAGCGGTTACCATCTAATGCACCCGCCATATATCTGGAATGATAACCCATCATATGAGTTCCTGCGCCCAATGGTGCATTCTGCAGGCTCAGCCGGATCGGGATGCGTTTTCCTCATTGCAGCGCGGCGGCAGCAGCAGGGCAACATCAGGCCCCCTGGTTCATAGACTATAGTGATCAAACAATTCAGGCAGAGGTTTTATGAGCTATGCAAGGGGGTTGAATTTGATGTCTCACGTTCGCGTTTTTCACGGCATGACGGATGGGCCGCCGGTCGATGTTTACTTTAACAGACGCATGCTGGGGTCGCACATTGCGCATGGGGGATTCACGGACTACGAGGAGTTTGAGCCCGGGGACTATTCGGTCTCAGTCTACCATGCAGGCAGGTATGATTACCCGATCTACAGCACTTCTGTCACTATTCCTCTGTCATCGATCTATACCTACACCCTGTCCGGTTACTTTCCCCGGGTGGTCCTGCTGCCCGTGTGCGATTCCTGCAATATCCTGCAGCCCACCGCCAGCAATGTCTGCGTGCGGTTCGTGCACCTGTCGCACGATTGCGGGACCCTCGACGTCTCCTGCGACACCTGCCGCAATACCCTGTGGTCCGGCTGCGACTATGGCTATATCGGCGATTACGTTCACGTGCGCCCGGGCACCCACACCTTTTACTTCAATAACTCCGGCTCCAGCAGCACGATCCTGACTGTGCCCAACGCCACGCTCACGCCCAACAGGTATTACACTGTTTATGCGGCCGGCTCCAGATCCCATAACGATCATACATTGAGGGCGCACATCCCGCTCGATGGCGGGTCCTACATCCGCTATCACAGATGATTTTAGGTGACCAGCACCGGAATTATGTCCCAGGCCCTCCGGCTGTGGCAGGAGGGCTTTTGCTTTGACACGAGGTGCAGGATACAACTACAATGAAAAATGAGCATCGGACCTTAGGGGGAGATGGTGGCCATGGGGCAGTTGCTAACCTATACAGCACAGATGCCGGATAACGGCAGGACCGTGAAAGACCTGCTCTATTCGCAGCTGCGGCTGTCCCACTCCCTGGTGGTAAAGCTGAAGCAGCAGCATAAGATCACGGTCAACGGGGCGCCGGTCTTCCCCAATTTTCAGATCCAGCCGGGCGATTTGCTGGCTGTAGATCTGGAACTCGGGGAACAGAGCGGGATCGTTCCCGAGGATCTGCCGCTGGGGATAGTATACGAGGATGAGGATCTGATGGCGGTAGACAAGCCTGCCGGCATGCCGGTCCATCCCAGCAAGCGCCACCAGGCCGGGACTCTGGCCAATGCAGTCACCTACTACTGGCAACAGGGTGGGCGCAGCGCCCTGTTCCGGCCGATCAACCGCCTGGATAAGGAGACCTCCGGTCTGGTCCTGATCGGCAAGAACCAGTTCGCCCACCAGGGTATCTTTCGCCAGCAACAGCGGCGGCAGGTCGAGCGACGCTACTATGCCCTGGTGGAAGGGGTGATCGCGCCCGATCAGGACCGCATCGAGGCGCCCATTGCCCGCCTGGAGGACCGATCGCGGCGGCGTATCGTTGCTCCCGGGGGCCAACCTGCCGCGACCAACTTCACGGTGCTGGAGCGTTATCCGCGGCATACGCTGCTGCGACTCAATCCTGAGACCGGCCGCACCCACCAGATTCGCGTGCATCTAAGCTTTGCCGGCCACCCAATCTGCGGTGACGAGCTGTATGGCCATCCATCACCGCTCATCGCCAGACAGGCCCTGCATGCCGCCGATCTCGCCTTCACTCACCCGCGGACCGGGCAGGCGATCGCTCTCACCGCCCCCCTGCCCGGGGATATCCGCCGCGCCCTGGCCATGCTGCTGCAGCATGGCATCTAGGTAGGTTTTAATCATGTGGTTATTTTTAATATCCCCCGTCTGGACGCGGATCCGGTGTTTGCTGTGTACGTGCCGGTAAAACCAGGCCCGTTCCGTCAGGGAGGACTTGATCACGGCTGGAGGCAGCAGGGGAATGAGATCGTAGGCGTTGACCACCCGGATGCTGTTGACCACTAGGCTGTTGTACCTGGATGTGAAAGCGGGATTCCCCACCCGGGGCCCCCCGAAGTTATACATCGTTGGCCGGAAGGGCGTGTTGACGCTGGCGTCCAGGGCCAGCAGCACCGCCAGGGCCCCGCCCAGGCTGTGTCCGGTTACATAGAGGCGGGCAGAATTCGGCAGCCTGTTCAAGACAGCGAGGATCGTCTCACGGCAGGATCTGTAGATCGAGGTAAATCCGGTGTGGGTTCTCGCCTCCGGGAAGATGAAATTTGTCTGGGACACTTCCAAATCGGCGGCCCAGTCCTGGCTTGAGTGGGTGCCCCGGAAGGCCACCACGATCTTGTCATCCGATCGGATGATGAAGCCGAACCATTCGGTTGTCGCTGCCGCCTCTGCCTGAAAGCTTGCCACCAGGCTATAGCCCTCCGGTACTGTAAAGCTGCCATTATGATCAAACTGCTCATATGCATGCACGCAGCATTCCGCCAGGAATGCCGCCAGTTGCCGATCAAAGCCGGTTCGCAAGCTGGTCATCTGCCTCCCTCCTCGAATCTGGTTGATCAATCCTATTCCATCCGGGGAATACTGGTGCCAAACTTGCTTTTAGCAGAGAGGCAGATATAATTGGAAATAGGGACAGATAGGCTCATTTTGAGGAGGCGAACTTCGTGGAGTTTTATGATGTAGTGCACAAACGGCGGGCGGTCCGCCAGTTTAAACCGGAGATGGTGCCCCGGGATGTGGTGATGCGGGTTTTGGACGCCGCCAATTGGGCGCCGTCGGGCATGAACATGCAGCAGTGGGAGTTTATCGTGGCTACCGGTGGGAAGAAGAAACAGCTTGGGGAATGCTATGCCAAGGCTGCCGAGAAGATGTTCCAGGGTGTAGATGAGGCGCGCCGTAAAGTGATGGTGGAGTCCGCCCGGGAGTTTAACGGGGCGCCGATCGTGGTGGTGGCGCTGACCATTGCCGACCCCAATCCTTTTCAGGGCAAGATGCATCAGCAGAGCGTCAGCGCCGCCTTTGAAAATCTGCTGCTGGCTGCCTGCGCTGAAGGTCTCGGCACTTGCTGGGCACTGGGGCCGTTGCTTGAAGAGGCGGAGATCCGGCGTGTCTTGAACATCCTGCCGGAAAAGGAGATCGTTGCCTTGACCCCGCTCGGTTATCCTGCCGTGGAGCCTCCGGCGCCCCCCAGAGAGGACCCGGACCTGACCAAGAAGTTTACCTGGGTGGAGTAGCGAAAGCTTGCTGCAATTCTTACACCGGGGAATCAAGGCTATCAGCATGCAATTGCAGTCCATCAGCATTGTGGGAAGTGCTTTTTATGGAGAATGGAACTGCATAATTAAACCACGGTCTACGCGATAGGTTAAGAATGTGACAGTGGTATGAAGTATAACTATACCCGGATCGGGCTGATATTGAAAAAGCAGCCGATCCGGGATTTCATTTTTTCAGAGGAGACCTCCGCCCCGGGGAACACGTGCTCAATAAGCGCCCATAGCCGGCAACGCTTCTGTCGGCAGCGGCATTCCTGCCAAAAGTTTTATCATAGGACTATAGTAACAAAATAGCATGCAATAGAGGTAATCAATAACGTAATGAAGAATGAAACGGACAATATAAAAGATAATCAGTTCAATGAGAAACAAAACAACGTGTCTTGCGCGAGAAACTGCAAAGTTGGTATTAATTTATTTTATAAATAGACGATAACTATATGAATGAGATAAGAAGACGCGAAGGATGCTTAAGGTTTGATGATATTGATCAGCGACATCACCAAACGCAAGATTGCAGAAGAAAAACTGTGCAGGGCGCATGATGATCCGGGCCTGAAAATTAAGCGTCGGCCAGATCGGCTGGCCAAGGGGCAAGAGGCTCTGCAGGCGGAAAACGATAGTTGCAAGCAAGCAGATATGGTATTAGACAGCAGCGAAGCCATCCGCCGCTGGATAGCTGATAGGCGTAATGAAGGAATTTGGATTCTTGATGACAGGAATAACACGATCTTTACCAACCAGAAGATGGCCGAGATGCTCGGATATACGATTGAAGAAATGGCGGAGATGCCGGATCGTTTATTTCTGAGCCAGGAATGGCGTGGAAAAATTGAGGATAGAATGTTGCGCTGTAGGCAGGGCATCAGGGAGCGGATTGACTGTAAGCTGCTGCGCAAAGACGGAACTGATTTATGGGTAAGCGTGAGTTGTACCCCTATTTTTAACGATAATGGCAGCTATGATGGTGCTATCGGGGTGCTTTCCGAGATCGCCGGGCATGGGCAGCTAGAGGATGTCCACAGCCATGAGATAGCTTGTTTAAAAGATCTGCGCCTTGCCAAACAGGCTGCGGGGGGCATTGCCGGCGAGAGGCGCAGTCCACTGACTGCTGTGGAGGAACGCTTCCGGCTCCTCAAGAAAAAGAGTAAAGTGCTCAGATGCGGAACTACGCTCTCTTTGATCGCGCCCATCGTTCTGCTAGCCACAGCCAGCTTCCATACGGGTCTCTACGGGGACATGACGGGTTTTCCCCGGCAGTCTCCATCCAACCTTTCTGTGAGCCTTAGCACGGCAGCGCCGAGTCCCCTCGTTTCTGCTCATGCCAAGAGTGCTCCCGCTTCTCCTGTTTCCGCCCCACCAAGTGCGTCCAAAATATCACTTGGCAGTTCGCAACAGCAGCGGCTGCAGATTCCTTCTACCTACAATAATAAAGTAGCCGTTCTGATGTATCATGATGTAAATCCCAACAGCCACCAGGATATCAACGTCACCCCCGATCGTCTGGATGCAGATCTGACACTGCTGCAACAGCAAGGATTTCATATCATTTCCATTGCGCAGATGGCGGCGTTTATGGAGCATAGGGCGGCAGTGCCGGAGAAAGCGGTCGCCATAACTTTTGATGACGGGTATCAGGGAGTATACCAGTACGCCTTTCCTGTTCTAAAGAAACACAACGCCCCTGCAACTGCTTTTATAATCGGTTATAACGTCGGCAGAGTGGCGGGGTACCTGACCTGGCCGGAAGTGCGGCAGCTCGATGAGAGCGGGCTGGTGATCATCGGGGGACATACCTATAACCAGCATCAGCCAGAACAGACAGCGAAGGCAAACTTCGTCAAACCGGCGACAGTTGTCCGGATCATCGATCCCCAGACGGGACGCGAGGAGACGGATCAGGAATATGAGACCCGGATGCTTGCCGACAGCCAGCTTTTCCAGGATACATTGAAAAACGAACTTGGACACACGACTCCTTACTTTGCATACCCGTACGGCGCTTATAATGCCACTGTGCTCAAGATACTCCGCGACACCGGCTTTAAGTACATGTTCACTGTTCTTCAAGGAGTCAACGGTCAGCATGAGGACACGACGCGTTTATATCGCATCAATGTGGGAGCAACTTGGATATCGACAAAGAACATTCCGTCGCTAATATTAAAAACAGTTTTTTCCCCACCTTCAGGGAAGCAGCCTGCAGCCTGGTTGCCGGAATGGAAATCGTAACACGGGAATTGCGCCACGGATAAAAACAGTAGGCGCCGGCAAAGAGATCGCATCAGCGATTCAGGCCTTGACGGGAAAGCCGAAAACTGCAGATTTCTATTTAACGCTAAATTAGTGAGGCATTGCAGTCGATAATAATAGTAATGATGTTGAATGTACAATATTTCAGTACATTAGCCGGCAGAT
>JAHFCR010000093.1 GCA_023249405.1 Peptococcaceae bacterium | reverse complement strand
ATCGCCGCCAACATAGGAGCAGGGAAATATGCCACCTGTCTTGCTGCTGGCATGTTCCGCCTCGTGGGCTCCAATGGTACTCAGGTCACTTGTGATCTGCGCGGGGATAAGACGGGTGGCACATACTCCAACACCATTTCCGATATCATCCTCACCGTGGTCAATAATTTTGTGCAGCGGAAGAGATTCAACCGCATTCAAAACAGCGAATCCTTCGGCAGCGTATGGGCCACCACCAATGCCACTCTAAGTGCTATGACCGGGAGCCCTCCGATTGTGGGCATGGCGGGCACCTCCCTGGCCGATAGCGGAGCAACAGGAGCCCACCAGCTCTTCCAGAACTGCGCTCAATCCACGGGCATGTATGTTTTCAGCATCTTTGCGAAAGCCGGTGCCTCTTCAATTCTTCGTTTGCAGCTTGCGGACCATGCCGGAGCGGGGAATAACTGCTTGGCGGATTTCGATTTGGCAGGAGGCGCTGTCCTCTTAAAACAAGCCAATGGAAACGCCGTCGGCCCGCAGTATATGAGCACGGGCTTCATCACGGATGCGGGAATCATCCAGTATCCCAATGGATGGTACCGCATTTGGGTGGCAGGCCAGCCGAATACCACCTTCAGCAGCATAGATTGCAATGTCACGATGCTGTTGGGCACTCCAGGCTCGTATGTAGCCGCTACCGCGGGCTCCTATGCAGGGGATGGCAGCATAAGAGCCCAAGTGGCCGGGGCGATGCTGGAGCAATACAACTCCCCTGCCATCTACACTGGCCCCACTCTCACCTCCGCTGCTGGTTCCGACTCCTATGGCAGCTACTATGCTCAAGGGCTGGACCCCTTGCTTGGGCCGAGTATCAACACCGCACAATTCACAGCGATGAAGCAAGCCGGGGTTGCTCCATACGAGGTGGGCTTCGCCATCCCTGCCGGGGATGGGACACCGGCATCATCCATGATGAACAGTCTTTGTCAGTCTGCTGGATGCTGGTGGGCCATGGACAGGAATGGGCAGATGATTTGCGGGCAGTTCACCAAGCCCGCACCCGGTGCCACGCCAGCGGCCACATTCACCATGACTGAGATCATCCAGGACCAGATAAGCAGGCAGGTGCCATTCTCCAGCAAGGATGGCACTCCTCCCTATCGCTGCACTCTATTGGGTGCCGCGAACTTCACGGTGCAGCGCAAATCGGAACTGGCAAGCTCTATGCTCACAGCATCCCCCATGAGAGTGGCATGGCTGGGAGACCAGTTCCGGGCCATCAAAGCGGAGGACTTGCAGACGCTCTATCTGCATCCCCTGGCCTGTGAAATCCAATTCACCAGCTACCTTTCGGGCACGCTGTCCAGCTATTCCAGCGGATATCCCATAATTGACATGACTGCTTTGAACACGGAAGCGGCCCGCCTCTTGGCATTGTACAAGAGCAGATTGGATAGATACTCCTTGACCGTGCCGATTTTTTACGCTATGGCCCTCAACATTGGGAACATCATACGGCTTATGATACCTCGATTTGGGCTGGACACTGGCAAGAATTTCATTATGGTGGGCATCATCGAAATCTATGACACGGGTTTGGCAACCTTAGAGGTGCTTGGATAATGGCTGCTGCAAATTACAACTGCATGATTTGCTGGCCGAATTATTCAGATTCGGGCACCCTCACTGACCCGAATGGGGCTTGGTCCAGTGCCGCTCCCCTGAGCAATCTCCAGAACCGCTTTCTTTCAAAAGCAGCCCGCACCAATGACCTGAGCACATTCACTGATGGTGGGGGCCTGCCCTACACCGCCGCCATCAACATCAATTTTGGAGCAGCTGTCCCGCTCTCCACCATTTCCTTCGTAAAGCACAATCTCTCTTTGGGGGCCTCTGTCCGCACGGTCTTCTGGACGGGAGCGGATATGACCACCCCCGTATGGGACAGCGGATATCTGCCGGTATGGCCTAGATGGTTCGATACTTTGAGCTTGCAGTGGGGCATGAGCAATTTCTGGACGGGGCAGATTCAGCAAGAGCAGATTCCCTTCGTGCCCTCCATCTACCTCGCCATCCCCACGGATGCTGTGGGAGGCATCGCCATCCTTTATGCGCAGTATGCCACCATATACATATATGACCCCCTGAATCCCAGCGGGTTCCTTCAGATTAGCAGAATGTATGCCTCTAGTGGCTATCAACCCACGATTAATATGAGCTGGGGGGCATCCATCCAATGGAATGATCCTTCCGTGGTGAGCGCAGCACTCGATGGCACAGAGTATTTTGAAAGTCGTCCCATGTTCCGCAGCGTGAACATATCTCTGGATAACATGAGCAAGACAGAAGGCGTTTCGCAAGTTTTGCTCATGACCCGCATGCGGGGCATTACCGGAGATGTCCTTTTCATATGGGACCCGACTGATACTCAAAGCGTGCAGCAGCTTTCTTTCATTGGCAGGTTCGATGGCTTGAGTGCCCTGGCCTTTCCCACATATCCCATCACCTCCATGCCGCTTAAAATCAAGGAGCTTGTGTAATGGCATACAATCCGGTGCTTCCTGTTCCCGCATATAGCAATTGCCTGAGTTTTTACAATGGCAATAGCTACGCTCCGGGAAATCTCGGTGGCATGGCGAACAATGGGCATGTTTATAATTTCATCCCCGCACTCCAGGACATGTGCGCTCTTGCGGCGTTTGCTGCACAGATGGCGCAGGTGGCCTCCACATACGCAGCTGGGACGAACGGGTGGACCTCGGAAGCATCCACGATAGTTTTCGTGGATGCCTCAAGCTTCAAGGTGGCTGGCAACAAGGTCGCCCAGTATGAGCAGGGCCGGGCCTTGGCTATCACGCAGGGGGCTCCCGGATTCTGCTTCATCGGCACTGCCGCATGGGATGGCTCCACCTGGACCACGGTCACCATAAAGGGGTTGGTCCTTACTTCGGACTTATCGGCCGTGGCTTTAGGGCAGGCCGTGGAGAATGCCCCCGCTGCCGGTTCAAGCATCGGCTCGGACCTATATATCCAACAGAACTATTTCACTCTTGGAGGATTCTAACATGGCGCTTATTGCACCACAAATTGCGCTTCCAGCCTGTTGCAGCATCGCCCCGGCAGATACCACTGTGTCCAAGCCCCTCCGCACTTGCGTGACTGCTGCCGGGGAGGTAGTCGGGCGCATCCGGGCCTGCTCCACGGACTCGGCAACGCAGACGCTCCAGTTCATCCGCACCTCTGGCAGTGTGGACTACATCATTGGAGAGTCACAGGTGCTTCTCGGCGCGGGAACGAACGGGACAACTCCGTACAAAGACCTGCTCGCGGACATTAACCAGGGCAATCCCGTCACCTTGGCAAATGGCGAAGTGCTCAAGGTGCGCTCCAAAACCACTGTGACCGCCGCAACCAAGATCGACGTGACGGCGGAAGCCGTGGCGTTGGGTTAATGCCATGAGCCTGTTCCTCCAAAAACCCACGGCGAAGGAAAACCAGCAGTGGTCTTTCACATGGACCCCCGGCGCGGCCCTGGCGAATTTCTTCGCGCTCTACAACTTCGATTCCCACGCCGATGCGAACGGCGACTTTACCACCACCGGGGCCACTTCGATAGCCACAACCCTGGACGGTCCTATTCAGGTGGCACGCTTTCGGGGCCTGACTGTCAACCATGCCCTCACCCCGTCACAACGCTGCCGGGGGCTCATGCCCATCGCCGATACGTTGGCCGTGGGCGCGGCTGGGGCCATCAGTATGACCGGCATGGGTGCGGCTGGATCGTCCAAGTGGGCATACAACCGTGATATTTTTGTGCCGCAAAGCATTACGTTTACGGGCAAAAATACCTCTTGGGCGCAGTTCCTGGCCTGGATTCGTCAGACCGGCTACTGCATATTTGACCCCAACATGTACGCGAATCCGTTGCCTGGAATGGGCGACGTCCAGTGCGATTGGGCCACGTGGACACCCTATGGCACGACGATCATCCCGGTGTCTGGATGCGGTGCGCACGTAATGTCCCCCGCATCCGTTGGCATTGCCGGGACCAGCGGGGGGACCGGTAGCGGGGGATGCGGTGGGTTGAATCCAATTTCCACCACCGGGGCAGGGCGTCCCTGGGGAGGCGGGGGAGGTTCTGCCGGGGCCAACGGGTCCGGGCAGGCGTCACCCGACGACTGGGGCGGAGTCGGCGGAACGGCGTATGCTTCGGGCATGGCCGGAGGGGCTGGAAACCCCGGAGGCGCTGGCGGCGGCGGAGGTGCCACGGCCGGGACATCTGGAACGGGAGGGATTCTCCTGGTGCTTGCGCGTGTTTCCGCGACCCTAACAGGCGGGCACGGATTTTATGCCAACGGGTCAACCGGGGGCAACGGCTCGGGCCAGTGCGGGGGAGGTGGCTCTGGTGGCGGGTCCGCGAACTTGTTGTGCATCGCAACCCCTACCGGGACACCCAACTTGACTGCCACCGGGGGGGCCGGCGGAACGGGAACCTCGGCAGGCTATGCGGGTGGCGCTGGTTCCACCCGCTCCACAACCTTCGCAGCAATGGGGTGGTAACCATGGAACTGACCCTGCTTCACGACGAAAACAACGCGGCCTCCTGCGCCTTCCTGGCCATCTTCGGCGAGTCCGGCCAGGTGATCACCAGCCACGACGAATGCGTGGCCTTCATGCCCAACCTGCAGGGCTATCCCTTGGTGGTCTACAAGGGGCAGGCGCTCTTTAACCCGGCCAGCATGGCTGAGGTGGAAACGTGGCAGCATGGAATTGATAATCCTCCTGCTCAGGTTCTCGGCCCCGTCATGAGCAAAACAACTTTCGCTACTCGGATGATTACCAATGAGGAACGGCCAGCCATTCTCAGAGCAATCGCGGCTGACACCACACTGACACTGCAATCTGCTAAAGAGGTTTACGATGGGGCAGACGATGTGGATCTGACATTTCAGCCCCTCATTTTGTATATCCACGCCCTTCAGGCCGCAGGAGTCTTCACACCGGAGCGCGTAGCCCAGATCTTATCTGGAACGCCCGTAGTGTAGGCTTGTTGCTTGTAGAAAAGAAGTGTGCAATAAACTATCGCAGCAAGGAGCACAATATGGACATCACCAGCATCCCCAAGATAGGGGCCATCATGCGGCTTAAGCAGCCCATCATCGAAGGCCCTCTCAAGGAACTTCGCTTCGATGAAGCGGGGCAGATAGAGGCTCTTGTAGCCTATATGGGAGAAGATGGCGAGGCCCATGAGCGCTTCTTTCCTATCGCCTCCCTGGAAGAGATTGAGGCTCCCCATGAATAACATGGATATCCTTCGCTCCATTGATCTCGTGGCGGGAGCTTGCGGGGGCAGCAGAGGCAACCAGGATATTCTTTCCATTGCTGGCCGCTTCGGCATGGTCTGCCGGAATGCAGAAGGTATCATTCTGTGGGAAGAGGCCTTCGACAACTACGTCACCACCGAAGGAAAGAACTTCCTTTTGCAGCAGGGCCTTTCCGGCAGTGGCTATACCGCTGCATGGTATATGGGCCTCATCTCCTCGGTATCCTTCTCTGCCTGTGCCGTGACTGATACTGCTGCCCAGATCAATGGTTCCAATGGCTGGAAGGAAGTGGCGGCTGCTACCTATCTTCCTGACTATGCCAGTGGCACCCGCCCTTCTGCCACCTTCGCCGCCGCCTCCGGTGGTTCTAAGGTCATGAATGCCATCGTATTCACAGCCAGTGCTGCCGGGACTGTGCAGGGAGCCTTCATCTCCAGCATTGCTACCAAGCAGAGCACCACTGGAACTCTGTATAGTGCAGGAGCTTTTGGCACTCCCAAGGCCCTGAGCACCAGCGACACCTTAACCGTCAACTACACCTCCACTTTGACTTAAGGCGGGGATATGGCTATTGCTGCAACCTACATTGCTGCCAACAGCTTTTCAGTGTCCGGGGATATGACATCCTCGGACTTCCCCATTAACATTCGGGTGAAGGCTGATTGCGGAGCGGATGGCTTCAAATATGGCACCGTTTCCTCTTCAGCCTTTTCCTCAGTTACCACAGTCACTCTGGTTATGGATGCTGCAAATTCCCTGACAGCCAATCTCGTCGGGGTTTTCCATAGTGCAGACGAGCCTGCTTCTCTGCCGGATCATGCAGCCCAGCATGGCGCTTCAGGCAGAGATGCTATTACTCCCGCTTCCATAGGGGCCTCAAGCAAATCGTTTGCAGTCGCTATGGCAATTGCCCTTCGATAAAATAGGAGGCCTCTCATGATCGACCTTTCCGCATTGAAAACTGAGATCGAGAACGATCCTTTGGGCCTGGGATATGCTGAACTCCTTTCGCTGCCTGGGGAGCTTCTGAGCGCCTTAAATATGCCCCGCGATTCCATCCACATGCCCAAGCTAGTAAATGTTCTGGATATCCAAGACCTCCTTCTCAGAACCGGAGAGATGATCAAGATCATGTCCAGCTCACATCCTGTTACCAAGGCCGCTATGATTCTGCTCTCCGATTCCAGAAGGCTGACCGTGGATGTGAATCTCCCAACGATCCAGGTGGATATGGCCGCTATGGTTGCTGCTGGGGATCTGGATCAGAGCACTTTGGATGCAATCAATGCCCTGGCTTCTCGCCCCGGATCGCGAGCAGAGCAGCTTGGAATGGGAGTTGTTGTGGCGGATAATCTGATTGGATTGGGAGTCCTGAGATGAAACTTCTCGTAGGTCAGGACATAGGCTCCTATTCCTTCAATCCGGCCACCCGACAGGTGACGATTTCGGGCATCCCGGATGCCATATCTCTGGAACAATTGCTCATCATCACTAACGTAACTTCCAACGTAATCATCTACAATTTTGCTGATCCTGCCCTCGGCGTCTCCGCTATTGCGGGGGATGCCGTCGGAAATGACATCTATACGCTGGACTATGATACCACGGGGATGGCCTCGACGGATCGTTTGCAGATATACATTGATATGTACTATCCGCAACCCGTGGCGATTGATCCAGCTGTTGGCGCGGTAATCGACGGCATTGGAGTGGACGGGGTTGTGCGCCCGGTGAGAGTAGGTTCCGATGGAGGCTTGCAACCGACTGATGCGCCAAACGTATTATTCGCAACCATCGCAGGTAATGCAGTAATAGACTTCTTCAATATTAATACCACCGGATATCAGAGCCTGTGTTTTCAAATATCGGGTACTTGGGCTACAGCCGGAACCCTAAACTTCTACTTTTCAAATGACAGGGCAAACTGGATAGCCGCATCGGGGTACTCTTCTCAGATGGGCTATATGAATGGAGCCATAACATACGGAGCATCCACTGGAATGTGGCTCATACCCTGTATAGGCAAGTATTTTAAGATATCTAAATCTGGAGCGGGCACAGGCACCATTAACGCCTCTTTGGCTTTGCGCCAGCAGCCCGCAGGAGTGATAGCTACCACAGCCCTGCCCTCCAACTTGACGCAGATTGCAGCCAACCCCTTTGCAGCCGCAGGTGCTCCTTGGACCAACCAGCTTTTGCCCATGGGAGGAATAGACGGCGCTGGAAAACTCCGCATGCCTCTAACGGAAGTGGACGGCGCGTTAAGATCTTCTCTCTTTGGAACGCTAATGGGACAGCGCGTTGCTGCCCTGACAGACAACCAGGGGCAGCTTCGGGTCCGCCAATCTGAGGCGGATGGAGTGAATGATTCCATTCTGGAACTGCTCGCAAACATCCTCGCTGCAACCAGGGAGACGAACTTCTGGCTTCGGTCTCTCCCTCAATATATCAATGCCTCACAAAACATCACCGATGAGGAATTGATCCTCATGTTCAGAGACGACCCATCGTACAAAGTATAAACCAAGTTTGAAGGAGAACGATTATGCCCGTTATTCAAGGATCTGTCGGCCAGCCTACTGGCCCGCTGGGAATTGGCGTCAACCCCACCATCCGTCAGGGGAAGTTAGGTGAACTCGTAATTCAGGAGCTTCATGGCCGGTACTATGAGACCACCTACAACCAGAACCTGTTCTATGCGGCCAACCAAGCTGCTCAGGCCATCTCCGTGGCCCTGAACACCACATACACCGGATTATGTGTGAGCAATCCCGCAGGCAACACCAAGAACTTGGTGCTGAACAAACTCATGTTTGCGCTGTCGGTGGCCCCCGCCGCCATCGCATCCTTGGGCCTGATCACCGGCTACTTGCAGGCTGGCGTTACCGCCCATACGGCTGCTCTGACTCCGGCCTCTACCTTCATTGGAACCGGTGCTGCTCCCTCGGCCAAAGCTGACTCCCAATGTACTCTGGTGGGCACTCCCATATGGACCATGCCCTTCATGGGTGGCTTTACCGCAGCCGCACTGCCGGGCACCAGCGCGGTCATAGTGGATCTGGAAGGCTCCATAATCATTCCCCCCGGCGGATATGCAGCCATCGGCGCTCTGACCGCGGTGACTGGATTCGGCGGCATGTTCTGGGAAGAAGTTCCGGTATAAGCCTCAAAGCTTTGCACAACAGGGCTTCCTTCGGGGAGCCCTTTCCTATAACTCCAAAAGGAGCAGAACATGTCCTGGGTAGATATCTCCTCCTCTTGGAATTCAAAAGCCGCTTCTTGGATCCCTTCTTTTACCTCTTTCATCACATCGCTGTCTGATAGCATCGCTACCTCAGAATCCCTTATTTATGTCGATGGTGGCGTATTCCTCCTTGATAGCATTATCACATCTGACCAATCCTCTGCAAACACGAATCAAATAAGCTCTCTAAGCGATTCTATCAATGCCTCTGATACGCTGCTCCCTATTTTGGGGATTATTGCCTCCTGGGTGGATACAAATGGAAATGCGGAGGCATTAGGCGCATCTGGCGGGCTCATAGTCTCATATTCCGATATGCCCACCCTTTCCGACACCCTGAATGGGGCACTCGCGGGCACCATTTCCTTGACAGATAGCATTTCCACAGGAGATATCTTCCAAACTCCTTCTGGTGGATCTGTCTCATATCTGGACAGCACCTCCACCGCAGAGGTTCTTGGAAATATATACAACCTTGTGGTCTCTTATCAGGATAGCAATTCGACATCTGAATTCCTGGGAAGCACCTATGGCTTTTCTGCTTCATACCTGGACAGCCATTCCACCTCTGAGATACTGAATCCTGCGCTGGCAGCGCAGGCATCCCAGACTGATTCCATAGGGGCTGGGGATTCTACATGGGCTGTGATATCCCTGATTGATTCTTTATCTGACTCAGCAGGCACAGGGGAATCCCTGCAAGGCACCTTTCATGCTTCAGGATATGTGCTCTATATCCCAAGCAAGCGGGCTTTATTTATACTGAAAGGGGCCAGAGCGGTCAATGTTTTGAAGATCAATGATATGGTATCAGTCATGTCTAATAGCCGAAGCTTCTTGATTTATCCCGCAAAACGCGTTACTTCTGTGTCAGTAACAAATAGAATTGCAAAGGTATAGGTGTCGATATGCTGGTATGGGCAAGCAAAGATCCTGTTGAGAATCTGGATTACAGTCTCGATTGGAGCAAGGAGATAGGCAACGATGCCATCACCAATTCAGTCTGGACAGCTGATAGCGGAATCACCCTGAGCAATCCCAGCTTTTCCGCAACAGGGGCTACCACTTGGATATCTGGTGGAGTTGATGGCAAGTCCTATCGCATCTGGAATACCATCACCACGACATCCGGCAGAATTGAAAAGGTGATGGTTTCCATAGCCATTATCACAAAGCAATAGGAGGTGCCATCATGAGTTTCGACCTACAAAGCGCAATCAACAATACCACCACCGGGTTCATTCAACTTCCCTATTCCTCAGATGTGCAAGGAATAGGGAATGTGGTCATTCCTGATAAGCCCCTCACCATACAGGGCTGCTCTCCATGGGGGGCCAAGCTTCGGGGCACCATCACCTGCCTGAATGGCACGGGAGTGCGGATGCGCGGCTTCCGGCTGGAAGGGCTGAATGGGAATGAGACGGGCATCATTCTGGGCAAAGAAGGCGTGGCGGTTATGCCCATCCTGGAAGACCTTGTCCTCGCAAACCTGGGCACTCCCATGCGCCTTATGGGATGCTGCCTGGGCTCTTTCCGGGATGTCTACTGCGTGGACTATTCCCGCTACGGGGTCGCCATTGCGAACATATATAATGGGGACCAGGGTGATAATACCTTCACCACCTGCAAGTTTGATACGAGCCGTGGTGGCCTTTCCGCGTTCTTCCAAGAGAGCAGCGGCGGGCTGAATATCCACTCCTGCAAGATCCTCCAGGGCGACTATGCCTACATCGGGGCCTTCAATGCTGCCACCAGCGACCTTTCTTTTGTGCAGTGCTCCATCGAAGGCCAAAAGGTAGGGGCCTTCAAGGTGGACCCCTGTTAGGGCTTCCATTTCGACAATGTGATTATTACGGGATGCCAGCTGGCGGGAACCTTCGATGGA
>JAHFCR010000029.1 GCA_023249405.1 Peptococcaceae bacterium | reverse complement strand
ACCCTGCATCCCAAGGTGCACGCCGGCATCCTGGGGCGCCTGCCACTGGATGAGGCTCAGTTGGAGCAGTTGGGGATCGAGCCGATCGATCTGGTGGTGGTCAATCTGTACCCATTCCGGGAGACCATTGCCCGGGACGGGGTCAGCCTCGAGCAGGCGATCGAGCAGATCGATATCGGCGGCCCCTCCATGCTGCGGGCGGCTGCCAAGAACTTTGCCAGGGTGACGGTGATTGTCAACCCGGAGCGCTATCCGGAAGTGATCGCCGAACTGCGGTCACAGGGCGACACCAGTCCGGCGACCAGGCTCCGGCTGGCCCGGGAGGTTTTCTGGCACACCGCCGTCTATGACGCCGCCATTGCCGGCTACCTTTACGGATATGACCTGGATAGAGCGGGCGATACCATGGCGGAGATACTGGCCGGGGCAGCGCCGTCAGAGTCGCTGTTTCCCCTCCGGGAGGTGCTGCCTCTGAACAAACTATCCGGTCTGCGCTATGGAGAGAACCCGCACCAGCAAGCCGCCTTCTACCGCGATGAGACCGGGATGCCCCATGGCCTGGCGGGGGCCAGACAGCTGCAGGGGAAGGAACTCTCTTTCAATAACATCCTCGACCTGGACGCCGCCCTGCGGATCGCTTCGGAATTCCAGGCTACCGCGGCGGTGGTCATCAAGCATAGCAAACCCTCGGGCGTGGCCTGCGCACCGGCCCTGGCCGAAGCCTTCAGAATGGCGCGGGAGGCCGATGCAGTGGCCGCCTACGGCGGCGTTGTCGGCCTGAACCGCCCTGTCGACCGGGCGACGGCAGAAGCGATCCGGGAGAGCTTCTTTGAGGCGGTGATCGCTCCTTCATTCAGCGAGGAGGCCTTAGCGGCGCTGAGCGGCAAGCAGAAGCTGCGCCTGCTGGCCACCGGTGAACAGGGGCTGCAGCGGGAATTGGATTATAAGCGGGTGAGCGGAGGCTTCCTGCTTCAGGAGCCGGATCCGCCCATGGACCTGGATCGGGTCAGGCAGTCCTGCCGGGTGGTCACCAGGCAGGCGCCGTCTGCGGAGCAGTGGGCCGATCTCCTGTTTGCCTGGGCCGTATCCAAGCATGTGACCTCCAACGGGATTGTCATTGCCCGGGGCGGAACTACTCTGGGCATCGGCCAGGGGCAGGTGAGCCGGATCGATGCCGTCAATATCGCTCTGACTAAGGCGGGCGAGCGGGCCAGGGGCGCGGTGCTGGCCTCGGACGGCTTCCTGCCCTTCGATGACACCGTTCACAGCGCTGCTGCCGCCGGAGTGATGGCCGTCATTCAGCCGGGCGGATCGCTGCGGGATCAGGATTCGGTTGCGGCGGCCGATGCCGCCGGCCTGGCGATGGTCTTTACAGGAAGCCGGCACTTCAAGCACTGATTGGGATGGATGGGCAGCAGGCGCCAAGCCTGGGAGGAGACGGTATGAAGGTACTGGTGGTCGGCGGTGGAGGCCGGGAGCATGCTCTGGTCTGGAAGTTGAGGCAGAGCCCGCGCCTCACGAAAATTTACTGCGCTCCCGGCAACGGGGGGATTGCGGCTGATGCCGAGTGTGTTCCCTGCAAGGCAGAGGATATTATCGGGCTGCGCGACTTTGCGCTGGCGGAAAAGATCGATCTGACGGTGGTGGGGCCGGAGGCTCCGCTGGTAGCCGGTATCGTCGACCTGTTTCAGGCCTCCGGTCTGCGAGCCTTCGGCCCCGGTGCCAGAGCCGCCCTGCTCGAGGGCAGCAAGCTCTTTGCCAAGGAGGCCATGGTCCGCTACGGGATCCCTACCGCCGGTTTTCAGGTCTTCAGGGAGATCGAGCCTGCCTGCCGCTATCTCCGATCCCTGGATGGCCCCTGCGTGGTCAAGGCGGATGGTCTGGCGGCGGGGAAAGGCGTGATCGTGGCGGAAAACCGGGCAGAGGCGGAATCGGCCGTACGCCTGATCATGGAGGAAAGAGCTTTTGGCACGGCAGGGGATGCCGTGATCATCGAGGAGCGGCTGGAAGGGGAAGAGGTCAGCGTGCTGGCTTTTACCGACGGCCAGACCGTGCTGCCGATGGTGGCTTCACAGGACCACAAGCGGGTGGGGGATGGCGACACCGGACCGAACACCGGGGGGATGGGGGCCTACTCCCCACCGCCGGTATACACCCGGGCGCTCCACGAACAGGTCTGTTCCCAGGTCCTGAATCCCCTGATCCAGGGGCTGCGGGGCGATGGCATCAACTACCGGGGAGTGATCTACGCCGGGCTGATGCTCACCGCCAATGGTCCGTATGTTCTGGAATTTAACTGTCGTTTCGGTGACCCGGAGACTCAGGTGGTGATCCCGCGCCTGCGCAGTGATCTGCTCGCAGTGCTGGATGCCGTGGTGTCGGAACGGTTGTCGGAGATCGCCCTGGACTGGGACACTCGTGCGGCTGCCTGCGTGGTGCTGGCCTCCGGAGGGTACCCGGGACCGTATGAATCGGGGAAGGCAATTGCCGGCCTGGAGCAGGTCCCGCCCGGAGTCATGGTTTTTCACTCCGGTACCAGGAATGCCGGCAGCAAACTGGCCACAGCCGGGGGGCGGGTACTGGGCGTGACTGCCCTGGGCGCCACTGTCGGGCAGGCGGTCCGGGTCGCTTACCAGGGAGTCGGCGGTATCTCATTTGAGGGGATGCACTTCCGGCGGGATATCGCCCATTGTGCCCTAAGCCGCGAAAGGAGTGAATCGCTTGATCAATCTATGTGATATCCAGCACGATCCGGAGATTGCCATGCTGATGGTTAAGGTGCACGAGTATCTGGGGACGATGGGGGCGATCACCCATGACGAGGAGCATGCCATATACGTGGCGCGGCTCAGCGTGCACATCCTGAAGTCCCTGAATTATCCGGAGCGGGAACAGCAGTTGGCGGAGATCGCCGGCTATCTGCATGACATCGGGAATGTGGTAAACCGGTACCAGCACGGCATCAGCGGCGCTTTACTGGCCTTTGATCTGCTGAAGCGCCTGGGGATGCCTCCGGAGGAGATCGCTGCGGTGATCGCCGCTATCGGCAACCATGAAGAGAGATCCGGCTATGCCGTGAGCAACATCGCGGCGGCGGTGATCCTGGCTGACAAGTCCAACGTCCACCGCTCCCGGGTGCGCAAGGAGGATGCCGCCACCTTCACCACCCGCGACCGGGTCAATTATGCGGCGACGACATCCTTTCTGGTGATTGACCCGGACCAGCGGGAGATCGTGATGCACCTGGAGATCGATTCGGCAATCGTGTCCGTGTTCGACTATTTCGAGATCTTCCTGACCAAGATGCTGCTCTGCCGGCGGGCGGCCAACTTCCTCAAGTGCCAGTTCGGCCTGGAGATCAACGGCACCCGCTTCCTTTAAAAATGAGGGATTACCTGCGCACATAGAAGGCGAATAACGGAAGGATCAGCACGGCCAGGGCCACCAGGAAGACCATCGCGGCGCCCAGCCGGTTTTTCATGTTCCAGGTCCAAATCCCATAGCTTGCCGTGTAAAAACTGATGCCGATCAATACGAGGTAGACGAGGATTCTGGTCAGAGAGATCATGGCCGGATATCTCCCCCGGAGGATGTGAAAGGTTCAGAGCGCAGCATCAGGCCCGGCCTCCTGACGTCCATACTCACACTCACATCGAAGGTGGCGTCCCTGTATTGCTGCAGCCACTTATAATCATCCCAGTCCTTCCAGGTCAGAAAACACCCTCTGGATTCCTGGCCAAACCCACAGATGTCGCTATGCCATTCCTGCGTGGTCCTGGTTAAAAACTTTTGGATGGTATCGTCAAAATAAGCGGCTGAGGCCTGCTCGATTAGCGGCAGGTTCTGGAGGGACTCGTAGTTGTAGCCGCTCTGGATTGCCGTGATGTCGGCTTCCAGAGCGATCTTCAGGTGAATCTTCGGTTTACCGCCGGCGATCTCCACCCGGCGCTGCGGTTTTTGCCTTTGCCGCACGGTTAAAAAAACAGATAGCTTTTTATTCCGGGGGTCTGGAAAGGAAATATTGGCGGAATGAAAAGCCCCGGTGGCCAGCAGGTAGTCCATCGCCCCCTCCCCGTCAACTTCCCCCACCATCTTGGGGCCGTCGAAGACGGCCAACCCTTCGGCCTCACTGGCGACATCCCCGGTCTTGGGTATGTCTCCGGCCAGGAAGTCTCCTCCCAGCGGCTTCGGCCTTCCCTTCTCTTTATTGGTAGCTGCGCCCGGCTGTTCATTCTGCTGGGGCGCTTGCGCTTGGGTATCCTTCCCGGAACCCCCGGATTTATCATCCTTCCCGGAACCCCCAGCCTGGCCATCCTGCTGGGAGCCACCGGATTGGCCGTCCGTTGAGGCCTTGTTTTTACTGGCCGCCACCAGCACCGCCACCGGTTGGATCGATGAAGATTCCAGCTGGCTGTAGAAATTGAGAAACTGGGAGTTGACGGTGAGCCCGGTGTACCTGTAGGATGCAAAAGTCAACTCGTAGTACTTTGAGGGCACCAGGTCGAGCACCGGTTTGATACCCCTCAGGTAGTCCTCGGCCGAACCCCTGCTGACAGCGATGGTCATGCTCGGCCGGAATTCGGTATTTCTGTTCATAAAATTCATATATATACTAATCTTGCCTTCCCTGGCCATCTCCTCGGAAAAGACGGCGATTTCGGTGTGGGACAGATCCAGCCTCCTGCTTAAGAAATTGTTGGCCATGCTCAGGGCATCGGTGATCGAGGCTGAATCCACCGTGATGATGCTTGAAGCCTGGCCACTTCCGCCGCCCCCACCGCCGCCTCCGCCTCCGCTGCCCCCGAGCTTGCCGGGTACGGCATACTGTAGGGTCACCTTCAGCGTATTGGTCTTACCGTTGTCTATCCCTAGAGCCAGCACGTACGCCAGGTCATCGACCTCTTTTTTGTCGTAGCATCCGGTAAGGCCGAGGCACAGGGAGAGCAGCAGAATTATGGCGATAATCCTATTGATCTTGGCCACCCCTTTTCGGTGCTCCCGCAGGGCGCCCGCCGCCGGAAGCCCCGCCTGTTCCGCTCACCCGGCCGGCGGGCGCCGATCCGGGCGCTGCCCGAATTATAGCCAGCAGCAGGAGAATGATCGGCAACACGAAGGTAGTACCCCAGAGAAAACGGACCGAAACTTTCTTTTCCAGGTCGATCACTGCCATCAGGTTGTTCGGGAGCAGGCCGAGGGTGAACATGATGGCTGTAAAAGGCAGGATCAGCGGGCGGTGATGAGTAAGTTTGAAGGTCTTTTTAAAGATGTGCGCCGCAAAAAACAGGATGGCGCTCAGGTAATGCATGGCTGACGCTGCAAAAGTGATCACGAACAGGGATTCCACTCTTTGAAATATTCTTCCATAGTTGATCAGTCTGGCCAGCTGAAAAACCGGCAGAAAATATTCCAGTTGAGTGGGGTAGGGATAGACCAGCAGGTAGGCCAGCACCGAGGCCAGCAGCAGGAAGGCGGAGATCCCCAGAGCGGCGTAGCCGACTGTTTTAAAGCTTTTCTGATCCTTGATAAAAGGGGGCAGCAGGAAGAGGTAGACCAGGGGCGAGTAAGTTGACAGCCTGAAAAAGCCCTTGCCGAGGATGCTGTAGCCGCCGCCTCCCAGCACCGGCAGGAGGTTGGTGGGTTGGTAGTAGGGAACCACCGCCACCAGGATGAACAGGAGCGCCAGCATGATCTGTGGGACCACAATGGCGTGGGAACGCACGATCCCCTCCAGGCCCAGGTAGGCGGCAACGGCCATGGCCACCGCAAAGAAGCCCATGACAAAGCTGATCGGTGAATCGCTGAGGGCGATGATCATCATGTTTTCGCTGTATTCTCTGAGGATGATCGTGCCTATAAATAACAGCACCCCCAATATGATCAGGCCGCTGGCCACCCTGAGGATGCCGCCGCCACCCAGCTCGGCGATATCGAGCAGGTCCTGGCGGTTGAATCTGGCGTACAGCCTGGAGATCAGCCAGAAGAACAGGAAGGCGATGATCGTGAAGTAGACGGTCTCCAGCCATCCGGCAGTGCCGGCGTCCTCGGCCATCGACCGGGGAAAGTTTAAAAAGATCCGGGCGCAGATGGTATTGACGATCAGGGCGATCGCCTCCCAGCTGCCAAATACGATGTCACCCTCCATTCTGATCCTCACCCCCATTCTGTCGGCCGATCCAGCCCCGGCTGATCTTCGGCTGCCGGACCTCATCCTTGGGATTGAGGTAGTCCGGCCGGCGCTCCTGTTTCCAGATCGGCTCTTTAAAGACCACGTCTCCCAGGCCTCCTGCCGTCCGGGGGGCAAAGGGGGCCATGAAGGGCACTCCGAAGGACTTGGAGGTGACCAGGGTCAGGCCGTGCAGAAAGAGCCCCAGGCTGATCCCCAAAAAGCCCGCCAGGGCGCCCAGGATGATATAGCCGAACCGGAGTATTCTAAAGGAGTAGGCATAGGCGAAGCTGGGAATGGCGAAGGAGCCGATGCCGGTGGCCGCCACCACGATGATCAGGATCGGGCTGACGATGCTGGCCGCCACGGCTGCCTGACCGAGGATCAGCGCCCCGATGATGCCCAGGGTGGGGCCGATCGTGCCTGGTATGCGGATGCCGGCCTCCCGGATCAGCTCGAAGGAGATCTCCATGATCAGGATCTCCACTATCGAGGGGAAGGGCACCTTTTCCCTGGCTGCCTCGATCGACAGCAGCAGTCCCGTGGGCAGCATCCCCTGGTGAAAGTTGGTGATCGCTATATACAGCCCCGGGAGCAGCAAAGCCACGGTCATGGCCAGGAGCCTGACAGCGCGGAGCAGATTGGCGGAGGGAACCCGCACATAGTGATCCTCCGGGGACTGCACCAGTTCGAAGGCGGTGGTGGGCATGACCAGGGCGAAGGGACTGCCGTGCACGATCACTGCCACCCGTCCCTCGGTGAGCATGGCCGCCACCCGGTCGGGCCGTTCCGTGGCTACCATATGGGGGGAGGCGAGAAAGGTGCTGTCTTCAATGTACTGCTCGATCTCCCCGGAGTCGTGGATGTAATCGGCCTGGATGCTCTTGAGCCGGCGCCGCACCTCGGCGACCAGGGAGTCGTTGACGATATCCCGGATGTACAGCATGGCGCAGGGGGTTTTACTGCGCAGGCCGACCAGGACGTCCTCCACGATCAGGTCCTCGTCCTTCAGCCGCTTCCGGATCAGGGAGGTGTTGACCCTGATCGTTTCGGTGAAGCCCTCCTGGGGTCCCCGGATCACCATCTCCGTGTTCGGCCGCTCCACCGACCGGTGTTCGAAACCCTTGACATCGGCGGTGAAGGCGGAATCCATGCCGTCCACGAAGATGCCCACGCCTCCGAAGTTGATCTCCCCGACCACCTGGTCCAATTCTGAGGCCTCTTTGATCTGATTGTGGGTCAACAGATGGCTGCGGATATATACCGGCACTCTGGCCTCATCGCTCTTGACATCCAGATTCGAGAGCAGCATCAGCGGCAGCAGGATGTCGTCATTAACGACCTTACGGTCGACCATGCCGTCATAGTAGATCATGAAAGCGGCGATCGCTTTTTTACCGACGACGATGTCGAACTCCCGGATCATCACGTCGGAGTTGGTGGGAACGTTAAACCGTATCTTGACGGCGTTCAGATTGTCCGCCAGTCTCCGGCCGATCGGCTGCGCGGTCCCGGCGTCGTTCCCATTGCCCTTCTGCCTGCGCCGTCGCTTGTTTTTGGGGGCGCCTTCCTGGCTGTTTTTCAGGCTGCCGTCCCCTTCGTTCTCGTTTTCCCGGAGAATGAATTGCTCTCGGGGAGCAGGCTCTGTGAACAACAGCCAGCCTTTCAAGGTGTCAAAAAAACCGCTCATGAACTGACAGCCCCTTGCCGGGTATTTTTAGTCTTTCTGATCATTGTTGTTTTTTCACGGTAAAAGTATACGGATTAAAGCAGCCGGATGTCGGGAAGCAGGCAAAATAGAAGCCCTTGGGAGTGAATCGAGCCAAAGGGCTTGGAGACGGTCCGCCCTGTGCGCGGATATTAGTGGCTGATGCCGGGCTGATGCGGGGAGTGGTGTTTTTTGGGAATCCTGATCTCCAACAGGCCATCGCGGCACTTGGCCTCTGCCTGATCTATATCAGTGTAGGGAGGCAGGGGGATCTCCCTGAAGAACCCCCCGCAGACGCGTTCCTGGTAGCGGGGGACCGTATTTGTGCCTATGCTGCTTGACAGCGGTTGGTTTTGGCCGCGGATCAGCAGCAGGTTGGATGTGTTTTCCACGTTCAGTTGCTCCGGCTTGACTCCGGGGACCTCTGCGACGACCAGGAAGTTGTCGTGGTTTTCAAAGATGTCGACCCGGGGCTGCCAGATCAGATTGGGGTACTGGGCGTATGGGAAAAAGCTTGGCGCTATACCCGGGTATGTACCCGGCTCTCCCGGTGACGCCGGATGCTCCTGATCGGGGGTCTGCCGCGGTTGTTTTTTGCCCCGATTCCGGGATGAAGTTGCCGCAGGCTTGGATTTGGTGGATTGATTGCTGATATTATCTAAAGGCATGGTTGACCTCCTTAAAATACAAGTGTGGGGGGTAGAATCTGATCACAGGCTAGATCTGGGATCGGATAGTGTATTAGCTGGTAACCTGGATCCGGCGGCGGGCGGTGAGGTCTGCCTTGGGGCACCGCACCTCCAGGATGCCGTTGTTATATGATGCGGAGCAGTGCTCAGCACGCACGTTGGTCGGGAGGGAAACGGTACGGTAGATGCTGCTGGCGGTTACCCCGGGGATGCCCGCAGTGCTGGCGCTGATGGTGATCGAGTCATCGGTGACGGTAAGGTTCAACTGGTTCGGGTTGATATTCGGCAACTCCGCCGCTATCACCACGTCGCTGTTAGTCTCGCTGAGGTCTACCCGCGGCTGGGCCAGACCGGAGGATGCGAACGAGACGCCCTGCTGGTTGATGCCGCCCCAGTTCAGCCCGGGATTATAGCCGGACTGGAAGCCTGTGGCGGCTGGATTGATGCCGGACTGGAACCCGGGCGTCTGGCTGATCCCGATCAGGCCTGGATTGGCCGGGGAGAACGCCGGGTTGATCAGCCCCTGCCAGAGGCCCGCCCCGGAAGGGGCGAAGCCATAGTTGATGCTGGTGGGGATGTTCTGGGAAATACCGCCCATGCCTGTATAGCCGTAGGGATTCACACTGTGGACATACATATAACTGGACAACCTCCTCAATTTTCAACCAAATTTGAAACCAGGTTTTGCTATCTGACAATTCGTAGGTTGTTGAGACCTGAGATAGATTCTACCTCCACGGCTGTTATTATTTGAAATATGAACGTGATTATGCATCCTTTTGCCAGTTGATGCCTCCGGACGCCCTCTGGGCGTGATCGGGTCGACTAAACTTCAGTTGGCTAAAACTCCATTAAAGTAAGTTTTTCGATCAGCTTCGGTGCTGGAAGGCAAGCCCCCAACTGAAGCTAAGAACTCGTGACAAGCGGCTGCGGGCTTCTGCGATCGGCAGGCGCTCCGCGGCTGGGCGATCTGGAAGAAGCAATTGACCAGAATGGAGATTCTTGTTATGATGACACATGAAAAAGGCTTGTGAGCATTGAGGCGGAGAGATGGAAAACTCAGGTTCGGTATTGATGCCCGGCGGGGTCAGAGACCTGCTGCCTGCCGAGGCCCAGTGCAAGCGGGAATTGGAAAACCGGCTGTTGGCCCTGTTTGCCTCCTGGGGTTACCAGGAGGTGGTCACGCCCACCTTCGAATACTATGAGGCCCTGGCGCCGGCCATGGGAGCGCTGCTGCATGACCACCTCTACCGCTTTATAGACGACCATGGGCAGATCATGCTGCTGCGGCCGGATATGACCACGCCGATCGCCCGTCTGGTAAGCACCCGGCTTAAGGATCAGCAGCTTCCCCAACGCTTCTGTTATGTCACCGACGTTTTTCGGCGTGAGGACCAGGCCGGTCAGCAGCGCGAGTTTTATCAGGCAGGTGTCGAGCTGCTGGGCGCTGCCAGCCCGGAGGCCGATGCGGAGGCTCTCTGCCTGGCAGGCGAGGCGCTCAGGCTGGCGGGGATCGGGGAGTTCCGGCTGGCGGTCGGCCAGGTGGACGTGCTGTCCGGGATTCTGGAGAGTTCCGGCCTGACCGGGGACGATCAGGAACGGGCCAAGGAAGCCTTGAACCGCAAAGACCTGGTTGCCTGGGAGCAGTTGGCTTCTTCGGCGCGCCTCTGCAGCGCCGGCCAGGAGATCATGGATGTCTTGCCATACCTGCATGGCGGGATCGAGGTCCTGGACCGGGTGGCCGGCCTGATCGACAATCCCCGGGCTCAAGTAGGCCTGGCGGGTCTGCGGCAGGTGTGGCGGATCATGAACGAGTGCGGTTTTCGGGACCAGCTGTATATTGACCTGACCCTGCTCAGGGGTTTGGGCTATTATACGGGGATTGTTTTCGAGGGTTATGCTGACGGGGTCGGCTACCCGCTCTGCGGCGGTGGCCGTTACGACGATCTGCTGTCCAGATTCGGATTCTCCTGCCCGGCTACGGGCTTTGCCCTGGGCATCGAGCGGATCATGTCCGCCCTGGAGAAGAACGGGCTGCCTGAAGAGAAGACTCCGGACTACTTTCTCATCGGCAGCGATTCCTGCCGGCTGTTTAAAAAAGCCCAGACGCTGCGGGAGTCGGGCCGGAGCGTGGAGATCGCCGTCAGGTCCATTCCGGTTGCCGAGGCCATCGCTTATGCGTCCCGTAAGGGAATTCCCCATATCATCGTGGAAGATTAGACTACAGGAGATGCCAGGATGAGCCAGGCTATGATCACTTTTGCCCTTTCCAAGGGCCGCCTCTTGGAGATCGCCAGCTCTCTTTTACATGAGGCCGGTTTGATGCGCCACCCCATGGATGAGAATGGGCGCCGGCTGATCGTCGTGGATGAGGAGGCTGGATTGCGCTATCTCATCTGCCGCGCCGCCGATGTGCCCACGTTCATCGAAAATGGGGCGGCCGATCTGGGGATTGCAGGCAAGGATGTGATCCTGGAACAGGGCAAGGATATCTGCGAACTGTTAGACTTGAAAGCCGGGGCTTGCCGGTTTATGGTGGCGGTACCGGCGGACCGCCGGCAGGATTTTGAGGGCGGCCTGCCCGGCTATGTGGCCCGTTACGGGCAATTGCGGGTGGCCACCAAGTTCCCCCGGGTGGCCCAGAACTATCTTTACAGCCAGGGCTTGCCGGGAGAGATCATCAAGCTCTCAGGCAACGTGGAACTGGCGCCCCTGGTGGGCCTGGCCGAGGTGATCATCGACCTGGTCTCCTCGGGCCGAACTTTGCAGGAGAATAACCTGGTGCCGGTGGCCGAAATTGCCGGAGCGACCGCCAGACTGGTGGCCAACCGGGTGGCCTACCGGCTTAAGTATGAGCGCCTGGCCGCCATCGTGGCAGCCATCAGGAGCGTCATCGGGAAAGGGGAGCGCTGATGAACGTCCGAATGGGGAGCGTGGCCCGGAAAACGGGGGAGACCGACGTCAAGATCAGCCTGAGACTGGACGGCAAGGGGGACTTTCAGGGCAGTACGGGGATCGGTTTTCTCGATCACATGCTGCACCTGTGGGCGCGCCATGGCCTGTTCGACCTGACCCTGGAGGCGGCCGGCGACCTGCAGGTGGATGCCCATCACACCGTTGAGGACATCGGCATCTGTCTCGGCCAGGCCTTTAACACCGCCCTGGGCGACAAGGCCGGCATCGGCCGCTACGGTTCCTCCCTGCTGCCGATGGACGAGGCTCTGGTACTGGTGGCGGTGGACGTCAGCGGCAGGCCCTTTTTGGCCTACGATGTGCAGGCGCCTGACTGGCGGGTGGGCGAACTGCCGGTGGAACTGGTGCCCGAATTCTGGCGCGCTTTTGCCAACAACGCCGGCTTGACTATGCATATCAAGTTGTTGGCGGGAACCAACAGCCACCACATCATCGAGGCGGTCTTCAAAGGATGCGCCCGGGCGCTGCGGCAGGCGGCAGCCCTGTCGGGACCCGAGGGTCAGGTTCCATCCACCAAGGGCAGCCTGTAGGGATAGAGGAGAGGAATTGCCAATGATTGCAGTCATCGACTATGGCATGGGCAATCTGAGAAGTGTTCAGAAGGCTCTGGAAGCGGCCGGTTACCCGGCGGCGATCGTCAACACCCCGGAGGCCCTGAAACAGGCCCGGGGGATCGTGCTCCCGGGAGTGGGCGCCTTCGGCGACACCATGGACAATCTGCGGGCCCTGGGCCTGGACATGGCGATCAAGGATGAGATAGCGAACAACAAACCCTTTCTGGGAGTCTGTCTCGGGTTGCAGGTGCTGTTCGAGAGCAGCGAGGAGATGGGGGCGCATCCGGGGCTGGGAATTCTGCCGGGCCGGGTGCGGCGCTTCACGGGAGAGCTGAAAGTGCCCCACATGGGCTGGAACCAGGTTGACCTCGGGCCAGGGCAGGATAATCCATTGTTTCAAGGCATTCCTGACCATTCCTATTTTTATTTTGTCCATTCCTACTACGTGGAGTCGGACGACAACGCTGTCATCAGCGGCAGCACTGATTACGGCGGCACCTTTACCAGCATGATCGCCCGGGGCAACCTGTTCGGAGTGCAGTTCCACCCGGAGAAAAGCAGCGAACTGGGGCAGCGGGTGTACGCCAACTTCGGGAAGCTGGTGGCGGGGTGCTGATCTTTCCGGCGATCGACCTCCGGGGTGGCCGGTGTGTCCGGCTTGTGCAGGGCCGGGCCGAGGCGGAGACCGTCTACGGCGCCGATCCGGTAGCCGTAGCCCGGCGCTGGGCATCCAAGGGCGCCCGGTGGCTGCACCTGGTGGACCTGGACGGAGCCTTCGCGGGCGCCTCGCAGCAGCTGGAGATTGTCAAAGAGATCGCCGCCGCAGTCGATATCCCGGTGCAGTTGGGCGGCGGCCTGCGCACTCTGGCCAACATCGAGTCGGCCCTGGGGGCAGGGGTGGCCCGGGTGGTACTCGGGACAATCGCCGTCACTGAACCCGGACTGGTGCGAGAGGCCTGCGGCACCTTTGGCAGCAGCCGCATCCTGGTCGGTCTGGATGCCCGTGGCGGCATGGTGGCGGTGAAGGGCTGGCAGGATGTGACCTCCCGGCGTGCCCTGGATGTGGCTGCAGAGATCAGGGAGAGCGGCGTGGAACGCCTGGTCTTTACCGACACTGCCAGGGACGGCATGCTGACCGGCCCCAATTTTGCAGCGATCCGGGAGATGGCGGAGCAATCCGGTCTGCTCCTGATCGCCTCAGGCGGGGTTAGCTGCCTGGATGATGTGGCCAGGTTGCGGGCATTGGAACCGTTGGGAGTCGAGGGAGCGATCCTGGGCAAGGCCCTCTATGAGGGCCGGGTACAGTTGGAAGACGCTCTCATTGCGGCCGCCGGCGTTTGACAGCAGAGGAGGTGCCTGGAGATGTTGGCCAAGCGGATCATCCCCTGTCTCGACGTGACTGCGGGGCGGGTGGTGAAGGGAATACAATTTGTGTCGCTGAGGGATGCCGGGGACCCGGTAGAATTGGGCGCATTTTACGATGCTTCCGGGGCGGACGAGCTGGTGTTTCTGGACATCACCGCCTCCTCCGACGGACGCAAGACGATGGTGGATGTGGTGCGGCGCACCGCCGACCAGGTGTTCATTCCCCTGACGGTGGGCGGTGGCATCCGCACCTTGGAGGATATCCGGGAGATGCTCCAGGCGGGGGCCGACAAGACTGCGGTCAATACGGCCGCGGTCCTGCAGCCGGAGATCATCAACGAGGGCGCCAAGCGTTTTGGCTGCCAGTGCATCGTGGTGGCCATCGATGCCAGGCAGTGTGGGCCGGGCCGCTGGGAGGTGCTGACCCACGGTGGCCGGCAGCGGGTGCCTGGCGAGGGTGGCCGCGGCCTGGACGCCGTGGCCTGGGCCAGGGAGGCCGAGGAGCGCGGGGCGGGGGAGATCCTGCTGACCAGCCATGACCGGGACGGCACCAAGGACGGCTATGACCTGGACCTGACCCGGACGGTCAGCGAGGCGGTGCGGATACCGGTGATCGCCTCAGGCGGCGCCGGCAATTTGAATCACTTATACGAGGGATTGACCCTGGGGGCGGCAGACGCGGTCCTGGCCGCCTCCATCTTCCACTATCAGGAATATACCATCAGGCAGGCCAAGACATACCTGGCCGAGAGAGGGGTGCCCGTTAGACTGTGAAAGCCGAACCGGTGCTGACAGACCCAGAACAGATCAGAGCGTTTTGTGATTCCCTGCAGTTCGGAGCGGAGGGGTTGATACCGGTCGTGGTACAGGATACGGCCGACGGGACAGTGCTGATGGCGGCCTACATGAACCGGGAATCCCTGACGCTTTCCATGCAAACCGGCAGGACCTGGTTCTATAGCCGGAGCCGGCAGTGCCTATGGCAGAAAGGTGAGACCAGCGGGCACCGCCAGTATATCCGTGAGGTGCTGACCGATTGTGACCGGGATACCCTGCTGGTGAAGGTCGACCAGGTGGGTGCTGCCTGCCACGAGGGCTATCGCTCCTGCTTCTTCAAACGCTTGACCCAGGACGGCGAGCGGCTTGTCGAACCCGTGGCAGCCAGGGATATGCTGGATATCTTGTTTGAAGTGATCAGAGAACGTCAACAGACCCTGCCAGAAAAATCTTATACTGCCGAACTGTTTCGGAAGGGTATCGACCGGATCGCGCAGAAAGTAGGAGAAGAGGCAGTCGAGGTAGTGATCGCCGGCAAAAACCGTGATCGTGACGAGATCATCAATGAGTCGGCCGATCTGATCTACCATCTTCTGGTTCTGTTGGCAGAGAGTAACGTCAGTCTGGACGATATCAGGACAAAACTGGCCGAGCGGCGACAGTAGGTGATGTAGATGTTATTTAGCGACGATCTCAATCCGGCGCAGCTCGAAGCAGTGCGCCATACTGACGGGCCCCTGATCATCTTTGCCGGCGCCGGATCCGGCAAGACCCGGGTGCTTACTTACCGGGTGGCCTATCTTTTGCAGCAGGGCGTGTCCCCCTTCAGGATCTTGGCGGTCACCTTTACCAACCGGGCGGCGGCGGAGATGCGGCGGCGGATGGTCAACCTGGCAGGCACGATGGGGCGCGACGTCTGGATCAGCACCTTCCATTCCCTAGCGGTGCGTATACTGCGCCAGGATGCGCAGTATACACCATATGACCGGAATTTCACCATCTATGATGATGACGACCAGATGACCCTGATGAAGCACTGCCTGCGGGATCTGGGCGTGGACGATAAGAAGTTCCGGCCGCGCAGCCTGCTGGCCGCCATCGGAGGCCTGAAAAACGAGCTGGTTGGTCCTGACGAGTGGGAGCAGAAGTGCCGGGGTGAGCGGGATGCCGTGCTGGCGAGGGTCTATAAGCTCTACCAGACGAAGCTGCTCGAGCAGAATGCCCTGGATTTTGACGACTTGTTGTTTCAGACGGTGGAACTGTTCCGGACGCAACCGCTGGTACTGGAGCATTACCAGCACCGTTTCCAATATGTGATGGTGGATGAATACCAGGACACCAACCGGGCTCAGTACATGCTGGTGCACCAGATCGCCGCCGGTTTCGAAAACCTCTGCGTGGTGGGGGATGATGACCAGTCCATCTACGGGTGGCGCGGGGCGGATATCAGCAATATCCTGGAGTTTGAAAAGGACTATCCTGAAGCCGTGATGATCAAGCTGGAGCAGAATTACCGGTCAACCCAGCGTATCCTGACCGTGGCCAATTCGATAATCGCCAACAATAAAGGCAGAAAGCCAAAACAGTTGTGGACCTCCAACCGGATCGGGGAGCCAGTCTCCTATTATCAGGCCGATGATGAGCGGGACGAGGCCCGTTTTGTGCTGGCCATGATCGAACGGCTGCGCCAGTCGGAAGAGATGCGATACCGGGATTGTGCGGTCTTCTACCGCACCAACGCCCAATCAAGGTCCTTTGAAGAGGAGTGCATCAGAGGCAATATCCCCTACCGGATTTTTGGGGGGATCAGGTTCTATGAACGCAAGGAGATCAAGGATATTATCGCCTACCTGCGGCTGGTGGCCAACCCGGCCGACGATATCTCCCTGCGCCGGGTGCTTAACGTTCCGCGGCGGGGGATTGGGGATACGGCCCTGGCGCGGGCGGATCAGCTGGCCCGGGACGGCGGCAGGAGCCTGCGGGAGGCACTGGGAGACCCCGACTTGCTAAATGGTTTGGGGCGCACGGCCATAGCGATCAGGGGTTTCTTTGCCATGATCGAGCGCTGGCGCCAGCAGACTACGACAGTGACTGCCCTGACCGAGGCTATCCTGGAGGAGACCGGTTACCGTGCCATGCTGCAGGCGGAACCGCCAGTGGAGGCCGAGACCAGACTGGAAAACATCAAGGAGTTCCTGGGGGCGATCAGGGAATACGACGAGCAGAGCGATGATAAATCACTGACTGGATTCCTGGAACAGTTGGCCCTGGTAACGGATGTCGATAACTACAGCGAAGATGAAAATGCCATCGTCCTGATGACCCTGCACAGCGCTAAAGGGCTGGAGTTTCCAGCGGTCTTCCTCACCGGTATGGAGGAGGGGCTCTTTCCGCACACCCGTGCCCTGGGAGAAGAGCAGGAACTGGAGGAGGAACGCCGGCTGTGCTACGTGGGGATTACCAGGGCGCAGCAGTGGCTTTTCCTGTCCTGGGCGAACCGTCGCTTTTTACATGGGAGCGGGATGTATAAAGAACCTTCACGCTTTCTGGCGGAGATTCCCGACGAGTTCATGTACCCGGTGACACCGGGCGGCGCCGGCAAGAACGCCGTCATCCCCGGCAGTAAACATGAACCAAATGGGGAACCTGGGCCTGATGGCCAGGCCAGCGATAACGGGCAGCCTGATGGCGCCTCGAAACTGAAGCTGCCACCGGTCTTTACCGGGCGCGCCCTCCTGGAGGCCGCCGCGGCCGGTGTTCCGGTCACAGAGGTACAGCAATCCGTTACCGGCACAGCCTCTCCGGCCGCGCCGGAAGGGCGCGCCTTCAAGGTGGCCGGGGGCAAGGGGGCGGGCCGTGGTGTATCCAGGCAGCCGGCGGAGATCCATCCCGAGTACGACGGTCAAGGAGAACAGGTCTTTAAAAAAGGCGACCTGGTTGAACACAAAAAATTTGGCCGCGGCGTAGTTACTGAAACCCTGGTCGGGCGGGGTGGAGACCTGGAAGCCCTGGTCCAGTTTGAGGCAGCAGGGCCCAAGCGCCTATTGGTCAAGTTCGCTCCGCTTACCCGCCTGTAGCCCGGGCAGAGGTAGTATTTAGCGACACCTGGCAGCTATTTGTCATGAGCTGATGCTTGAATCTGGAATGGGAGAGGATTCAGGATCAATTGACAAAGTATGCGGAACGGGCAAGAGGACTCCTCGCAGCCAATTATGCCTTCTACCTGGCCTTCATCGCTCTCCTGGTCGGAATTCTTAGCGGTCTGGGAGCGGTTTTCCTTTTCTATCTGATCCAGTTCAGCAACTGGCTGTTCTCCGGTCCCATCAATGATTTCCTGGTTTTATTAGGCCCTTTGAGGATTCCCATTATCGGATGCATAGGGGGAATCCTCGTTGGCGTCCTCGTTTACTTTCTGGCACGGGAAGCCAAGGGACACGGCATATCAGAAGTCATTCTTTCGGTGGCGCGCCAGAGAGGAATAATCAGATCGCGGGTGGTCCTGGTCAAGGCCGTGACGACGGCGCTCACTATCGGATCGGGCGGGTCGGCAGGCAGGGAGGGGCCGATTGCTCAGATCGGCGCCGGCATCGGATCGACTGTCAGCCAGTTGCTGCATATCTCAGAGCGGCATACCATAATGCTGGTGGCCTGCGGCGCCGGTGCGGGAATAGCGGCCACCTTCAACGCCCCCCTCGGCGGCGCCGTTTTTGCCATGGAAGTGATCCTGAACGATTTTAACGCCTCGACCTTCGGTTATGTCGTGATCTCATCCGTCAGCGCCGCCATGATTGCCAGAGCGCTGCTGGGCAACTTGCCCGCCTTCCTGATCGTTCCCTATGACCTGGCGCATCCCTTCGAACTTTTGTTGTACGCGGTGCTGGGCATCGCCGCGGGTTTGGTATCGCTTCTTTTTGCCTATACACTCAACTGGACGGAAGATCTTTTCGATCGCCTCGGCAGGCTTCCCGAATGGGCACGTCCCGCCATTGGCGGCATCCTGTTCGGACTGATCGGCATCTTACTGCCCCAAACCCTGGGGAGGGGGCAGGATGTAATAAACCAGGTCTTGCAGGGACAGATCCATCTGGCCTTATTTCTAGCCTTGCTCTGCTTCGCCAAGCTGATCACCACGTCGATCACTCTCGGCTCCGGCGGCTCCGGCGGGGCGCTGTTCCCCAGCATGTTCATCGGGGCCTGCCTGGGAGGGTCGCTGGGCAGTGTATTTCACGGCATTTTCCCGGTTTTGACGGCAGGGAGCGGCGCTTATGCCATCGTCGGCATGGGGGCGCTGTTCGCTGCCGCAAATCAGGCGCCGATCACGGCCATCCTGATGTTATTCGAGATGACCCAAGATTACCGCATCATTCTGCCGATCATGCTCTGCTGCGGAATATCCACCCTCCTGTACCGTTTAATCAGCAAGGAATCGATCAACACCATCAGGCTGGCAAGGCGCGGCATCCACCTCCGCCACCGCTGGGACCTGAATACCATGCGTTCGGTGCTGGTCCGGGACGCCATGTCTGCAGAGGTGGATGCAGTATATATCGATGCTGCGATAGAAGACGTTATCCAGTTGATGCAGCAGACCGGGCATGGCGGTTTTCCCGTCATCGACAGGGATGGCCTGCTGTCCGGGGTGATCACGCTGGATGATATACGCAGAGTGGATGTCAGCAATCGCCTGGTGACTCCGGTGCGGGACGTCATGGCCCGCGGCCCGGTCACGGTCACTCCATTGGAAACGTTGGCAGATGCCTCGCGCAAGATGGCGCTGAAGGAGATCGGACGCCTGCCGGTAGTGGACGGAGAAGGTTTTCAGCGGGTGATTGGCATCATCACCAGAAGCGATATTGTCGGTGCATACAACCGGCATATTCTCCGGGGCGAGGAACCCGATGTCTGAGTTTAGCATGGCCGAACAAGCGTTTTCCGGTTTGATCCGATCATCATATCCGCATCAATTTTACGATTTTGTCCTCTTTAGGGTATCAACGCAGTGTTCCTCTGCACTTCTGGCCGTCATTGCACTGAAGCTGCCACTTTTTGCAACTCTTTTTCAGGCAAATTGCTGCTCACCGTCAGCAGGAAACTGGCTCCATGTTTCTGGGCCTGCCAGGTGATCCGGTCAGCGCCGGGCGGTTGACTTCCCGTTGTGCCGGCGGACGAATCTACCTTATGAGAGACATCCGGCACATCCGACGATGGCGGGGCTGACGATGCAGCAGCCGCGTCTGCTGTCACCTTGGTCGAGACTTCCGGGCGCGAGCCCGGAGGTGATGCTATGCCCGCCTTGGTGCTGCCCGGCGCTCGCGCCGGACTGTTCACGGGCCGGATCTCCAGGACGAGCCACGCACCGGTCTGGGCATTGCGATAAGTCAACAGCAGACTGCTCCAACCGGGTAGTGGCGCTGCACCGCTTCCGGACGGCTCCTGGCTGGCAGTTCCGCTCCCAGTCCCAGGGCCTGGCGGAAGAAGGTAGCAGGATGCCAGGGAGTAGCCGGCGGGCAGGTAGCCTGGTTCAAACACCGTATATCCTTGCCGCTCCAGTTCTTCTTTGCTTGTTGCCTGTGGCGGCGCCTGGTTGGCCGTCTGCGTCTCCACTGTCTTATACACAGCTTCGCTCACGGTATCCGGATTTTCCGGAGAGAAGGCGGTATTTCTGCTGCTCCACGGCCTGGCAGATTCCCCGCTGGCTTTCTTGCCCGGAAACTTGGCAGCCAGTTCAGACACCCCGGTCGCCGGTAAGGTGGGTGCTGGGTTGTTGGCGGATGGAATGGGGGCCTGCAAAGAGACCTTTCCGTGACCGGGCGGCAGCAGGTGTCCTGACGCCGCCCAGGAGACCGTTACCAGGAGCAGCAGACCTGCCAGGGCCGGAGCCAGCCAAGATCGGGTGATCAACTTACTCGGTGGAATAAAGCCCTCCCGCGCCTGGTAATTGCTGCGGTTAAGATTCGACATGACCCGCCTGGTGAAGTCGGCAGAGAGCGCAGGCACCAGGGTGCCGGAGTGGAGTAACCGGGCCTCAGCTTCCTTGCGCTGCACCGACTGGCTGCAGGAGGCGCACTCCTGCAGATGGGCCTTCACCCTGAGCCGGCCCGGATCATCAAGTTCGCCGTCAGCGTAGGCATTGAGGAGTTTTTCTATTTCCCTGCAGGCGTACATGAAGCCCCTCCTTTCTGGTCCTGACACCGGGGATGCTCCCATCCCAGCAGTTGCGTCATCGTGCTGCGCAGCTTTTGCTTGGCCCGGAACAGGCGGACCTCGATGCTGTTGCGCCGGGTTTGCATGATGTAGGCGATCTCCTCGTAGCTCAATTCCTCACAATAACGCAGGATGACGATCATTCGGTCTGATGGTTTGAGGCTTTGCAGGGCCTTAAAGATCTCCTGGCTGACCTCTTTCCTTTCCCATGCCGCCTCGGGATCGGTGCTCTGGCCCGGTCCGTCCCCGGATGCCAGAATGTACTGCTGTTCCAAGTCTCCCGCCTGGGCCTCCGAAACCTGGTCGTCCCATGATACGAAACGGCGCCGGGAAAGACGCTGGAGACAGCTCAGAGCCTGGTTGGTGGCAATCCGGTACAGCCAGGGCGCGAACGGCCGGTCCTGATCGAACTTTTCCAGGTGGCGATAACACCTCAAAAAGGTTTCCTGGGCGATATCTTCGGCCTCCTGTTTATTTTTCAGCAACCGGTACAGGATGCGGTAAACTGCTTGCTGGTGACGCTCGACGAGCGTTTCGAAGGCCTGCACATCACCACCGAGCGTCTGCCTGACCAACTCCTGGTCGGTAGGATGCCCTTCCAACATGTTTCCGCCTTTCCCATCCGGCCTTACTTATAATACCCAGGCCAGGGATGAAATCTTACAATACAATCGGGAGCAGGCTTGATCCTCCCGGCTAACCCGAGAATAGTAGCCAGCTATACTGGTTTCCACGGGTAGATGGTACTATTATGAAGCCTTAGCAGATGTGAGAAAATTGTTGCAGGATCATCTATCGCTATTAGTTCGACAGATGATCTCATCCCTCCCCCTCTCCCGAAACAGAGAAGTCGGAAGTTGTAAAAGTAAACAGGACAATCATGCTGTCTGGAAAACTACGCTGAACGCCGTGATGCAATGCGCTTTTCCAAGGTTTGTTCCCGGCAGTTTTTATAACGTCATAATTACTGGTTTTTGCCATCTCGTACCTTGCCGTAACGCAGCCAGGCGCGGGCGTAGGGGAAAACGGCATTGCCATTGTAAGAAATCTGAGCGATAGCAAGTATATAAAGTAGAACAGTCTTCAAGAAATTATCTCTACCGCCCGGCACGAAGGGAGAAATTTGTTTTGGAACCTCCTGTTTTGGAACCTACAACTTATTATATAACAAAAGTTGCAGGTAATTACCTAGATATTTTGATGTATTCAGTGCCTGGTGCTTGTTGCCAACAGAAAAGCGGTTGTAATAGAGCGATGGCAAATGATGGCTGATTTGATCTGTAAAAAATTGGCAAAGCAAGAATAAGTGAACTATTTTCAAAAAAAAGAGGTGCATGAGATGGCTGCCAGAGCTTACAGTATGGCTGAGGAGCTACCTGTCAACGACGTTAGCAGGGCAACAGAATCGGCCAGGGCTGCGTCGGCTCTGTCTAGAGCCGACGTCCTGAGAGAACTGATTGAAGAGTATCTTGAGGCGAAGAAAACAATTCGTACCGGTTTTGACCTGGCGGATGAATTTGCCGCGGCGCAGGCTAAGATCCTGGAATATTTGAGCGGCTGGGAAACCGATTGGAACAACTGGCGTTGGCAGCTCCGGCACCGGATCGCCGATGTGGAGACCCTGGCCGCCCTACTGCCCCTGGATGAAGCTGCAAAGCAGGAACTAGCTGAAGTGGGCAAACACCTGCGCTGGGCAATTTCTCCCTATTACCTGGCCCTGATCATGAGTGACCGGCCATTTGGCCCCCTCTGGAAGCAGGCGATTCCCTCGCTGCCGGAAGTGAACGACCAGGACGGTGAGGATGATCCGATGGCCGAGCAGTGGACCTCGCCCGCCCCGGGCGTGACCAGGCGCTATCCGGACCGGTTGATCATCAACGTGACCAACCAGTGCGCCATGTTCTGCCGTCACTGTCAGCGCCGCCGCAACATTGGCCAGCGCGACCAGCACCTGGCGCATCTCCAGTTGATAGCGGCTCTGAACTATGTGCGTGCCAACCAGGAGATCAGGGATGTGCTGGTCACCGGGGGAGATGCCCTGCTATTGGACGACCAGGTCCTGGACTGGCTGCTGCATGAGTTGCACAGCATCCCGCATGTAGAGATCAAGCGCCTGGGGACGCGAGTGCCGGTCACCATGCCCCAGCGGGTTACCCCTAACCTCTGCGCGATACTGGACAAGTACCCGCCTCTGTATATCAACACCCAGTTCAATCACCCCCTGGAGATCACTCCAGAGGCCAAGCAGGCGTGTGACATGTTAGCCAAGGCGGGAGCCGTGCTCGGCAACCAGTCGGTGTTGCTGCGCGGGATCAACAACCAGCCGCACGTGATGAAAAAACTCAACCAGGAACTGCTGAAAATACGGGTACGTCCGTATTACATTTTCCATGCCAAGAACGTTAAGGGAACCAGCCATTTTATCACCCCTGTCGATGATGGGCTGAAAATCATGGAACACCTGCGCGGTTTTACCTCCGGGCTGGCGGTGCCTACCTATATCATTAACGCTCCCGGTGGCTACGGAAAAATACCCATCGCTCCCCGCTATATGATCGGCAAGAAGGGCGGTAGACTGCTACTGCGTACCTGGGAGAACCGGATCATTGCCATGGACGCCCCGTCAGACCGGTAACCTGATCAACCGATGCATCGGAGCGCGATGACTGGCGTGAAGAATCAGACAGCTACCTATCCGGTATTTTGAACATCCATGCCATCTATTGTGCGGTTATACCCATGCCCCCCCTGCCAGGCCTGCTTAGGCATGCCTGGCTATCGCATCTTCGCCAAAATTTTCAGATGTTTAACAAAGTTGAGACTTCTGATTTAGAACGCTTCCCGATCATTGATATTTATGTAGTTGTGGTATTCATACCCCTGTAAAAATATTTTGATTAATGTTAAAAATTTAACATTTTATTTTGTAAAACCGCGTTAAGATGCATCGTAGGATGGCTTTTTTATCAGATCCCAACGGTTCGATTCCGAGACAGTTCGGGGAGGAGGTGATTTCTAAGATGGAGGCATGCATTGTGGCTTGCGGTATCTTTCAGCCGGAACTGGAACTGGTCCTGGAGCAGATCAAGGCGGAGCAGGCGTTGGAGGACGGGATCGAGATCGCATACGTGGCGCCGGCCTTGCACGTAGACTACGACCGGCTCAAGGAAGGTATCACTGCAGCGCTGGATGCCGTGACCGCAGACCGGACAGTGCTCCTTTTCGGCTCTATGTGTCATCCGGAGATCGGTGAGTTTACAGAGCATTATGGCGTTGTGAGACCAACCCCCGGCAACTGCGTCGAACTGATCCTGGGCAAAGAGCGGATGCAGGAGATCGAAAAATCCGCCCGGGTATTCTATCTCACCCCCGGCTGGCTGCAGAATTGGGACCAGATCTTCAGGCAGGGCCAGGGTTGGGATGATATAGACGCCAGGCAGAACTTCGGTTTCTATGACAAGATCCTGCTCCTGGACACAGGGGTCGGCAGCATTGAAGATGATGCCATCCTGTCATTCTTCGAATACACCCAGGTGCCGATCGAAATCGAAAAAGTTGAACTCACTAATTTCCAAAAAAATGTGACTGCAATGTTGAAAACAGCTCTGGCGGAATTACCGGCAGCCGGTGCTGCCGGCGGTTGAATGCTTCGATTCAAAAAGAGCAGGAATAAAACCTGAGGAGAAGGAGTGAAAGTAAATGGTTGTCAACGAAGAGATCAAGGACCTGATCACCAAAGCCCCGTTTGTTCCGATCGTCACCGTGTCTGCCCAGGGAGAGCCGCATCTGATCGTGGTGGGGAAGGTGGCGGAGGTCAGGGATGGGGATGTCTTAGGGTTTGGCGTCTACAAGATGGACGTCACCAGAAAAAATATTGGCGAAAACGGCAGGATGCAGGTGGTCATCTCCTCGATGGAGGGCGGGCCCAAAGGTTTCAGGCTGACCGGCAAGGCCAGCGTGGAGGGGCAACTGGTCCTGTTCAAGGCCGAGCAGGCGGATCCCCTGCTGTAGATCTTTCTGAACTGCACGATGATCCCAACTCTGGAAGCGGGATCATCGTGCTTTTTTTGGATTTATAGTTAATGCTCTGATATTTTTGGTACAATAATCTAAGAACTGGCTTGATGAACGGGGGCTAGAGGGGCCGTGAAGCACTGCATTATCTGCCTGCAGGAGCTGGAACTGTTCCAGGGGCTTGATAAAGAACAGTTTGGCAGCCTGTGCCGGTGCGCGACGAGAAAAAAGCTGTCCAGGGGAGGCTGCCTCTTTCTCCAGGGAGAAACCACTAACACTATCTTCCTGATCAAATCAGGCAAGCTGAAGCTTGTGCAAACGGCCGAGGATGGCCGTGAAGCGATCCTGGATGTGTGCGGCCCCGGCGAGGTTCTCGGAGAGTTGTCGCTGTATCGGGAACAACAGGAACCATCCAGCGCGATAGCTATGGAAGAGGCCTGTATCTGCTGTTTTAGCAAGCAGCAATTCGAGGCGCTGATCAAACAGGACCCCTCGTTTGCCTTGAGGATCATCAGCTACCTTGGTCAGAAGCGCTATGAAAGCATTGTCAAGACCGGCAAGGGTGCCGGCCAAACGGTAAAAGAGAGGCTGTTGAGGCGTTTCTACAGCCTGGCTGAGCAGTATGGCCGGAAAGGGACGGGCTCGACGGTGATCGATCTGAGAATCACCCAGCAGGAACTGGCGGATATGATCGGGTCTTCACGGGTGATGGTTGTAAAAGCGCTCAAGGAATTACAGGCGTCCAATATCATCGGCCGGGAAAAAAGATATTACGCCTTGAAGGCCGATCCCTGCATCAGCATTCACACGTTTGAATAGGACCGGCCTGCCGTGATAGCGCGCGACTATAGCGGGGATAATAGATAGTGGATGCCTTGTAAGCAGCTGCCATTTACCGGCGATCCACCGGAGTCTTATTAACAATCTGTTGCCGAAAATTATTTGATAACGGCCAATAATAAATGTCCGTTTTATGGGGGGTGCGCCCATGCCGTCCCTGGAGTTGGCGCAGGACAGGGTAGAAGAGCTGCGCAGGGAGATCCGCAGGCATGATTATCAGTATTATGTGCTTGACAACCCGCTGGTCAGCGATGCCGAATATGATCGGCTGATGCGGGAGCTGGTGGCGTTGGAGACCGAGCACCCCCGGCTGGTGGTGCCTGATTCCCCGACCCAGCGGGTGGGGGGTCAGCCGCTGGCCGGATTTCAATCGGTCGGACACCCGGTGGCCCTGTTGAGCCTGGACAACGCCTTCGAGGCGGCGGAACTGCGCGATTTTGACCGCCGTGTGCAGCAGTTGGCCGGCGGCGCGGTGGATTACGTGGTCGAGCCCAAGATCGATGGCCTGACAGTGGTGTTGGCCTATGAAAACGGCAGCTTCATCCAGGCTGCGACCAGGGGAGACGGGCTCACCGGAGAAGACGTGACCCAGAACGTGCGCACCATCAGGCTGATGCCGCTGGCTCTCGGAGAACATGACTCCCGCCTGGCAGTGCGCGGTGAGGTTTTTATGCCCAAGAGTGCCTTCGCCCGCCTCAACGAGGAGCGGGACAGCCGCGGAGAGGCTCCTTTTGCCAACCCCAGAAACGCTGCCGCCGGTTCTATCCGCCAGCTTGATCCTAGAATCACTGCCGGCCGCACCCTGGGAATCTTCCTTTATCAGGTGCTGGTTGGCGGCAGCCGGGAGGTGGCAACTCAGGCAGAAACCCTGGCCTGGCTGCGGCAGACCGGTTTTTCCGTGCAGCAGGAGTGGCGGCACTGCCGGGACATCGACGAGGTGATCGCCTATTGCGCCTCCTGGGCCGATCGGCGCCATGACCTGGCCTACGAGATCGACGGCCTGGTGGTCAAGGTGAATAGCCTCGAGCTGCAAGGCCGGCTGGGGAGCACCTCGAAGAGCCCCCGCTGGGCGATCGCTTTCAAGTTCCCGGCGGAACAGGTGGTCACCAGGATCCAGGATATCATCGTCAGGGTGGGACGCACCGGCGTGCTCACTCCCACGGCGATCCTGGAGCCGGTTCAGGTGAGCGGGGCGACCGTATCCCGCGCCACCCTGCACAATGAGGATATGATCAGGGCCAAGGATATCCGGATCGGCGACTATGTCCTGCTGCAGCGTGCCGGAGACGTGATCCCGGAAGTGGTCAGCGTGTTCGAGGAGCGGCGCTCGGGCAGCGAGAGAATATTTGAGATGCCCAAGACTTGCCCGGAATGCGGCGGTAAGGTTGTACGGTTGGAGGGAGAGGCGGCCAACCGCTGCACCAGTATCACCTGTCCCGCCCAGTTGAAGGAGATGTTCCTGCACTTCGTGAGCAGGGCGGCTATGGACATCGAAGGAATGGGGCCGGCCCTGGTCAACCAGTTGGTGGAAACCGGCATGGTCCAGGATGTGGCCGATCTGTACGGACTGAGCAAGGAACAGCTGACGTCCCTGGAGCGTATGGGAGACAAGTCTGCGGAGAATATCCTGGCGGCAATCGATAAAAGCAGAAACAGAGGGCTTGCCCCGCTGATCTTCGCCCTGGGCATCCGCTTCGTGGGCACCCGGGCCTCGGAGATCCTGGCAGACCGGTACCGCGGCATGGATGCCCTGGCTGCTGCTGCGGACGAACAGCTGACCCAGATTCCGGAGATCGGGCCCAAGATCGCCGCCAGCATCGTCGACTATTTCCGCAACGAGCAGGCCCGGCAACTGTTGGCCAAACTTTCCCGGGCGGGTGTATTGATGGAGCAGGCGCAGAGGGAACCGGTCGCGGCCGGGGAATCTCCCCTGGCCGGAAAGCAGTTCGTGTTGACCGGGACTTTGTCCTCCCTGGCCAGGGGTGAAGCCGAGAACCTGATCAGGGGACTGGGCGGCAAGGTCTCCTCCAGCGTCAGCAAGAAGACCGATTACCTGGTTGCCGGCAGTGACCCGGGCTCCAAGTACGGCAAGGCGGTTGGCCTGGCTGTCCCGATTCTCGACGAGGAAGCCTTTAAGCGCCTGGTCACCGCTCATCAGGAGTAGCGAGCAATCACTTACCTGTAGAACCAGACGGGCGGGCTCAGGACGGCGAAAATCCCTGCTGTTGCCACCATTCCTCTTTCAGGTCATCATACACTTTTTCAAAAGCCTCCAGATGCCGCAACTCCCATTCTACCAGTTTCTCATAGAGTTGGCGGGTGGCTGCATGGGTGGTCTGCCGGGCCGCTTCACGGTAATAATCAACCGCTGCCTTTTCCAGCAGAATGCCGATGTGAAAGGCGGAGACGGCCAGCGAGCCGGTTTCCGGCCCTGGCTTAAATCGATCGAAGATGCCATGCTGCGGTGTCGTCAGTTCCACGTCATGAGGGCCTGGGACCGTGCTATCGGCAGTGGTCAATTGACTTGCCATTGCCCTCAACCAGCCTTGATGTTTGCTTTCCTCATCCGCCAGGAACAGAAACGCCTGGCGTACACCCTCGTCCTTACTGCTGGCAGCGGTCAGCCGGTAGAAATGCTCGCCCTCCATCTCGTTGATGACGGCGGTTTTAAGGATCTGCAGCTCTTGATCGTGCATTGATCGCACCTCCTTATTAAAAATCTTCTCTGATCGGCAGCACTTTCTTCAGCGCTTACTATTTTTTATAGCATACCATATTTTAGCAGCGCCAGCCCAGGGCACTGGCCGTAATATTGTATACAGCATTCAACATCCTGGCACGTTGCGGGGTTTTGGCGCTTCTGCTATAATTAGGCATGGTTTTTGTCAGGTTAAGCAGCATTTTAAGGTGGCGATTTCTAGTGAAGCTCAGCATGGAGGAAGTAGAGCACGTGGCCCTGTTGGCTCGCCTTGCCCTGAGCGAGGAGGAGAAAGAGCGTTTCGGGGCGCAGTTAAGCTCTATCCTGGAATATGCCGACCGGATCAACCAGTTGGATACCACCAGGGTCGATCCGACCTACCACGTTTTACCGCTGCAGAATGTCTCCCGCCTGGACGAGAGAGGGGCGACGCTGGCGCCGGACGACGTCTTCCAGAACGCTCCGGACCGGGACGGAAGCTACTTCAGGGTGCCGCGCATCCTCTAATAATCCGCAATCGATGCCCCGTCTGATGGCCATAAAAATACATCCGGCAAGGCAATTCTCGCTATGGCTTTAGCGAATGAAAAGAGGCTTGATGATGGAGATTTATGATCTCACAGCCCATGAACTGGCAGACCTGCTTCAGCGGGGCGAGATGACCTCCGAAGAGGTGACCGGGGCGATCTTCCAGCGGATCCATGACGTGGAGCCGGATATACAAGCCTACGTCACCATTACCGAGGAACAGGCTTACGAGGCTGCCCGCCAGGTTGACGGGGAACGCAGACAGGGCAAGGACTTGCCTTACCTGGCCGGGGTTCCGGCCGGTCTAAAAGACGTGCTCTGCACGCGTGGTATACGTACTACCTGCTCTTCCCGCATGCTGGAGCATTTTATACCGCCCTACAGCGCTACGGTAGTAGAGAAACTGGCGGCGGCGGGGGCGGTCTTTACCGGCAAACTGAACATGGACGAGTTCGCCATGGGCTCATCCACAGAGAACTCGGCCTTTTTCCCCACCCACAACCCCTGGGACTTGAGCCGCGTTCCGGGAGGCTCCAGCGGCGGGCCAGCGGCAGCGGTGGCTGCGGGAGAGGCTCCCTACGCTCTGGGCACCGACACCGGTGGTTCCATCAGGCAACCCGCCTCCCTGTGCGGCATCGTCGGGCTCAAGCCCACCTACGGGTTGGTCTCCCGCTACGGGATGGTGGCCTTCGCCTCGTCCCTCGACCAGATCGGCCCCATGACCAAGGACGTCAGGGACTGTGCCCTGGTACTCAACCTGATCGCCGGCTACGACCCCCTGGATTCCACTTCGGCGCCCGGCGCCGGGCTCGGGGCGGTGCCCGACTATACCGCTTTCCTCACCGGAGAGATCAGGGGGTTGCGGATCGGCGTACCCCGGGAGTTTTTTGGCGACGGCCTGGATTCTGCCGTGGCTGAAGCGGTGAAAGCATCCCTGGGTAAGCTGGCCGGTCTGGGTGCAGTAGTGGATGAGTGCTCCTTCCCCCACGCTGAATATTCCGTGCCCTGCTATTATCTGATCGCTCCCGCCGAGGCCAGTTCCAACCTGGCCCGTTATGACGGTGTTCATTACGGCTACCGGGCAGTGGCGGAGAACGGCGGCGCCTACGACCTGATGGAGATGTACACGAACACCCGCAGCCAGGGTTTCGGAGCGGAGGTCAAGCGCCGCATCATGCTGGGCACCTACGCCCTCAGTTCCGGCTATTACGATGCCTACTACCTGCAGGCCCTGAAGCTCAGAACCCTGATCAGGGATGACTTCAATCGACTGTTCGACCAGTTTGACGCCATAGTCTCGCCGACATCTCCCACGCCTCCCTTCCGGTTGGGGGAAAAGTCGGATGATCCCCTGTCCATGTACCTCTCGGATGTCTATACGATTCCGGTGAACCTGGCCGGCATTCCTGCCATCTCCATTCCCTGCGGCTATACAGATGGCCTGCCGGTGGGGCTCCAGTTGATGGGGCCGGTTTTCTCGGAGGGAACACTGCTGCGTATCGCCCATGCCTTTGAACAGGACACGCCCTATCATCAGGACCGGGCCCCCCTCAAACGGGGCCATGCTGCTGTAAGCCCGGCCGGGCGGGAAGGGGGGGACAGCCATGGCCGGCTATAATGACCGGTATGAGGTGGTCATCGGTCTGGAAGTGCACGTTGAACTGCATACCAGAACCAAGGCCTTCTGCTCCTGCCCCAACGAGTTCGGCAGCGAGCCGAACACCAACGTCTGTCCGGTCTGTATGGGTTTGCCCGGCGTGTTGCCGGTGATCAACCGGACCGTGCTGGAGTATGCCCTGCGGGCCGGCCTGGCCCTGAACTGCGAGATCGCCTCGTTCAGCAAATTTGACCGGAAGAACTACTACTACCCGGACCTGCCCAAGAACTACCAGATCTCCCAGTATGACCTGCCCCTCTGCCGGAACGGCTACCTGGACGTAGCGGTGGATGGCGGCGAACGTCCGGGGGCGCGGCGCATCGGCATTACCAGGGTGCACATGGAAGAGGACGCCGGCAAGCTGATGCACGGGGAGGCCGGGACCGACTACTCCCTGGTTGATGTCAACCGCTGCGGAGTGCCGCTGCTGGAGATCGTCTCCGAACCGGATCTGCGGACGCCGGAAGAGGCCCGGGCTTACCTGGAGAAGCTGAAGGCTATTCTGGAATATATCGATATCTCCGACTGCAAGATGGAGGAGGGCTCACTGCGCTGCGACGCCAACATCTCGGTCCGGCCGGTGGGATCCACGGTGCTGAACCCGAAATCGGAGGTCAAGAACATGAACTCCTTCCGGGCGGTGCAGCATGCTCTGGCTGGAGAAGCGGAGCGCTTGAGCGCCATCCTGGCAGAGGGCGGGCAGTTTCTCCTGGAGACCAGAGGATGGGATGAGGCGTCAGGCCTCACGGTGCAGATGCGCATCAAGGAAGAGGCCTCTGATTACCGCTATTTCCCCGATCCGGACCTGGTTCCCCTGGTGATCGGTCCTGAGCTGATCGATCGGGTGCGCTCTGAACTGCCGGAACTGCCGGCCGCCAAACAGCAGCGCTTCATGGCAAATTACGGCCTGCCTGCCTACGATGCCGGCGTGCTCACCGGTTCCCGGGCGCTCGCCGACTTCTACGAGGCCTGTGTCGCCGCCTATCACGACCAGAAAGTGGTCAGCAACTGGGTGATGGGCGAGTTCCTTAAGCTGTTGAAGGCGCACAACCTGGAAGTGGCGGCCAGCAGGCTGACCCCGTCGCACCTGGTGGCGATGCTGAAACTGATCGATCAGGGGACTATCAGCGGCAAGATCGCCAAGACCATCTTTGAGGAGATGTTTCTTTCCGGCGGCAGGCCTGAAGAGATCGTCAAGGCCAGAGGCCTGGTGCAGATCAGCGACGAGGGGGAACTGGGCGCCGTGGTGCGGCAGGTGCTGGAGGACCACCCCGGCGTGGCGGAGGATTATCGCAATGGGAAAGAGAAGGCGCTGACCTTCCTGGTCGGCCAGGTCATGAAGGCGACCCGGGGCCAGGCCAACCCGCAACTGGTCAACAGGCTGATCAAAGAGCGAGTATGACATTCCTGATCAACGATGATCGGGCTTTTGTCAGAGCCGCGGCCAATAGCCGTCAGGCAAACTGGCAAGGATCACTGCAGCGACAGGTTGGCTGCATGTAAATAGTGGCAATGGCAGAGCAGTTGGGATTGGCTAGAACAGATGAGAGAGGTGAGATGGTATGAGCCAGATCAAGATTGTCGATACCACGCTGCGAGACGGTGAACAGACGGCAGGCGTGGTTTTTTCCAATCCGGAAAAGGTCCGCATCGCTAAGATGTTGGACGATGTCGGTGTGGATCAGATCGAAGCCGGAGTTCCGGTGATGGGTGGCCATGAGAAAGAAGCGATCACGGAGATCTGCAAGCTGGGCCTGCGGGCCAGCATCATGGGCTGGAACCGCGCCGAGATCAGGGATATCGAGGCATCCTTGGATTGCGGCGTGGACGCGGTGGCCATCTCCACCCCCACCTCGGACATTCACATCGAGCACAAGCTGCGCAGCACCAGAAGCCAGGTGCTGTCGAACATGGCCAGGGCTACTGAATTTGCCAAGCAGCACGATGTTTACGTATCGGTAAACGCTGAAGACGCCTCCAGAACCGATCCCGCCTTCCTGTCCGAATTTGCCCAGGCTGCCAAGGATGCCGGCGCCGACCGGTTGCGTTTCTGCGATACCGTCGGCATCCTCGACCCCTTTACCACCCTGTCGCAGGTGGAAAACCTGATCAGCACGGTGGGCATCGACGTGGAGATGCACACCCACAACGATTTCGGCATGGCCACGGCCAATGCCCTGGCCGGTGTCAGAGCCGGTGCCAAATGGGTCGGGGTGACCGTGATCGGGTTGGGGGAGCGGGCCGGCAATGCCGCCCTGGAAGAGGTGGTCATGGCTCTGAAGTGCCTGGGCGGGATCGACCTGAGTTTTAAGACCGCCAAGTTCCGGGAATTGGCCGAGTATGTGTCGCTGGCCTCCAGCCGGGAGCTGCCGGTCTGGAAGGCGATCGTGGGCTCCAACGTGTTTGCCCATGAATCCGGCATCCACGCCGACGGCGTCCTGAAAAACCCGGGCAACTACGAGGCCTTCCGCCCCGAAGAGGTCGGTCTGACCCGCCAGATCGTGATCGGGAAGCATTCCGGCAGCCACTCCATCAAGGCCAAGTTCGAGGAATACGGGCATTACCTGACGGACGAGGAGGCCAACGACATTCTGGTCTATGTCAAGAAGGCTGCCGTGGAACTCAAACGTCCCCTGTTCGACAAGGAACTGGTCTTCATCTACGAGGATTATCTCAAGGCTAAAAGCCGATAATTAACTACTTGCAGGAGGACAATCGTTTGGGAAAGACCATAGCAGAGAAGATCCTGAGCCGGAAGAGCGGCCAGGATGCCTATACCAACGACCTGGTGGTCGCCACGCTGGATTTTCGCATGGGGCAGGATGGAACATCCCCCCTGGCGATCCGGGCGTTCGAGGAGATGGGGGGGCAACAGGTGTCCAACCCGGAGCAGGCGGCCCTGGTGATCGATCACAGCGCCCCCAGCCCGATCGAGGGGGTCTCCGCCCTCCACCACCTGATGCGGGCGTTTGCCAAAGAACAGCAGATGATCTGCTACGACATCGGCGAGGGGGTCTGCCACCAACTGATGCCCGAGAAAGGCCACGTCGGCCCCGGAGATCTGGTGATCGGCGCCGATTCCCACACCTGCACCTACGGCGCCCTGAACGCCTTTGCCACGGGGGTGGGCTCCACCGACCTGGCAGCCGGACTGATCTCCGGCCAGATGTGGTTCAAGGTGCCGGAAAGCATCAAGTTTGTCTGCAACGGACTATTGCCGGCCGGAGTTTACTCCAAGGACCTGATCCTGTTCCTGATCGGCCAGGTCACCGCCGATGGCGCCACCTATATGGCGGCCGAGTATACCGGTGAGGCGATCGACGCCCTGTCCGTGGATGCCCGTTTTACCATTGCCAATATGGCGATCGAGATGGGGGCCAAGGCCGGCCTGATGGAGGCCGATGACAAGGTCTGGGCCTGGGTGCGGGAGCATCGGGCGCTCTCCGGGGACAGGAGTTTTGAAGCGGTCAGCCCGGACCGGGATGCGGTCTATGCCCGCGTTCTGGAATATGATGCCGGCAAGCTGGAACCGCAGGTGGCCAAACCGCACCGGGTGGATAACGTGTCGCCGATCGGCGAGGTTGCCGGCACTCCCATCCAACAGGCGGTTCTGGGCACCTGCACCAATGGCCGTATTGAAGACCTGAGGATTGCCGCCGGCATTCTCAGGGGGCGCCGGGTGCACCCGGAGGTGCGGTTGATCGTAGCCCCGGCCTCCCGGCGCATCCTGCTGGAGGCCATGGACGAGGGAATTATCCAGGATCTGGTGAAGGCCGGAGCGGCGCTGGTGACACCGGGTTGCGGCCCCTGTGTGGGGACGCACAACGGTATTCCCGCCGACGGTGAGAACGTGATCTCCACGGCCAATCGTAATTTCAAGGGGCGGATGGCCAACAACAAGGCCTTTATCTACCTGGCCTCCCCGGCGACTGTGGCGGCCTCCGCCCTCACCGGCGCTATCACCGATCCCAGGGAATATGTGAAATGAGAATCTCACCTCGCGCCTCGTATCTCTCACATCCCAGTAAAAGGAGGTAGGCGGGATGAAGCTGCAGGGAAAAGCACACTGCTTCGGTGCTGACGTCAACACCGATTACATCATCTCGGGCAAGTACAAGTTTAAAACACTGGACATGAAAGAGCTGGCCTGCCACGTCATGGAGGATCTGGACCCGGACTTCGCCACAAGAGTGCAGCCCGGCGATCTGGTAATCGCCGGCCGCAACTTCGGCTGCGGTTCCTCCAGGGAGCAGGCGCCATTGGCCCTATTGAATGCCGGGGTGGGGGCGGTGCTGGCGCCGTCCTTTGCCCGCATCTTCTACCGGAACGCCATCAATACGGGGTTGCCGGTGGTAGAATGCGACACTTCGGGGATCTCCGCCGGCGATGAACTGCTGGTGGACCTGGAAAATGGGGTGCTCAGAAACCTGACTAGAAAAGCCGAGACGCCGATCAAGCCCCTGCCCGCATTCATGCTCAAGGTGCTGGGGGATGGCGGCCTGGCCGCTCATTTCCGCAAGTATGGGACTTTCAATATCGATTAAAGAGGATTACCTCTCCGGCCGAGACGGAGCACTATCCTGCCGGCATGGCGCAAGAAGTATATAGCGCTGCTGACTGTAGTGCCAACAGGCTGTTTCTATGGAGTAGATAATCACTGACATGGAGGATGGATATGGCTAAGCATAAAGTAACTCTGATCCCTGGTGACGGTACGGGCCCTGATGTGACCAGGGCGGCCCGGATCGTGATCGATGCCGCCAACGCCGGGATCGAGTGGGAGGTTGTAGAGGCCGGGGAAGCAGTGATCGATCAGTATGGCACACCGCTGCCGGAACATGTGCTGGAATCGATCCGGCGCAACCGGGTGGCCCTGAAGGGACCATTGACCACGCCGGTGGGCAAGGGCTTCCGCAGCGTCAATGTGGCTTTGCGCAAGGAACTCGACCTGTACGCCAATCTGCGGCCGGCCAAGAGCCTGCCCAACGTCAAGACCAGGTATGAGGATGTAGACATCCTGCTGGTGCGGGAAAATACCGAGGACGTCTACGCCGGCATTGAGCACATGGTGGGCAAGGACGCTGCCGAGAGCATCAAGATCATCACCCGTTTCGGCTGTGACCGGATCGTGCGCTTTGCCTTCGAGTTGGCCCGGAAAGAGGGGCGCCACAAAGTGACTGCGGTCCACAAGGCCAATATCATGAAGTGCACTGATGGCTTGTTTCTCGACGTAGCCAGGGAGATCGCCCGGGAGTATCCGGAGATCACCTTTGAGGACCGGATTGTGGATGCCTGCTCCATGAAGCTGGTTCAGAACCCTGGAGATTTTGACGTGCTGGTGATGCCCAACCTGTATGGGGATATCCTGTCGGACCTGTGCGCCGGCCTGATCGGCGGTCTCGGTGTGGCGCCCGGAGCCAACATCGGGGATCAGATAGCGCTCTTCGAACCGGTGCATGGCAGCGCCCCTAAATACACCGGGATGGACAAGGTGAACCCTCTGGCCACTATTCTGTCGGGGGTTCTGATGCTCAAGCATCTCGGAGAGAACGAGGCCGCTGCCCGCGTCGCGCGAGCTGTAGAAGCAGTATTAACCGAAGGTAAAACACTGACTTACGACCTCGGCGGCAGCGCCAAATCCTCGGAGATGGCCAGGGCGATTGCCGACAAGCTATAATCTAATATACATGGAGTTCGCCCCCCCTAGCCCGGGCTTGAAAGCCCGGGCTAGGGTAATTTTGAGTGTAAAAGAGATGCCGATGATGAGCAATTTCTTGAATATGAAGGAACCGGTAAATACCTGGACCCACTTTGCCACCTTTCTGGCTGCTATTGCCGGGCTGGTGTTTATCGTGACCGCGACCCACAGGGACGCCGCCAGACTGATTCCCATGGTGATATACGGGGTGAGCGTGATCACCCTGTTTGGGGCCAGCTCCCTCTACCATTGGGCCAAAACGACGCCGCCCAGGGAGTTGCTGCTGAAAAAACTTGATCACGTTTCCATTTACTTTCTGATTGCCGGTTCGTATACCCCATTGTTTTACTTTGCCCTGTCGGGGGCCTGGAGATGGGCCATGCTGGGAGCGGTCTGGGGCGTGGCCATCGCCGGGATGCTGCTGAAGCTGTGGTTTATCGGGCTGCCCCGCTGGATTTCCACGGTCTTTTATCTGCTGCTGGGCTGGATCGCCATCGTGCCCTTCGTCCAACTGGCGCATACTCTGCCTCACATCGTGCTGGTTCTGATGATTGGCGGCGGGGTGGCCTATACGATCGGAGCCGTGATCTACGCTACCAAGTGCTGCGATTTCTGGCCGCGGCGCTTTGGCTTCCACGAGGTCTTTCACCTGTTTGTCAGCGCCGGCGGCGTCACCCACTTCATCATGATGCTCGCCCTG
>JAHFCR010000151.1 GCA_023249405.1 Peptococcaceae bacterium | reverse complement strand
ACTTGATCCAGCATTTTGAGATGGCTACTCGGACGAGGACGGGTAAACCGCTGTGGATCGATGTAAGCTGTGTGGCTCTTCCCTGTGAGGACAACCAGCCCCCGACAGTGGTTCATCTTTTTCGTGATGTCACCTCAGCGCACCAGCTTGAGGTGCTCGTTCGCCAGCAACTGGCTCAGACTCAGCTCACTGCTAGCGAGAAGACCGTATCTCCCGTCGGTGACTTGACGCGGCGGGAACTGCAGATCGTCACCCTGATGCGGACGGGGGCCACTACGGCCGCTATTGCGGAGCAGCTTTTCATCAGTAAAACGACGGTGAGAAACCATATCCAGAATATCTTCAGCAAGCTGAAGGTTCACTCGCGGCTGGAGGCTGTGGCCTATGTGAACGAGATTGCGCGACGGGAGCCTACAGCTCGCGCAGAGGCCGGACCGGCGCCAGGGGTGCCGAAGGAGCCCACTAAGGCGGCGTGAGAGGCGCAGTTCATCGCACCTCATCATGATGATTCAATCAATCGCCGGATCACAGATGTTTACGTACGGTCATAATGCTGTTCTGGAGAAAGCCGTTCTCATGAGTGCTATGCTATGTACCGACCAACTGATTGACAGGCTACCGCTTGGTCGAGTAAACTCTGTTCTAATACACCACACGCGCATCGAACCACGGAACCAGTCAAAGATCTCATTTAGTAGTGCATCTGCATTATCATATTGAGTCAATCGCAGGATTTACGAGCGCCGTAGAGGATAGTAAAACTATAGCATAGTACATATGCATCGCGGATTGATTCGATCGCAGGATTTACAAAGTCTATAGGGGATCGCAATATTAGCGCTAAGGAGGCGTTCCCCATGAACTTTACAATGTGGATCGATAAGCAGCGCAGGGGGTCTTCGCCTGGTCGACCGGGCAAGTGCCGTCGGACCCGCGCCCTGCATGCCGCTCGGGAAGCGCGCGCACCCCCGGTGGCCAGGGTAACCCTAATTCAAGACGGCGCGGTAATAACAATGCACGAGTGGCCACCTCTGTTGAGGGAGAGCCACGGGAGGTAACAATGAGTCCGAATCCCAGCGGAACTGCAGTAAAGGGTAAGAACGAGAGGACATTTGCACAAGTATTACTTATCAAGAAGTATTGGTGGCTTCATGCTTTGATCGTCACAGCGATTAGCACTATTGGTTTGATTGCTCTCGGCGTCTGGACCTATGCGGGCGCTCCTCCTCTGGTGAATTTCGTGTCACCGACGGGAGAAACGGTCATTCCTGAGTGGTCAATGAACCGGGGCAAGCAGGTGTTCCATCTGAAGGGCCTGATGCTGTACGGCTCCTTCTGGGGTGACGGCGCAGAGCGCGGACCGGATTTCACCGCAGAAGCCCTGCACCGCACCTTCGTCTCCATGGGTAAGTATTACCAGATGCAGATCGAAAAAACCCAGGGACGCCCCGCCACCCAAGATGAGAAGGACGGGATCGAGGGTAAGGTCAAGCGAGAGATCCATCAGAATGGGTATGACGCGGCGGCTGGCGTGATCCGCCTGAACGACGCGCAGGTGTTTGCCTATGAAGAGTTGGTCCAGCATTATACCAAGATGTTCACTGATCCTACTTATGAAGAGGCGTTCCAGAAGGGTCGGATCAAGAGCTACATCACCAACCCGGATGACTTTAGGGCCCTGGCGGGCTACTTCTTCTGGGGCGGCTGGGTAGCCGGCGCAAATCGACCGGGTGAGATCTATAGCTACACCCATAACTGGCCGTACGATCCGGCTGTCGGTAACACCCCGACGTACGCCACGTATATCTGGAGCTTCCTCTCGATCCTCGTGCTGTTCGCGGGTACCATGCTGGTCCTGTACGTCTACGGTGAAATGAAGTCGCTGCCTGGCGAGCCGTTCAACGGGCGCGATTGGTCGCTCACTACGGTCGACCTTGAAAACAAGGGTGATGCCTATGTTCGACCGACTCAGCGGGCTACCTATAAGTTCTTTGCGTTTGCGGTGATCCTGTTCCTGGTCCAGGTACTGGCCGGTATCCTCGGCGCAGAAGATTTCGTCGGTGGCGGACCTGGCGAATCGATCCTCGGCGCGTTCGGGATCGTTATCCCCTTCAGCGTCGTCCGAAGCTATCATGCCCTCGTGCAGATCTACTGGTTCTTCATGGCCTGGGTCGGCTACACCCTCTTCTTCCTGCCCAGGATTTCAAAGGTGCCCAGCGGGCAGCGGTTCCTGATCAATCTGCTCTTTGCGCTGTGTGTCATCGTTGGCGCTGGCGCCCTGTTCGGGATTTATGCCGGCCACACGGGCATGTTGTCCGATGAGATGTCCTACTGGTTCGGGAGCCAGGGCTGGGAGTTCCTGGAGCTTGGCCGGTTCTGGCACATCCTCATGTTGAGCTCGTTCTGTCTGTGGGTATTCATCATCTACCGCGCCGTGAAGCCCTGGATCACCAGCCAGAACCTTTGGTCGGTGCCGGCTTGGCTGTTGTACGGCAGCGGTATCATGGTGCTGTTCCTGTTCTTCGGGATGTTCATGACCCCGACCCAGAACTTCGCCATCTCCGACTACTGGCGGTGGATGAACATCCATATGTGGGTTGAGGTCACCTTCGAGGTGTTCACCACCTGTATCGTGGGTTACATGCTGGTGCAGATGGGTCTGGTCAACCGGGCCATGGCCGAGCGGGTGATCTTCCTCGCCGTCATGATGTTCTGCGTGACCGCCCTGATCGGCATCTCCCACAACTTCTACTGGATTGCCAAGCCGACCGGCATCATCGCGCTGGGGAGCGTCTTCTCCACCATGCAGGTGTTGCCGCTGCTCCTGATCACCCTGGATGCCTGGAAGATGCGG
>JAHFCR010000028.1 GCA_023249405.1 Peptococcaceae bacterium | reverse complement strand
GCCCGGGTCATCACGGCCGGCCCGGATGGAACCGCTGATTACGCCCCGTCGATTGCCCCGGGAGCAACATCCATGATCTTCCTGCGCCTGAATAATGCGACCACCGGCTCACTGTACGCCGTGCCGCTGCCAGGCGGTCCGGCCAATGAACTGATCAGCGGCCTGACCGCCGACCCTGGCTTCTACGGCAATTATTATCCGGGCGGGGCAAGCATTTACTGGGAGAACCATAGTTAGCGCCGTTGAATCTGGTCGGATTTGTGTTGCCAACCCCGGGAATCCGGGGTTTTCTTATTGTGGGGACCGGAAATTGGGCAGTATAAGATGCTGCCATCCGTCGCCATACTAAGCCTGCAGAGAATAATTCCGGAGTGGTCGAGAATGGCGGAATCACTGATGCCGCGGCAGATACAACCCATGTTGGCCAAGCCTGGTTCGATGCCGGTCAACGACGGCGACTACGGTTTTGAGATGAAATGGGACGGCATCAGGGCCATTCTCTACCTCGACCGTGGACGGGCCTGCCTATCCAGCCGCAACCTGCTGGATATTACCCGGCAATACCCGGAGGTGCTGTCTCTGGCGGAGGAACTCGGTTCTTGCCAACTGATCCTGGACGGGGAGATCGTCGCTCTGGGGGATAATGGCAGACCATCCTTTGCCAGCCTCCAGAGCCGGATGGGTGTGGCTTCGGATCGGGCGGTCAGTCAGCTGATGGCCACCACTCCGGTCACCTATATGATATTCGATCTGCTCTACCGGAATGGTATTTCTATGATCTCCCAGCCCTATGCCAGGCGCCGCCATCTCTTGCAGGATCTGGGGCTGGCGGGCAGGACCTGGCAGACTCCCGGCTGCACAGCCGGCAACGGCCCTGCTGTGCAGGGGATCAGCCAGCAATTGGGCATGGAGGGGGTGATGGCCAAGCTGCTGGACAGCCCCTATCAGCCAGGCAGGCGCACCGGATGTTGGCTGAAGATCAAGAATCAGCTGCGTCAGGAACTGGTGATCGGCGGCTGGCTTCCAGGGCGCGGTGCCCGGTCCGGGAGGATCGGGGCGTTGATGGTAGGCTATTATGACCTGGCGCCGGATCAGGCTGCAGCCCGCGGATTGGAACAACAACTGATTTTTGCCGGTAAGGTAGGCACCGGCTTCTCCGATCTGATGCTGGATAAGCTGCAGAAAGCGCTACAGCCGCTATGCCGAGTCACGAGCCCTTTCCGCCAGGATTCGGAGGCATGGATACGCAGTCAGGCGCCGCACCATGCCGATCAGCGGGCATCCGGATACTCTGCGTCCGTTGTCCGGACATCCGGCGGCCCCCGGGCGGGCGCGGTATTCGTGGAGCCGTTGCTGGTCTGCGAGGTGGAGTTTACCGAGTGGACGCCCAATCATACCCTGCGCCATCCGTCCTTCAAGGGACTGCGACAGGATAAGAGTCCCCGGGATGTTGTCCGGGAAACATAGATCGAGAGGTTGATCCGGCATGCCAAGACATATCTGGAGCGGTACCATCAGCCTGGGTCTGGTCAATGTTCCAGTCAAGCTGTACAACTCGGTCAAAGTAAAGGCGATTCGCTTTCACCAATTGCGCAAATCTGACGGTTGCCGCATCCGCCTGAAGAATGTCTGCGCCTCCGACGGGGCCGAAGTGCCCGCCGAGGAGATCGTTCGGGGTTACGAGGTCTCCCCGGGGCGCCATGTGGTAATCGCCGATGAAGAGATGGATGCCCTGTTCCCGGAGAATACCCGCAAGATAGAGATCGATGACTTTGTCGATATCTCTAAGATCGACCCGGTCTACTTTGAAAAATCCTACTACCTGGTACCGGATAAGGGCGCGGCCAGGGCTTACTCCTTGCTGCTATTGGCCATGCGCAAGACCGGCAAGGTGGCTGTCGCCAGGTTTGTGCTGCACAACAAGCAGCACCTGTCGGTGATCCGTCCGGTCGGGAATGCCTTGGGCCTGTCTACGATGTACTTCGCCGATGAGGTGGTGCCTCAGGAGCAGCTGGAAGACCTGCCGCCGGCGGATGCCAGCCCGGCGCCGCGGGAACTGGAGATGGCAGAGCGGCTGATCACCACTCTTGCGGTGGAGTTCGACCCCGGAAAGTATCATGACGACTTCCGGGAGCGGGTAATGGATATGATCAACCGCAAGGCCGAGGGGGAGACAGTGGTGATTCAGCCGCCGGCCGAGGAATCCGGCAAGGTGATCGATCTGATGGCGGCGCTGGAAGCCAGCCTGGCCTCTGTCAACAAGAAGGCCCCGGCCAGGAAGGGGGCGAAGCGAACCGGTGCCCGGTAAAGCATCCACGACCAAGACTGCGATCGACGTTGACGGTAAGCAGTTGCAACTCTCCAATCTGAACAAGGTCTATTACCCGGCCAGCGGCTTTACCAAGGCGCAGGTGATCGACTACTACGTCCAGATCGCTCCGGCTCTCCTGCCGCACCTGGCAGGGCGCCCCGTCACCCTGAAGCGCTATCCCGGCGGCGTGGACGGCGCCTATTTTTATCAGAAGGAGTGCCCGGAATATCGCCCGTCCTGGCTGGACACCGCTCCGGTGTACAGCGGGTCCAACGAGCGGAACGTCAACTTCTGCCTGGTCAACGATTTGCCATCGCTGGTCTGGGTGGTGAATACCGCGGCCATCGAGCTGCACACCTCGCTCTCGCTGGGAGAGGATCCCGCCACACCCTCAATGATGGTCTTTGACCTGGACCCAGGGCCGCCGGCCTCCATCCTCGAGTGCGCCCAGGTGGCCCTGTGGCTGCGCCAGGCATTTGCCGGCCAGGGCCTGCAAAGTTTCCCCAAAACATCCGGGTCCAAGGGGCTGCAGGTCTACGTGCCCCTGAACACAGCGGTTGCTTACGATCAAACCAAGAGCTTCGCCCATGCGCAGGCCCGCCTGCTGGAGGAACAGCACCCGGACCTGGTGGTCTCCAAGATGACCAAGAGCCTGCGCCAGGGCAAGGTCCTGGTCGATTGGAGCCAGAACGACCATCACAAGACCACGGTCTGCGTCTACTCCCTGCGGGCCAGGGAGCGTCCCACCGCGTCCACACCGGTGCAGTGGCCGGAGGTGGAGGCCGCCGTCGCCGGCAGGGACTCCCAACTGCTGTTCTTCGAAGCGGATCAGGTGGTACGGCGCTGGCAGGCGCTGGGCGACCTGTTTGCCCCGGTGCTGGAGTTGAAACAGGAACTGCCGCCTGACGGGGACTGACAGAGCGTTCAATCACCCCAGGGACTATACGCAGAAAGATTCTCTCACAACAGCCATTCATCATTCTCATTTACCTATCCAGATAATTTGTAGGTCTGGTTGCGCTAATGTACGTATTTCCTGGTCTCCCGTTACTATTGCCGCTTGCATCTCTTGTGCCAGCCCTAGAACAAAGGCATCAGCATAGGAGAGGCCGCCCTTGGATTTAATAGCTGCCGCGGCTTTTATTCTTTGCCAGGAAGCTTCCTGAACCCTGAAGGAGTCATCCAGAAAAATGCTGCCGACTACTTCCTCCGCAGACTGTTTTCCCTGCTCTCGCAAAAGAATGTAGTACGCTTCCCCTAAGTTAATAGCGCTCATATATATCTCATGCTGTTCATTAGAAATAATGTCGGCAACAGCCTGAGCGCCAGGCTCATCCTCAATTACCGCCATGATCGCATAGGCATCAAGGACGATATTTTTCTTGCTCAAACATCTCTCTCCCTTTCCAGCTTTCGTTCATGAAGAAGAACATCTGTTAATTTTTCCTGACCTGTGCTTTTATACTTACCTCTCAAGCCGAGTATGGGGTGAGCCGCTAGTGGCCGGAGCACAATTGCGCCATCCGCTTCTTCCACAGACAGCTTATCGCCCTTTTGCAAGCCATATCGTTTACGTAAGACACTTGGAATAATAATTTGTCCCTTCTCCGAAATAGTAACCTTTTGAATCATGGTATACCCTCCATCGTATTTACTACTACTTATAATTTTACTACCCTTTGGCCCCTCTGTAAACCATTCAGGACACAGCGACAATCATCTTGCCGGGAGCTTGTGCCTGGCCCTTTCCGGTCGGCGGGAGTCCTTGATTCGGGCGGGCTTTTCTAAAATGCCGGGCAGAAGCGCTCTCAAGGCGTTAAGCTGTGCTTCCGCGGCCTCCTGCCGGGCCTCCCGCTCTTCCTCTTTCGCTTTGATAGGAGCGCTTGCAGTTCGGCAGGGTGGCCGCCGCATTTGCTCTCCGGTACCGGTTGCATGGCACACCGCTTCCCATGTCCGGGGTTTTGTAAGAAACGAGCCATCATGTGAGTCCCGACCCTTCGCGCCGGGCGGTTTGTTTATCCTCCGGCAGTTGATGTTATTTCGCCAAGAGTAGGCTAAAAAGTTCTGGCCAGAGGGGTGATCAAGTAAATAATTGGCTATTGTGCAAGCAATTCGGTATCTTTACATCTATAAGGATATATATTATAATTATGGAAATTAAATAGCTCTTCAACCAGAACGCTGAGTTCTTTTACAGAAGCGGGGGACCCGATCTTTGGGGGTGAATCACGGGATAATTCCGTGTAGGGTTACCTTTAAACCCGAATCCGTCAGCTAACCTCGTAGGCGTGTAAAGGAATAGCCAATATTGGCTAATTTATGGCTTGGGTTAAATGTTGCCCCGACCTTGCGTTCCGGGCAGCATTTTTGTTTTCCCCGGCCGGATCATGCCATCATGGCAGGCGCCACTGGAAAAACAAACAAAGGAGTGGATAATGTGGCCGTCAAAATTTATAATTTGGATGAAGAGCAACTGTGCAACGGAATTAAAGAACTGGATCCGTCCACGGTAGCCCTAGAAAGGGCTGCCACTTTGAAAGAGCGGATCGGGGAGTATCTAAAGGCAAAAAGGGCGATCCACACTGGTTTTGACCTGGCCCGGGAATATGCTGAGGCGCAGGTAAAAATTCTGGACTGCCTTGGCGGATGGGAAACCGACTGGAACAACTGGCGCTGGCAGTTGCGGCACCGGGTTACGGACGTGGATACCCTGGCAACGCTGTTGCCGATCAACGATCTCTTACGGCAGGAGCTTACCGAGGTGAGCAGGCACCTGCGCTGGGCGATCTCCCCCTACTATCTGGCGCTGATCATGTGCGACCAGCCCCTCGGCGCCATCTGGAAACAGGCGGTACCCTCGCTGGAAGAGGTGACCGACCAGTCGGGCTCGGACGACCCCATGGATGAACAGTGGACCTCTCCGGTGCCGGGCGTGACCAGGCGCTATCCGGACCGGCTGATCATCAACGTGACCAACCAGTGCGCCATGTTCTGCCGTCATTGCCAGCGACGCCGCAACATCGGACTGGCGGATCAGCACCTGCCGTATCCCCAACTGTCTAGGGCCCTGGATTATGTGCGCAGCAACAGGGAGATCAGGGACGTGCTGATCACCGGCGGAGATGCCCTGCTGTTGGATGACCAGGCCTTGGACTGGCTGCTGCAGGAGTTGCACAGGATTCCGCACGTGGAGATCAAACGTCTGGGGACCCGGGCGCCGGTCACCCTGCCCCAGCGGATCACCCCGGAATTATGCGCAGTGCTGGAAAAATATCCGCCCCTGTACATCAACACGCAGTTCAACCATCCCCTGGAGATCACCCCCGAGGCCAAGCGGGCCTGCAGCATGTTGGTAAAGGCGGGAGCAGTGCTGGGCAACCAGTCGGTGTTGCTGCGCGGCGTCAACAACAACCCTCACGTCATGAAAAAACTCAATCAGGAGTTGTTAAAGCTCCGGGTGCGGCCCTACTACATGTTCCATGCCAAAAATGTCAGGGGGACCAGCCATTTTATCACGCCGGTCGATGATGGGCTGGAGATCATGGAACACCTCCGGGGTTTCACCTCCGGTCTGGCGGTGCCCAGCTACATCATCAACGCCTCCGGCGGCTATGGCAAGGTGCCCATAGCTCCTAATTACCTGATCGGCAGAAGCGGCAACCGGCTGCTCCTGCGCACCTGGGAAGACAAGGTCATCTCCATGGAAATTCCTATAAGAACTACAATCGGCAGGGAATAGGAGATCTGACGCGTATCGCATTTGTCTGCAGGATCAGTTAAAATAGTAGCTGTGATCAGAACTGACCGACAGGCCCGACGAAATCGGATGGTCGGGTCTGTCGTACCATTTAGTTGAGGACGATGCTCGTGATCAGTATCAGCAAGCTGCTCTGTGAAACGGAGAATTATGGCGACTCCCTGCGCTACAGCCGGACTGCGGGGGAGCAGCGGCACGGGACGGTGGCCGGCCGCGGACCGGTGGTGGTCTGGAACTCCACCAGAGTTTGCAACCTGCGCTGCGTGCACTGCTATGCCAGCGCCGGCCAGGGCCGGCATGCCCGGGAACTGGATACTGACGAGGGGAAAAGGCTGATCGACGATCTGGCCGCTTTCCAGGTGCCGGTGATCCTGTTCTCCGGCGGTGAACCGCTGATGCGCCCGGATTTCTTTGAACTGGCCGGCTATGCTGCCGGTCTAGGGCTCCGGTCAACAATCTCCACCAATGGCACTCTGATCACCCCCGAGGTAGCGCACCGCTTTCATTCCATAGGAGTTGGCTACGTGGGTGTCAGCCTGGACGGCGCCGGCCCGGTCAACGACCGCTTTCGCGGCCAGGCTGGGGCTTTTGAGGCAGCGCTGGCGGGAATCCGCTATTGCCTGGAGGCCGGTGTGCGGGTTGGCCTGCGCTTTACCATCAGCCGCTGCAACTACGATCAACTCCCAGCCATCTTCGATCTATTGGAGCAGGAGAACATTCCCCGGGCCTGCTTCTACCACCTGGCTTACAGCGGCCGGGGCAGGGCGATGCTGGATGAGGACCTCACCCACCAACAATCCCGCCAGGCCATCGATCTGATCATGGAGCGCACCCTGGATTTTCATCGCCGGGGGATCGCCAGGGAGATTCTCACGGTGGACAACCATGCCGATGGTGTCTACCTCTATCTGAAACAGCTTGACCGCGACCCGGAAGGCGCCCGGCGGGTCTATGAACTGCTGAGGATGAACCGGGGCAACCGCTCCGGGATCGCCATCGCCGCAGTGGACTGGGAAGGCAATGTACATCCGGACCAGTTCACCCTTAACCACAGCTTTGGCAACGTGCGGGAGCGCAGGTTTGGCGATATCTGGACCGATTCCAGCCAGCCGTTGCAGGCCGGGCTCCAAAACAGGCAACCCTTGCTGAAGGGGCGCTGCGCCCGATGCCGCTGGTTGGATCTCTGCAACGGCAATTTCCGCAGCCGGGCTGAGGCGGTCTATGGTGATTTCTGGGCCGAGGACCCGGCCTGCTACCTGACCGATGAGGAGATCGGACCGGAGGCCGGATGCCAGAAGTCAGAGGTCAGATAAAACAAAAACTAGCAGTGTAGCCTGACAGGCAGAAAATCAAGTCTAAAAAATTTGCTGTGAAGATATTTATGCCGGTGCGGTAATTGATGGGGCTAACGACGGCATCTGGGGCGGAGGGGTTCAAAGTGCTCAGTGAGAGAGATAGGGAGATCGTGCGGGTCCTGCAGGAGGGCGTTCCTCTGGTCAGCCGGCCCTACCAGGCTATGGCCACCCAGCTGCAGATGAGCGAGGAGGAGCTGCTGGCGGCGATGGCGGATTTTCTTGACCGGGGGATCGTTCGCCGCCTCGGAGTGATGGTGCGCCATCAGGACCTGGGCTACGTGGCCAATGCCATGATCGTCTGGGAAGTTCCGGAGGACCGGGTCGATGAGGTGGGCGAGATCATGGCCGGTTTCCAGGAAGTCACCCATTGCTACCGGCGCCCGGCATACCCGCCCAATTGGCCATATAACCTGTTTACCATGGTGCATGGACGGAAACGGGAAGATTGCCAGGAGATTGCCTTCCGGCTGTCTACGGCCGGCGGTATAGAAAATTATCGCCTGATCTTCAGCCTGGACGAACTGAAAAAGAGCGGTATGAAATACTTTCTCGAAGACTGATCTATACCGCGGACAAGCGACCTTCGTAACTTTATAGAATGTGATGGAATTGTACGAGACTATAAAGTTGCAAATGGCGCCTTGGCAGCATGCTGCCAAGGCGCCATTTTTTTACCCGCTGACCGGCGCCTTCTGGCCGGCATGCCAAGAGCCTGTCGCCGGCTGGTTGCGGGAGATAGCGGCGGACTGGCGCCGCTTGGCGATCGACACGGCCAGAGTTACCCACAGGGTGGCCATGATCACCAGCGCTATCAGGCTGGGGGCGATCTCCGCAGCGCCCAACGATTTCAGGGCAATCTGGCGAAAGCCTTCTGCTATCCAGGGGTATGGCAACAGGCGCACCAGTCCGTTGAGCAGGGGCGGAATGTAGGCGGCAGGCCAGGTGAAGCCGGAGCTGAGGAAGATCGGCACCGAAATCAACAGCAGGAACCTGGTCACGGTCAGAGAGCTCTGAGCATAAGCGGAGATGGCAAATCCGGCGGCAGTGATGATCAGGTCGAACAGCAGGCCGAGCAGCATGATCAGCCCTAGCGAGCCCTCGATCTTGAGGTTTAGGAAAGTGATTGCGAACCAGAGGAGCAGGGCATAGTTGAAGAAAGTGACCAGAAAATAAGGCAGTCCCTTGCCGATGAAGATCTTCCAGGCCGGGATCGCAGAACTGAGATAGTGGAGCCAGCAGTGGCGTTCCTTCTCCCTGGTGACCGTGAGGCTGACTCCCATCAGGCCGATCTGGTGGATGATCATCAGCAGCAGTCCGGTGAGCAGGAAGATGCAGTAGCTGAAGGATGGGTTGTACCAGATCTCCGTGTTCAACGAGACCGTATCCAGGATGTTGTTGATATTCTTGCCGGCAAAGCCCAATCCGGACAGGTAGGCGGCGGCGTGGGTCATGTAGAACTGATTGGTCAGCGTCCGGGCATACCTCCGGATATTGTATCCCCAGATCAGGTTGGAACTGTCATAGATCAGCAGGGCTTTGGACAACTGGTGCTCAGAGACCTTTTTTTCAAAATCGGCCGGAATGACTATTCCGGCCCGAACCACCCCGGTTTTCATCGCCGTCTGCAATTCCGGATAGGTGGTGACCCCGGGAACTACCTGGAAATACTGGCTGTTTGTAAATAGCTCGGCCACCTCGCGGCTGAGTCCGGAGTGGTCGAGGTCGGCGATGCCCAGCGGGATGCTGGTGAGGATGCCGGAGGCGTAGACCGTTCCAAAGAGCAGGGCATACAGGATGGGAACGAAGAAGACCATCAGGGTCAGGATCTTATCCTTGAAGATATGCAGCACCTCATAGCTGGCGATGGTCCAGATCTGCCTCATGATTCCGCCCCCCTTGCTCCATGATTACCCTGCGAGACGGCGATGGCGGCCACTCCGTAACAGATGCCGGCGATGATCAGCAGCGCCAGGAAGTAGCGGGAGATGAAGCCCCACCCCGGGTTCTTGAAGGCCAGGTAGTTGAATCCCTGGAAGAACCAGGTCTGGGGCAGCACCCAGACCACGGACTGCAGCCAGTGGGGCATCGCCTCGATCGGCCAGGTATAACCGGACAGTACGAAGGAAGGCAGGGCGATGATCATGCCGAGCCGGGAGGCATCCACCGGATTGCGGGCCAGGCTGGACATCATGGTGCCCAGGGCTTGCAGGGCCAGGGCAAAGGTCAGCGTGAACAGGAGCATGACCGGAAAGCCGCACTGCAGTGGGCTTTTAGAGACCAGAAAGTTCAGCAGGAAGACCGGCAGGGCCATCAGGAAGAAGGCCGCCAGCTGGACCAGGGCCTTGCCTGAAAAGAAGCTCCACCGGGAGATGCCGGTGGCCCTGATCTGCAGCCAACTGTTCCTGCCGGTCTCACCGGCTACTGTCATGCAGGCGGCCAGGGTGCAGCACTGCTGCCACATATTGAGCGCCAGGGCCAATACCAGAAAATAGGCATAGTTCAGAGCCGGGTTGAACCAGGGCTCCTCCTGGAAATCCACGGTCTGATAGGCATCCTGGGCGTCATTGAACTGCACGCCGCTGGCTACCAGGGTGCTGATCCCGGCCTGGGCGCTGATCGTCCGGGATATGGTAAGGAAGGCGCTGCTGGCGTTGGTGGCGTAGATCATGTTGCTGGCGTCGATGATGGCCAGGATGCGGGTCTGGTGCCCCAGAGAGAGGTCGCGGCCATAATTTTCGGGGATGACCACTCCGGCGATCACCCGTCCGGCATTGATCAGGGACTTCAGATCATCGAAACTGTTGACGCTGGCGGCCAGATCCAGGTTTTCGGTATTGGCGATCTGTTCGACCAGTTGCCTGCTGGTGCTGCTGTGGTCCAGATCCAGGACAGCGGTGGGGATGGCCGTGATTGTCTGGGCTCTGTACACGAGCAGAAACAGGCAGAGCCCCAGCAGGGAGGCCCACAGCATGATATGGCGCAGCCCCGTGTCGTGCCATAGCGTCAAGACCTCGTGGCGCATGATTGCCAGATATCGCCTAAGCATGGTCTTCATCACGCCCGCTTCCGGTGGTTTCAACCTGGAGCAGCCGGTGCTCCCATTCGTGAGCTGCCTGCTCCGGCGAGAGAGCGTTCAGCAGGCCCTCTTCCAACCAGCCGACCCTGTTCATGTGATGGCAGGAGCCGATATCGCTGAAGCCCCAGACACAGGAGCCGCCTCCGGAGAGAAAATTGCCCAGCGCATTGAGCAGAATTTGACGCGAATTCAGGTCGATATCTTTGATCAACTCGTCGGCGATCAACACTCGGGGGGCATTGAGCAGGGCGCAGGCCAGGGAGAGGCGTTGAAAGAGACCGGCATCCAGAGACCCCGCCGGCGCATCGAGATATTCCTCCAGCGCCAGGCTCCTGCTCACCGGATCGATCCTCGACCGGGGGGCATTCTTCAGGGCGGCAAAAAAGTCCAGGTTTTCATGGGCGGTCAGGTCCAGGAACAGGCTGCGGGCCTGAGTGACCAGTCCCAGGCTGGCTTTAAAGCCCTCGTTATTACGGACGTTGCAGCCGAGCACTGTCACCTCGCCGGACCGAAAACCGTCGATTCCGGCCAGGATATGCAGCAGGGATGTTTTGCCGGCGCCCCTGGTGCCAAAGACACCGAAGCATTCTCCTGGCATCACCTGAAAATCTATTCCATTAAGGACCAGTCGCCGGCCCTTTGCCTGAATCAGCCTGCTCACTTTGATTACGGCTTCCATCGATTAGAGCGCCCCCTCCAGGATATGCACCCGCGCAGTCATGCCGGTTTTCAGCAGCAGGTCCGGGTTGGGGAGATCCACCTTGACTTCGTAGTAGCGAAGATCGTGATCGTACTGGTCGTTGAGGGCCTTGCGCACCGCGAATTCCCCGGCGTCGTTGACCAGCACCACCTTCCCCTTGAATACCTTGCCCGGGTAGCTGTCCACGGAGACATCGGCTTCCTGGCCGAGGCGCACCCGGCCGATCTTTTGCTCGTTGAGATATATTTTCACGTAGGTGTGCTGAAGATCGGTGATCTCGTAGATCGGGGTCAGGGCGTTGGCCATCTCTCCCTGCTCCAGGTATTTCTGGGTGACAAAACCGGCCATGGGCGCCTTCAGGTGGGTGTCATCCAGGGCCGACTGGGCCTCCTGCACCGCCCCCTTGGCCTGATCGCTCTGGCCGATGGCGGCCTGATAATCGGCCTGTGCCACATCGACCTGCGGTTGAGCGGCCAGGGCCTGATCGAGGAGCCCTTGCGCGGCTTTGAGTTCGCTCAGGGAGGCGTTGTAGTTGTTGGTGGCCTGGTCCAGATCGCTGTTGGAAGCTGCTCCGGCGTCATGCAGCGACTTGGCCCGATCGTACTTCTGCTTGGCGTCGTCCAGGCCGGCCTGCGCCTTGGAGACGGTGGCCCTGGCCTGATCGATGGCCGCATTCACCTGATCGCTGGTCATGGGTATCGCCGAGCTGGCCTTTTTAGTAAGAGCCGCGGCGGCGCTGGCCGCTCCCTGGGCCTGTACCAGCTTGGCGCCGATATCGGAGGCATCCAGGCTGGCGATCTCCTGCCCCGACTCCACCCGGTCGCCCTCACCGACCAGCAGGGCGGCGATCTGACCGGCCACTTTGAAGGAGGCATTGACGGTGGTGGCTTCCACGGTTCCGGTGGCAGTCAGGCTGTCACGCTGCGCAGCGAGTTGTCGCTGAGCAACGTATAAGTGCCCGAAAATCAGCAGGGCGGCAACCACCAGCACCACTAATAGCACCCAGACAACGTTTTTTTTCCGGTCAATATTGACCAGTTCTGATGTAGACACTTGAAGATCCTCTCCCTTGCATCGAAATAAAACCCGCCTGATGTCGTTGGCGTTGATTGTTGGCCGTATGAACTTTGCGTGCCCGGTTGCTTGCTATCCACTAGGCCTAAGCACCATAACGGCCAATCACTAACCGCCAACGACCATTTGGCAGGTCATGCGCCTGTTCCCTGAAAAAAGATCTCGGCAATCCCCGCCCCGACCCCGGCCTGGCCGCGCGGGATTGGCAGGTGGTATCTGGTATAGTGCAGGGCGGAGATGACGACCATACCGAACAGCGAGGAGGTGGTGGTCTCCGGGTCGACCTGGCGCAGCGTTCCGTCTGTGATGCCCTGCTCGATGCAGAAGCGGATGATCTGCAGGCACTCGGCAAGCATTCTTGATGCCAGCAGGCTGCGTTGCGGGTCATTGCCGAATAGCTCCGTCAGAAACAGCGAGACCACGTCCTGCTCCTGCTCGAAGAAATCGATCTGGCAGTTGATAATGTTGGCGATCTGGTCCCTGGTGGTGGCGCCTGCGGCCATAGCCTGCCGCAGTTGCTCCTTAAACAGATCGATTCCTTTCTGGATGACCGTCAGGTAAAGCTCTTCCTTGTTTTCAAAATGGTAGTAGATGGTGCCTTTAGCCACACCTGCGGCCTGGGCAACCTCATCGACGGTGGTTTCGTGATATCCCTTTCTGGCAAACACGTCGACTGCAGTCTTAAAAAAGAGCTTGCCCCCGGACTTGCTCTCTTTTTTTAACCATGCATCCCTTGCTGACTGGGAGGCTTCAGTGGTCACGGGATCACTCCTAAATAATTATACTGACCAGTCAGTATTAAAATACCCTAGTGTTCTGAATTTGGCAAATACAGAAAATGGCGGTTTCAGCCAATAAAGAGGCAGATATTGTATTGGATCACAAGCATGGAGCTTTTTCCAATCCGCATGTGCAATAGAGATATTCCGTCAATAGATTTAGGAATATGACCGGGGGATTAGAGACGGGTTATGGCAGCAGCAGTTCGACAGCGTACCGGAGCAGGTCCGGAACGACGTTCAGGGAGTAGGGAAGGTACAGCCGTTCGGTAAAACGGTGGGCGTCTTGACCCTGGGGGCCGATATTGATGACGGGGATGTTGAGCTGTCGGATCTCCTCCAGCGGCACCCGGTATCTGGTGCTCCAGAGCGGCATATCGATCGCCACAGCGGCCGGATCGACAGTGGGGCTCAGTCGCAGGTAACTCATATCTGAAAGGGCGGGGAAAAAGGGGGCGTGGACCAGTTCGACGCCGTGCTCCTGCCGGGCGCGTGCCACCACCAGGGCGGCTGTCTCATGCATTTTCCGGTTAGCGGGACTGTCATCGAGGCTGCTATGCGGGTAATAGGGTGGAGCGAGGGCGATCACTGCCAGGGGACCCCGGATAGGGCAGTACTCCAGCAGCTTGTGCAGAAATTCTGCCGTGGCCTCTCGCAGGTCAATGGCAGTCAGGCTGGAGATGATCCGGGCGGATAGGTCTGAGGGGTTCATGGCCGCCGACCGGGCGCAGAGTGCCAGGAGTTCTGCATAGGTGAGCACGGGCGGGTTCCAATCGGGCAGGGCAGAAGCCCTGATGCCGGAGATGGCCAGCCAGTCGGCGGCTGCATTATGGGCAATGGCCACTGCCTCTTTCATGGCGGCCTGAACCAACCCCTTGAGGATGGCCAGCCAGTCGGCGGGTGCCCGGCCCAGGGTGATCAGGTTGAAGTAGGCGTAGGCGGCGTTCGGGGTCTGTACCGAGTAGTCGTTTTTGAGATCACGCATCTTGAGGCAGACCGGGGGTGGGGAGGTGGCGCCCAAAACGGTTTCCGACAGGGTGGGGTTGCACTCTATTTGCCTTACCACCGCGCTCAGCATCAGGTCCGGGTTGAGACCGGCAAAGGGCTCACCGGCGTGCGTCTGCTCACCTCGGCAGAATACCAGGGGGAGCAGCTTGCCCACCGTGCCTGTATAGATGTAATGGGTAGCATCCCCGGGCCAGGCCGGGAAAAACGGCTCGGAGTTGACAGCCCCGATGAACTGCAACCCCTGTAACTGCAGCCTCAACAGTTCCGGCACCGCGGAGAGCATGCCAACGGAGTTGGCCTCCTCGTCGGGGACGGACAGAAACAGGATGTTGCCGGACAGACGGCCGGACTCAGCCGCCTGGCGCAGTAGCTCCAGGTGCAGGGCGATCCCGAACTTCATATCCATGACTCCCCGCCCGAACAGATAATCACCGCTCTCCAGATCCCGGGCGGCCTCGTCGGGCAGGGGGACCGACTGTAACCGGCGTCCAAGTTCCTGTGGCTGCCAGGCGCAATCTGCCAGCAAGCCATAATCCTCAATGCCCACCACATCATAGTGGCTGAGCAGGATGGTCGTCTTAGGGCTATCTCCCGCTCCCCGCAGCAGGGCGCAGACCACAGAGCGGCCAAGGGAGTCGTCCGCGATGGGGAGCAGGGAGATCTGATCCGGGTGGTCCCTGAAATAGCCGATCTCCAGCAGCAACTCTCGCAGCAGCATGGCCATATCCCGTTCTCCGGGACTGCCCGTCACGCTGGGCGCCGCCACCAGCTTCAATAAAGTATCGATCAGTTTCTGCCCGTTCATTCCGGCTCTACCATCCTCGCTACCAATCTCCGCACCCGGGGATCGGTTGTAATTGACCGCACACTGTTCAGTCTACCCGATGCGGACTTTCAATAAAAGATGCCCATGGCTTCGGCGCCCGGACAAGGTAATCAGCTTCCGGACGCCGAATATATTTAAGGAAGAAAATCAGTACCTTATGGAGGGTATGCCGGATGCCAGCAGGAGCGTGGACGAAGCAGTTCCCGGGATCGATCACGGTCTGTGACAGTAAGGGGATCATCCTGGAGATGAATGACCGGTCAGCCAAAACTTTTGCCAGGGACGGGGGCAGCGCACTGGTGGGGCGAAGCCTGCTGGACTGCCACCCGGAGCCGGCCCGGGCCAAGCTGAAACAGATCATGAAGGAGCAGTTGAGCAACTGCTACACTATAGAGAAGAACGGCGTTAAGAAACTGATCTACCAGGCGCCCTGGTATGAGGGGGAGCGATTTATGGGCCTGGTAGAGCTGGCTATTGAACTGCCTGCCGAGATCCCGCATTTTATCCGTTAGATGCCTGTGCAGGAGTGGGGTGTGAGCATGTACGGGGTGGTTCTGGAGGGCGGTGGCGCCAGAGGCGCCTACCAGATTGGCGTCTGGCAGGCGTTGCAGGAGCTCGGGATCGAATACCGGGGGGTGGCCGGAACCTCGGTTGGGGCGCTCAACGGAGCGATGATGGTGCAGGGGGACCTCGACCAGGCTCTGGAGATCTGGAGCGAGATCAGGCTGTCCCGGATCCTGAGCGTCGATGAGGATCTCTTCGATCGCCTCCGGCGGTTGAGCCTGTCTTCCGATGACGCCTCCACCCTGTTGCAGCACTTCAGGAACATCTTCAAGGACGGAGTGGACACCGCTCCCCTCCGTTCCCTGATGGGTGAGTTTGTCGATGAATCCAGGGTCAGAGCCGCAGGTCAGACCTTCGGGTTTGTCACCGTTTCCCTGTCTAACTGGAATCCCCTGAAACTATATCTGGAAGATGTGCCGGCCGGACAGCTGATCGATTATCTCCTGGCCAGCGCCAGGCTGCTCATCTTCAAAAAAGAACGGATTAACGGCAAGCTATTGCTGGACGGCGGGCTTTACGACAATCTGCCGATCGACCTCCTGGCGGCCCGGGGATTCAAGCGGATCATCGCGGTCAGACTGGGCGGATTCAGCCGCACCAGGTGGCAGGAGACGAGGGACGTCGAGGTCACCTACATCAGGCCGCGTGAGAGCCTGGGCGGGATCTTGGATTTCTCCCTGGAGCGGGCCAGGAAAAACATCAAGCTGGGCTACTTTGACACCCTGAAGGTTTTTAAGGGCTACCGGGGCCGCCGGTACTGCCTGGAGGTGGACCAGGATGATGATTACTTTTTTCATCTCCTGCTGAACATTGAAGATGAGCAGCTGGCGGCGCTCAGTGATGATTTCGGACTTCCCGGGGGGACGTCATCCAGGAGATCGCTCCTGGAGCGGATCATTCCCCTGGTGGCGGAGCTGCTGGGGCTGAACAGCGCTGCCTCGTATAGCGAGATCCTGATCGCCGTTCTGGAACGGGCAGCTGCCTCATCAGGCCTGGAGCGTTTCCGGATCTACAGTTGGGATGACTTCAGACAGCAGGTGGCCAGGTGTTGCCAAATAAGAGGGGCGCGCCTGGCGCCGATTAGCAAGCGGCTGCCGCGGGCCCTGAAGGGGAATGAACTGGTGCTGCGCACCTTGCGGGAACCGGTGCTGGACCGGTTTACCGAGGTGCTGGTGAGCAGTCTGCGCCGGTAGAGACCGGAGGGGCGATACCTGCGCGTGGGTCACCGCTACTTTAACTTTTAATGGATAGTTGCTATACTGATGGGCGAGGTGAAGCGAAGTGCCCCTGACCTGCGGCCTGATCGGCCTGCCCCTGGTGGGCAAGACCACCCTGTTCAACCTGCTGACACGTGCCGGCGCCGAAACATCCAATTTCGCCGGACGCACCAGGACCAATGTTCATACCGCCGATATCCCGGATGCCCGCCTGGATTTTCTGGCGGGCTTGTATCATCCCCGCAAGTATACCCCGGCAGCCCTGGAAGTCATTGATGTGCCAGGCCTGACCAGGGGAGCGGGCGCCGCCTTCCTGACAGCGGTGCGGGAGGTGGATGCCCTGATCCACGTGGTGCGGGCCTTTGGCAGCAATGCGGTGCCCCACGTGGATGGCGCCCTGAACCCGGGCCGGGACCTGGAAAACGTCGATGCGGAACTGCTGCTGGCAGATCTGCAGATGGTGGAGACCCGGTTGGAGCGGATCGCCGCCGGCAAAAAGATCAAAGGGGAGACCCTGGTGGAAAAGGCTGCCCTGCAGCGCTGCCAGGCGGTCCTGGATAGCGGCAAGCCACTGCTGGAGGCCGGCCTGGCCGATGAGGAGTGGCAGGCGGTGCATTCCCTGGGTTTCTTAACTGTGAAACCGGCGCTGGTGGTGGTCAACATCGACGAGGAGCAGCTGCGCCGGGGCGATTACCCGGGCGAGCCGGAGATCGGCGTCTACGCCTCTGCCAGGAGTATTCCGGTGCTGACTATCTGCGCCGAACTGGAGGGGGAGATCGCCAGCCTGGATGCGGAGGAGCGCTCGTCTTTCATGGGCGCCATGGGGATCTCCGAGCCGGGGATCAACCGGCTGGCGCGGGCGATATACAGCCGCCTGGGGTTGATCTCCTTCCTCACTGCCGGAGAGGATGAGGTGCGGGCCTGGACGATCAGGGCGGGGACACCGGCCCGGACTGCTGCCGGCAAAGTCCACAGTGACATTGAACGGGGTTTTATCCGGGCTGAGGTGGTCGCCTATGACGACCTGGCCAGGCTGGGAGAGATGAACAAGGTCAAGGAGAAGGGCCTGGCGCGCCTGGAAGGCAAGGAATACATCGTCAAGGACGGAGACATCATCAACTTTAGATTTAACATCTGATCCGCCTATAAGCGGTTTTGTAGGGTGGCCATGTCCGGTTAGCCCGATGATCATAAAAGCATTTAATGAAAGCAGTGGTGGGGAAGCACGTGATCGATCTGCGCAGTGATACTGTCACCTGGCCGACAGACGAGATGCGGCGGGTGATGGCTGAAGCAGTTGTCGGCGATGATGTATACGGCGAGGACCCTACGGTCAACCGCCTGGAGGCGCTGGGGGCCCAGAAGATGGGCAAGGAGGCCGCCCTGTTTGTACCCAGCGGCACCATGAGCAATCTGGTGGCCCTGCTGGCGCACACCAGGCCGGGGGAAGAGATCCTGGTCGGCGCCGAGGCCCATGTGTACTACTATGAGGTCGGCGGTCTGGCCCGGGTGGCCGGGGTATTGCCCCGGCTGGTCGACGACCGGGATGGGGTGTTCACGGCCGAGGCCTTTAAGGCGGTCTTGCGGACGCCCAACCTGCACTTTCCGGAGACGCGCCTCTTCTGTCTGGAGAATACCCACAACCGCGGCGGCGGCACTATCACTAATGTTGAACAGATGCAGGAGATCTACGAACTGGCCCGGGAATTGCATCTGGCGGTGCATCTGGACGGCGCCCGCATCTTCAATGCCGCCGTGGCTGCCGGACGGCCGGCGGCTGATTTCGCCCGCTATGCCGACTCCGTCTCCTTCTGCCTGTCCAAGGGTTTGAGCGCCCCGGTGGGTTCCCTGCTGGCTGGCGGCAGGGAGTTTGTGCAGCGTGCCCGGAAAGCCCGGAAAGTGGTGGGGGGCGGTATGCGCCAGGCCGGAGTGCTGGCCGCCGCCGGGATCGTAGCCCTGGAGAAGATGGTTGACCGGCTGGCAGAGGACCATGCCAACGCCAGACGACTGGCGGTTGGCCTGGCAGAGATCCCTGGTATCAAAATAGACCTGGCCCGGGTGCAGACGAATATCGTCAGCTATGAACTGGCGCCCACCCTGACCGAAGAAGAATTCCTGGCGCGCTTGAATGCCAAGGGCGTACTTGCAGGCAGCCCCGGTCCGCATCGGATCAGGATGGTGGCCAACCGTATGGTTTCATCTGAGGATATAGAAACCGCCCTGCAGGCGATCAGAGTGGTTATGGCAGCATAACATTTTTTGTGAATATACGTGCTGTGGGTTCAAGTCCCACTCTAGACACCAAATAAATTGCCACTTTGAAGCTATTGCCGCAAAGTGTTTTCCATGTGTTATTAAAAGATTTTGCTGAGAAAACCTTAGTAAATTGCAATATCTAAGATTTAGAAGAATTCAAAACGAGAAACCCCCGACAATCAAACCACCAGGGGTTTCTCGTTTATTCAAGAGCTTTTAGACTTTTAACGACGGTAATCATGAACGCCTAAGTAGCTTTTAAGTGCGTTCTGAAGTATATGCGAAAAATTAACCTTACGACTTTCTCCAAGATCGTTGAGCCATTTAGGCAAAGTCAAGGTTTTATTTATAGCCTTATTTACCATTTTGTCACGAATAGGTGGCATTAATGCCTCTATAAGACTAACGAACCCTCCGGTGGGAACGTCAATTATGTTGGGTAAAGTAGGAGTGGGTATAGGGTCATTGTCGTCCTCCATTCCCCAGAGATGAAGTTCTAAAGCTTCTTTGGCCATAGTATAGGCATCTGTAATAGAGTCGCCCTCTGTAGCGATTCCAGGCAGGTCCGGAAAAGTAATGCAGTAACCACCTTTTTCGGATGGGTCGAATACGGCAGGAAAAATATATTTATCCATGTTTTTTTAATCCTCCAATTAATTTATTCTTTAACTTTATTTTATTTTTATTTCTTAACCTTTGGACATGGCAGGGCTGTTACTTTAACCCTGCCTGCTTAAGGATCGTTTCCACTGTTTTTTTATCTAAATCTTTGACAGGGTGCTTCACTGTCACTTTACCTGATTTTGTTGGGTGCTTCAACTGAACGTGGGAACCTTCTTGCCCTTTGATCATCCATCCATCTTCATGCAGTACTTTGAGTACTTCCCTGGATGAATAACCTTTCACGGCTTCACCTTCCTTGCGCTCCTAACTTTTTATACTTTAAAGCATAACACTGGTAAAAATATGTGTCAATCGTGAGCACAAATATATTTACACGTGTAAGGGAAATGGCGGTACCGAGGGTTATTTGTGGCGACTTACCATACGCGACGCACCTTGTGGGCCGTATATAAAAATTAGGGTTGCAAAAAGTTTGCAAACCAACTTCCGATAATTATATGAAACTAGCGATAACGGTCGTCATGAGCCTTAAAATTCCGGGATCTTCACGGATCGTGTGGTTCAAAGTCCCACTCCCGGCACCAAACATTGTTTTTTTATTGGCATTCTACCCCTCGGCAGCGAGGGGTTTTGTTTCTGATCTGGCAGCCGGTTCCTCATGCTGTATGGCGGCCCTCTTCCGGTCCCTCAAAAAGGGAGACAGCAGCAGGCCGAAAAAGCACAGGGCGGCAGCCACGATGTAGCAGTCGTCGATTGCCTGGATCATGGACAGCTCGCCTATTTTGAGGCCGATGATGTAGAGGCCCAGCATCTGTGGCGTGGCCGCAGGGGGAATCGTTCCGGTAGGCATGGTGATGGAGAACACCTTGATTCCGATATGAGCGACCAGGCCCTGCAGCTGCCTCTGCAGGGCTAAGGCCATGTTGCTGTCCATGTTCACCGACCGGGCGAGGTTGGCGAAGTGAAACATCTGGCGGTTCTGCATGATCGTGTTGAACATGGCGATCCCGAAGGCGGCGAAGACCTGGCGAATGACGTTGTTGATGGCCGAGGCCCTGCCGATCAGGTGCGGCGGCACGGTGTTCATGCCGGCGGTCATCGTCGGCATCAGGGTCAGCCCCATCCCGATGCTGCGGATGCCCAGCCACATGGTCATCGCCGCGAAGGGGGTCAGATCGTTGAAGGATCCCATCTTATAGGTCGTCCAGGTGAGCAGGGCCAGTCCTATGATGACTATCCCCCTGGCGCCGAAGCGGTCGAACAGCCGTCCGCTGATCGGCATCACCACCATGGAGACGAGGGCGGCCGGGAACAGGATCAGGCCGGATTTCATGGCCGTCTGTCCGAGCACGTTCTGGATCATGATCGGCATCAGGAAGATGGCGCCGAACAGGGAGACAGACAGGATCGAACCGAGGATGACGGCCAGAGTGAAGATGAAGTTCTTGAACAGGCGCAGGTCGAGGATCGGTTCAGGATTACGCAATTCGTTGACGATGAAGATGGCCAGGCTGATAAAAGCTATAAGCAGCAGCGAGACGATGTAGGGAGAGGTCCAGCCGTCGGTGACGCCGTCGCTGAGCGCCAGCAGCAGGCAGAAAAATCCGACGCTGGACAGGATGATCCCGCCCAGATCGAGGCGCTTTCCCTTGGTCAGATCCGTCTCGTGGAGGTAGTTCAGCACCAGGAACATGTTGATGATGCCCACCGGAAGGTTGATGTAGAAGATCATCCGCCAGTTGACGTACTGCACCAGGTACCCGCCCAGGGTGGGGCCGATGGCCGGGGCGGCGCCGGTGGCGATCCCCCAGACCCCCAGCACCATGCCGATCTTGTTCCGGGGGCAGGCCTTGTAGATGAGGGCCATCCCCAGCGGCTGCAGGATCCCGCCGCCGCAAGCCTGAATCACCCGGGCGACGATCATGCTGTTGACGCTCCAGGCCAAGCCACACAGGGCGGAGCCGAACACGAACAGGGTGAGGGCGGCAAAATAGCAACGCTTGTAGCCGAAGGTATCCCCCAGGTAGCCGGACAGGGGCATGACCACCCCCAGGGTCAGCATGTAGGCGGTGAGGACCCATTCGATCTTATCGGTGTTGGCGCCGAATACCGCCATCATCTTGGGCAGGGCGACGTTGACGATGCTGCTGTCCAGGATCGCCATGAACGTCCCGATGACGATGATGATCACCACCGGCCAATTGATATCCTCGGATACTTCCAGCTTTCTGATCTTGTCGGGACTCATTGTTGATGCCTCGCCGCCTGTCTCCTATACTGTGTGGATGGTGACCTCTACGGACATGCCCGGCTTCAGGATGAGGCCATCCTTGTTGCCGATCTCGATCTTCACCGGCATCCGCTGGGTGACCTTGGTAAAGTTGCCGGAGTCGTTCTGGGTCGGGATCAGGGAGAAGGTGGACTGGGTGGCCCCGCCCAACTCGATTACCTGGCCGGCAAGCACCTTGCCCGGGTAGGCATCAACCTTGACCTCCGCTTTCTGTCCGGGACGGAGGCGGCCATAGCTGCCCTCCTCGACATTGGCCACCACCCAGGATGACTGCAGGTCGGATATGGAGAGGATCGCCGTGCCGGGAGAGAGGTTCTCGCCAACGACTGCAGGAACCCGCACCACCGTGCCGCTGATGGTGGCGTAGATAAAGGAATTGTCATAGTTCAACTTGGCGCTGTCGTAGTTGGCCTGGGCCTGCTTCAGCGCTGCCTGGTAGGTGGCGGCGCTGGTATTGTTGACCGCTTCCAACCTGGCCTGGGCGTCCTGCAAGCTGGCCTGGGCCGCCAGGACATTGGCCTGGTCGGCTTCCAGCCTGGCCTGGGCCGATCCTTTCTTGGAGCGGGCCGAATCCAGGGCCTCTTTGGAGGCGGCGCCGGAGGAGTAGAGGTTATCTGTCTGGTTCAGGGCCCTATTGGCATCGTCGAGAGAGAACTGGTCGGATTTGACCTGGGCCTGGGCGGCGGTTAGCGCCTGCTGCGCCTTGTCGGCGGTGGCCTGGGCGGACTTGATATCATCCGGCAATTTGGCGTAGTTGGCCTTGGCCAGTTCCAGGGCGGCTTCGGCCTGGTTCATGGCCACCTTGGCGCTGGCGGTATCCAGCTCGGCCAGTTTCTGGCCGGCGCTGACCGTATCCCCCTCGGACACAAAGATCCGATCCAGGCGGCCGGCGATCTTGGGGCTGATATCGGCGATGTTGCCGGTCACCTGGGCGTCATCGGTGCTGACGGTGACCCGCAGTTCATGCCACCACCAGATCCCTCCTGCCAGGGCGGCGACCACGACCAGCGCCACGATCACGACGACGGTATTTTTCTTGCTGCCGTTATTGGAATAGTTACTGCCTGTCTGCTGTTCCCCCACTTTTATCTCCCCCAGTATTCATCAAAATGCCATTGGACAAGACCATTCTGATCAGCTCTAAATCTTTATTCGGGTCATCGATCGCACCATCGATCTCCACGCCCGAGATCACAAATCCCTTCACGATACAGTCCGTCGCCCTGGCCAGTTTCTGGACATCGGCCGGGATGATGACCCGTTCCCTGATCCCGCGCTCCAGCACCTGCTCCGACAGCGCGGCCTTCCGGTCAAGCATCAGTCTGACCCGGGCGGCTATGTCCGGGTTCGGCAGGTCGTCCGTGTTGCGCTTGAAGGCCAGAAAGAGGTGGACGAAGTCTTTGTGAAAGCCGTATTGCAGGGTGATCAACCTGTTTAACGCCTCCCGCGGGTCAACCGCGGCCGAGCACTCTGAGGCGATCTCGCTGCAGATCCGATCCAGGCCCTCTTCCAGGATGTAGGCGAGGAGGTCATCCTTGCTCTCGAAAAACTGGTACAGGGTGCCTTTGCCGAACTCGGCCTCCCGGGCGATATCCTCCACGGTCACGGCCTCGTAGGAGCTGCTGGCAAACAGCCGGTAGGCGGCCTCGGCGATGTACTTTTTCTTGAACTCTTTTTCCCGGTCACGACGCGACATCGTATTGTCTCCTGACTGAACGGTCCTGATAATGACCAATCGGTTCTCTACTATTAAATCCATTTTGAAAGTCCATGTCAATCGGCATTTGTAAATAATTTGTAAATATATTACGCATCAGGGGGGAGCGGTTCTGTTGATATGCTTTATAGAGCAGGAGAACCATCTCCTCTGAATCTGTGTCGTGAGCCAGAAAAAGCTTTATGCTATAATAACTAGAGCAAAAATGCAAAAAATGAGGGCTGGGGCGAAGGGTTTATGGTCGTCGGCATCGGCATCGACATCGTGGAGATCGGGCGTTTAGAGAAAGCCATGGCCAGACATTCCCGGTTGGCGGATCGCCTGTTTACCGGCCGGGAGATCGCCTATTGCAATGGCCGCAACTGTCCAGCGGCCTCTCTGGCGGCGCGGTTTGCAGCCAAAGAGGCGGTCTACAAGGCCTGCAGCCGCGTGCTGTCCGGCCGGGTCATCGGCTGGCGGGAGGTCGAAGTGGTGATGGATTCGGGACGGCCGGAGATCTGCCTGGCTGCTGAGGCTGCCAGTCTGATCGCCGGCCATGGCATTGTCAAATTGGAAGTGAGCCTCAGCCATAGCCGGGAGTATGCCTGTGCCATGGTGGTGGCTGAGAGCGGTGAATGATACTATGGGCTGGCGACACTCATAAACTATAGCGGTTAAGGATCGCCAGTCGGTTAGGGCGGTGGATTGCAGTGAGGCTGGTCAAGGCGGAAGTGATGCGGGAATTGGATGCGGAGGCGACGCGCCGCTTTCACATCCCCAGCATCATTCTGATGGAGAACGCCGGGCTCAGCGTGGTTCAGGCCATCGAGCAGCACTATTGGAGCGGCGGCCCGGACGGGCGGAGAGCGCTGATCCTGGCCGGTCCGGGCAACAATGGCGGAGACGGATTGGTGGTGGGCCGCCAGCTGTTCAACCGCGGCGCCGGGGTGGAGATCATCCTGACAGCGCCCCCGGATTCCTACCGGGGCGATGCCGCTGTCAACCTCCAGATCGTGACTGCTGCCGGGATACCCCACTGGGTGCTTGACACCGGCAGTCCTGGCCGCTTGGCGGAGTCGCTCCAGGCGGCTGACCTGGTGGTGGATGCCCTGTTTGGCACTGGATTTCGGGGTTTACCCCCGGAGCCGGTGGCGTCGCTGATCAATATGGTCAATGAAACCGGCAAACCGGTGCTGGCGGTGGACCTGCCTTCAGGGACGGAAGCGGATACCGGTAAGACAGCCGGCGCCTGCATCAGGGCCAATCTCACCGTCACTCTCGGTTTGCCTAAACTGGGATTATATCTGGACCCCGGCGCCGGCTATGCCGGTGAGGTGGTGGTCGGCGACATCTCCTTTCCACCAGGCCTGCTCGGCAGCAATAATCCGATTGCCGGCCAGGATTCCTTTTACCTGATCGACGCCATGCTGGTGAATGAATACCTGCCGCCCCGCCAGCCCACGGATCATAAGGGCAGCTACGGGCACGCGGTGGTGATCGGGGGAGCGCTGGGTTATACCGGAGCGATTGCGCTGGCCGGCAATGCCGCCCTCAGAAGCGGGGCAGGGCTGGTAACCGCCGTGGCGCCAGCCTCTAGCCACCCGATATTGGCGGTCAAACTGACAGAAGTCATGACTCGGCCGGCGCCGGAATCATCCGGCCGGGGTTTCGCCAGGAACTCTTATTCGGTTTTACGGGAACAGCTGGGCAGGGCCACGGCCCTGGCAGTCGGGCCCGGCCTGGGACAGGACCCGGAGACGGCAATTTTCCTGGACGAACTTTTGCAGGAGATCGGTGTGCCCGCGGTCATCGATGCGGATGCCCTGAACCTGCTGGCCCGGGATAAGAAATTGCTGACCGATCCTGCAATGGCGGCCAAAAGGCGGGACTGGGTGCTCACCCCCCATCCCGGAGAGATGGCCCGGTTGCTGGACACCGGCATCGACGCCATCCAGGCGGACCGGATAGGAGCCGCCCGGAAAGCCAGCCAGCTATGGGGGGCGACAGTGGTGCTGAAGGGCGCCCATACGGTGGTGGCCTCACCGGATGGGCGGGTCCTGATCAACGCGACCGGCAACCCGGGCCTGGCCACCGGCGGGACCGGGGATGTGCTGACCGGCCTGATCGCCGGTTTGTTGGCCCAGGGTCTGGCGCCGGTTAAGGCCGCCGCCGCCGGGGTATTTGCCCATGGCCGGGCTGCAGACCGCCTGGCTGCTGCCCGGGGCATGGCCGGCCTGGTTGCCGGAGACCTGCTGGGGGAGCTGCCCCTGGTATTTAAGGAGATCTGGGGGCGGTAAAGATATTTGTGGGCGCAGGTCATGCCAGCGATTGTGCTTACGCACGGAAACTCATGTGATCGTAATGAAACCTTTTCTGGCTGAGTTTTCAAGCGCTCAGCCGGATAATGTCTGGAGGCGCAAGTGATGCCGCGACCGGTGTGGGCGGAGGTAGACCTGGATGCTCTCTGCAACAATGTCCGGGAGATCCGTCGTATTACCAACCCCCGCGCTCAGGTCATGGCCGTTGTCAAGGCTAATGGCTATGGTCATGGGGCGGAGCAGGTGAGCAGGGTGGCCCTGATGAGCGGGGCCGACTGGCTGGGCGTGGCCTTGCTGCAGGAAGCCCTGGAGCTTCGCCAGCAGGGGATTAAGGCGCCTATTCTGGTCTTGGGATCCACCCCGGAACAGGACGCCGGAGAAGTGGTGGCCAACGATATCAGCCAGACCGTCTTTTCACGGGAAGGTGGATTGGCGCTGGCTGCGGCAGCCCACAAGCTGGGAAAGAAGGCCCGGGTGCATATTAAAATCGATACGGGGATGGGGCGGATCGGCTTTCCGGCCACCAGGGAGACCGTCGATGCCATCTCCAAGCTGTACCGGTTGCCGGGAATGGAGATCGAGGGGATCTTCACCCATTTTGCCATAGCCGATGCTCCTGACAAGAGCTACACCGAGCAGCAGTTCCAGAAGTTGCAGCAGGTGGTTAAGCAACTGGCCGCCCAGGGGGTCTACATCAGGTGGCGCCATTGCGCCAACTCGCCGGCTGTCATCGACCTGCCATACACCCATCTGGATCTGGTACGGCCAGGGGTGATCATCTACGGGCTCTATCCTGCTCCAACGGTGCGCCACGACCTGGTCGCCCTGAAGCCGGTGATGAGCCTCAAGGCCCGGGTCGCTTTCGTCAAGGAGGTGGCCAGAGGCGACAGTATCAGCTATGGATGTACTTTTGTCGCCACCGGCGCCACCCGCATCGCCACCATCCCGCTCGGATACGCCGACGGTTATCCCAGGCCGCTCTCCAACAAGGCTGACGCCCTGATCGGCGGGCAGCGCGCTCCGGTAGTGGGAACAGTCTGTATGGATCAGCTGATGGTGGATGTCGGGCGCATTAAGGGCGTTAAGCCAGGGGACGAGGCGGTGCTGATCGGGCGCCAGGGTTCGGAAGAGATCACCGCGGATGAATTGGCTGGGCACATCGGCACGATCAACTACGAGATCGTCACCAGGATCAGTACCCGGGTGCCCCGCGTATATGTGGGAGAAGCTGCCGGGAAAACGCGATTATCATGATAATATAGATCGGGTTTCACGGGGATCGGGATCTCCCTATGAAACTCCTGAATTGACCGGGGAGGTTGAGCGTTCATGGCCAGAGCTTGCATCGGGATCACTACCGCCCATAACGCCGAACAGGATTACTATTACTGCCGGAACACCTACGTGGGGGGTGTCAGGCAGGCAGGCGGCGTTCCCTTGCTATTGCCGCCGCTGACGGATCGGGAAGCGATGCTGAGCTGCGCCGGCAAGATAGATGCCCTGCTACTCTCCGGCGGCGGAGACCTGCAGCCTTTCCTGTTCGGTGAGGAGCCGCACTGGAAGCTGGAGGAGTTCGACCCTGAGCGGGACGATTTTGAGATCGGAATGCTGCGATTGATGATCGACCTGGGCAAACCGGTACTGGGGATCTGCCGGGGGATTCAGGTGATCAACGTAGCCCTGGGAGGCACTCTCTACCAGGACCTGGCTGCGCAGCAACCCCAGTCTCTCCAGCACCGCCAGGGAGCCGCCCGCCGCTATCCCACTCACTCTGTGGCCGTGCGCCAGAGCAGCAAACTGGCCGCCATCGTGGGCATGGACAAACTGCAGGTCAACAGCCTCCACCACCAGTCGATCAAAGAACCGGCTCCAGGGTTGCAGGTGACCGCCTGGGCGGAGGACGGCGTGATTGAGGGAGTGGAAGCGCCGGGCCAACACTGGCTATTAGGGGTACAATGGCATCCAGAAGCCATGTGGGAACATGACCAGGCAGCGGCATCCCTGTTCAGCGCCCTGGTGCACGCTGCCGGGGCCTGATGGGCTCAGGCGTTGACCTCACTATTGATTCTGCCCTCCAACCAATCCACGAACTGCCTGGCGGTTCTGGGGGAGCGCCCGTTATGCCAGCTCTCCCAGTTCAGGGCGGCCCGGTGCAACTGTTCCCGATCAATGCGGAGCCCTCTCCTTGCCGCGATTCCTTCGACGATCTGCAGGTACCGGTCCTGATCAGGGGTGGAAAAGATCGCGGTGATCCCGAACCGATCCGCCAGGGATAGCTTTTCCTGCACTGTGTCTCCAGCGTGCACATCCTCCTGGCTGCCGCCGGATTGCAGGCCCACCCGGTCGCTGAAACGTTCCCTGATCAGGTGGCGACGGTTAGAGGTGGCATAGATCAGCACGTTGCCGGGCCTGTGTTCCAGGCCGCCCTCCAGCACTGCCTTCAGGGTGGTGTAGCTATCCTCACTGTCCTCGAAAGACAGGTCGTCCACGAACAGGATGAACTTTTCTCCACGGTCCTTTAACTCCCTGATGATGGCGGGAAAATCAAGTAATCTGGTCTTGGGCACCTCCACCAGTCGCAGTCCCTGCTGCTGGTACTCATTTAAAAGGGCTTTCACGGTGGATGATTTGCCGGTGCCCCTGTCTCCATAGAGGAGCACGTTATTGGCGGGCCAGCCGTTCAGGAACTGCAGTGTGTTCTCGATGACTTCAGCGCGCTCGGTCTCGTAATCGATGAGGTCGGACAGGGCCACCGGGTCCGGGTTGGCAATGCCCTTCAGGCAGCCGGCGCCGTCAGCATGGTCCCAGTAAAATGCCCCGTATTGGGCAAATATGCCAGCCCCGTTTTGACGGTGGAAGGAGATCAGACCATCCAGGCAATCACACCAACGGCTGCTCTCCTGAAAACTGCGGCTCAACTCTTCATACCGGCCATAGCGCTGCCGGCCTATGGCTGCTCCGCTATGGGTTTGCCATTCCGGAAGATTGTTCACTGCCGTCCGCTCCGCCTCAGACTCGCAGCAGCGCTGTACCGCATAGGCTTTGAACAAAGCTGGAGCCAGGTTTGCCATCTGCTGCAGGCAGTTCAGGTCATGGGCCGCTGCCGCTTCCAGGCCGGCCAGGTTGTGGCTATCTCGCTCCATGGCGCGGGAGAACGGGTTGTCGTGAAAGAGGATCGCTGCCACCAGATAGTCCTCCAGGGAACAGGCAGCGCTGTCTGCCAGGGAAGCGAAAAAGTCGCAGTAGTGATTGAGGAATATCTCCAGTTCTGTCCGGTCCCGGAGACAAAAGTCGGACAGCGCACGCAGGCGGTTGATGACCTGGTCTTCATCCAGCAGCCTGCGGTATACTGTCAGGGAATTCAAGGCCAGGCCGGTCTCCTTGAGCGGTTGTGACGTTGCCGGTGGCAGATCTTTGATCAATGCTCTCACTCCAATGCTGTCTTTTGTCCCGCTTTTATTTGGCTGCCAGGCAGTTCATTCCCTGCCTGACGGAACCGGGGCCATATTATCTATGAGAATATATTACCAACTATTTACTATCCACTTGCAAAGAAGTTACGCTTCGGAAATATCACAGTTTCCAAGATTCTTCGCAAGACCAGTTCTCTCATTCTGACTACTGACTACTGACTCCTTAGCAGCTACATATATTATAGCATTATAGAGGAAACAGAAATGATGCCTGCTGCCAGACGCACTCATTGTCGCTCGCCCCGGACAACCTTGTTAGTAATGTGCGCAACGGCTATAATAGACTGGACAGCGGCAGGCGGTGATCTTTGTGGTATGGCAGATAGTCTCCCCAAGCCCCGGATACACGGAGATGATCGGAGAGGAACTGGGACGGCGACTGGCTCCCGGCGACGTGCTATCGCTGGTAGGGGATCTGGGGGCCGGCAAGACTGTCTTCGTGCGCGGCGCGGGCAGGGGGCTGGGCTGTGATGGTGTTTCCAGCCCTACTTTTTTGATTGTTCAGGAGTACCGGGGTAAGTACCCGGTCTTTCACTGTGATTTCTACCGTCTACGCTCGATTGGGGATCTGGACGGGATCGGATGGGATGATTACCTGCAGGGGCAGGGCATTGTGCTCATCGAGTGGGGCGATCTGATCCCCGATGCGCTTCCGGGGGAGTTTCTGGAGGTGCGCATCGATCCGGTAGGGCAGTCGGATGATGCCCGGAGGCTACAGTTCCTGCCTCATGGCAGCCGCTATGAAATGCTGATTAAGGAGCTGGAGCAGCGATTCGAGTTCTCGGCATAGAAACCTCAACAGCTGTAGTTTCAGCGGCGGTCGTGTCCGACCGGCGCATATTGGGGGAAGCGAGCTTCCATACCAGTCAGGGCCACATGGAGCACCTGCTTCCCGTGATCGACCGGATCCTGAAGGACCTGGGAATTACCGTTAAAGAAGTTGACGCCCTGGCTGTGGCTGTGGGACCGGGCTCTTTTACATCGTTGCGGGTCGGCCTGGCGACTGCCAAAGCATTGGCGCATGTCTTGGGGAAGCCCCTGACCGGGATTCCTACCCTGGATGCCCTGGCCCAGGGGCTGCATGGAACATCCGGACTGGTCTGTACGGTCCTGCCCGCAAGGGCTCAGGAGGTCTACGCCTCCTTTTATACGAGTTCCGGAACGGGAATGAAGCGGCTCAGCGGCTACCTGGCCCTGGATCCCCGGCAGCTGGTCGACCGCCTGCGAGGCGAGTTGCAGGCCGGGATCACCTTTACCGGCGAGGGGGCCGTGACCTGGTGGAGCCTGATCCGGGAGGCCCTGGGCGACCGGGCCATCCTGGCGGAACCGGCCCAGATATGGCCCCGGGCAGCCCTGATTGCCTTCATGGGGATGGCCGCCCTGCAAGAGCGGCGAGATGATGCCAGACAGCCGGCAGTGCGGGCGCTTTATGTGAAGCCGCCAGCCATCAGGCGCGCATAGAGGTGGATGGAACAGTGGAGTTCGGGCTTCGTCTTATGGAGAAGGGCGATATCACACAGATCCTGGCGATCGAAAATGCTTCCTTTCCGACGCCGTGGGCAGAATATGCCTTCCTCAGCGAGCTGAAAAACAAATTTGCGGTCTATTATGTCGCCGTGCATGAGGACAAGGTGGTGGGATACTCCGGAATGTGGCTTTTTTCCGGTGAGGCCCATATCACCACGATTGCCGTGCATCCGGATTGGCGCAGCCAGGGCCTGGGCAAGACGTTCATGGATAACATTATCAGCCAGGCGCGCGATCGCGGGGCTTCCACTGTGATCCTGGAAGTCCGGCCATCCAATGCTGCTGCCCGTTGCCTGTACAAGAAGATGGGTTTTCGCCAGATTGGCTGCCGCAAGAACTACTATCTGGAGACCCGGGAGGATGCCCTGGTGATGCTGCTCAATATCTTGCCGGAGGATTGCACCTCACGCGTCCACAAATCAAAATGGTAGATAGGCCCTGTCCTCTGATTAGGGGATGGGGCGCAAGAAGATATAGATGCATTATGGAAGGATGATGGCAGTGGTCATTAGAGGTGTGGTCGACCGGATCGAAGGGGATCTGGTGGTGGTATTGCTGGGAGATGAGGGCCTGGTGGCCCATTGGCCGCGGGCATTGTTGCCGGATGCGCAGGAGAGCGACCTGATCTATTTCGATTGCAAACTGGAATTGCCCGCCTCCGAAGTCAAGAAAATATCACCGAAGTCCTTGATGGAACGCCTGGTCTGGCAGCGCTGATGGAATCCTGCAAAAAAGGCATACTAATAACTGCTAGTAACGCTGCAATAGGAGGCGTCACCAATGGCAGACAAGAAACAGCAATCCTCAAAGGATAAGCAGAAGAAAAAGAATGAAGAGCAGCAGGACTGGGCCGGGCAGTCCGGCAAAAACCCTGATGACCTGGAGATCTTTAGTCAACCGAAAAAACTCTAGCGCAAGGAGATAGCACCCGTCATCGCCGACGGGCTGGAGGGACAAGGAGAGCCATTGTTGCCTGTTTATATTCTGGGCATTGAGACAAGCTGTGACGAGACTGCTGCGGCTGTCGTCAGAGACGGAGAGGCCGTGGCTTCCAATGTCATTGCCTCGCAGATCGCCATCCACCGGCAATATGGAGGCGTAGTGCCGGAGGTTGCTTCGCGCCAGCATCTGGAAAAGGTCACCGAGGTGGTTGCCGCCGCTCTGTCCGGCGCCGGTCTGGGTTTTGGCGACCTGAGCGGAGTGGCGGTCACCGCTGGTCCGGGATTGATCGGGGCCCTGCTGGTTGGGGTGGCCTCTGCCAAGGCCTACGCTTATGCGCAGCAGATCCCGTTGCTGGCGGTGCACCATCTGGAAGCCCACCTGTGCGCTAATTTTTTAGCCTATCCCGATCTGCGTCCCCCGTTCATCACGCTGATCGTCTCCGGGGGGCACACCTCGCTCGTCCTGGTACGGGAACACCTGGTATACGAAATGCTTGGAGCTACCCGGGATGATGCCGCCGGCGAGGCTTTTGACAAGGTGGCCCGCCTCCTGGGGTTGCCTTATCCCGGCGGTCCCAACCTGGAGGTCCTGGCCCAGGGCGGCGATCCCCAGGCCGTAGCTTTTCCCAGGGCCTGGCTGGGTGAGGGCAGCCTGGATTTCAGTTTCAGCGGATTGAAGACGGCCGTACAAAATTATCTGAAGCGTGGCGGACAAGCCCGGGCGGAGGATGTGGCTGCCAGCTTTCAGATGGCGGTAGCGGATGTCCTGGCGGCAAAGGCCCTGGCCGCAGCCCGCCAGAACGGAGTCTCTAAAATTGCCCTGGCCGGAGGGGTGGCCGCCAACTCTACGATCCGCAACCTGCTCCAGTCGAGGGCCGAACGTGAAGGGTTCAACTGCTATTTTCCTCCCAAAGAACTTTGTACCGACAACGCGGCTATGGTTGCCTGCGCCGGTTACTACTATTTTCTGGCCCAGCGTTTTGCGGCGTTGAATCAGGAGGCTTTTGCCAACTATCCTCTGGTGCGCCAACACTGAAGGTTGGGACTATGACATCATTGGCATGGGAGTCCCGAGCCCATGATGATGGCACTCAAAACCTAAATGCTCCAATTGAGACTTGTTGATTGTGGGGATAATCTTTACATTATCTTAACAAAAGCTCCTTGACGCCTGTGGATAACTCTGTGGATATGTGGATTGTCTGAAAATTTATTTAAAAAGGCGGTCCTGTTATGCGTCCTATTTTATTTCAAATTGGTTGGCTGCGAGTGTACAGCTACGGCTTTTTTGTGGCCCTGGGCATCCTGGCGGCCACCCTGTGGCTGGCCCGGAAGGTTGAAAAGAAAGGGGCATCGTCGCAGCTGGTGATCGACTTCGTGCTCCTGGAGGTGATCGCCGGCATCGTCGGGGCACGGTTGGCTTACATCCTTCTTTACGACCCCGGTTACTACTTTAGCCATCCCCTGCAGATATTCATGCTGCAGCAGGGCGGGATGGCTTTTTACGGTTCGTTGGCGCTCGGCCTGATCGCCGCTATCGTCTATCTGCGCAAGACCAGAATCCCCGTTCTGGCCTTCTTCGATCTGGCAACGCCCAGTGTGATGCTGGGCTATGCCATCGGTCGCTTCGGCTGCTTCTTCAACGGCTGCTGCTATGGCCGGCCGACCAGTGGGGCCTTGGGGGTCGTTTTCCCGGCAGTGGATGATCTCGCCCGCTATCCGACCCAGTTATTTTCAGTCGCCGCCGGGCTGCTGATTTTCATTATCCTGGAGTTTGTCTCATCCCGCATCCGGTTCCGGGGGCAGGTCGTGGCCTCTCTGTTCATTCTTTACGGTCTTACTCGCTCCGTGATCGAATATTTCCGGGAGAATAGCACCTTCTGGGGAGGTGGTACGGCTTCCCTGGCGGCTTTAGGCATTGCCGTAGCCGGAGGCGCCTTCTATTGGTACCTGTCGCGGAAAGCGATCGATCCGGCCGCCTCCGATCTGCACCCGGACAATTAAGATATGTATCCGTATATCTTATGGTCGGCGGCCTACAGGGAGAATGTCCTGCCACTCACCTCCACCTGCAATCTCAGGTGCGTCTTTTGCAGCAACATCCAGAACCCCAGAGGTGTTCAGATCTACGCAGTCTCTCATCTACCCCTGTCCCTGGTCAAGGGACTGATTCCCTGCCTCGACTCCCGGCGGAAGATCATTATCGGCGAGGCGGCCACCCGGATCAATGAAGGCGAGCCCTTCACCCACCCGCTGATCTGGCAGGTGCTGGAGGCGGTCCGAGAGTGCCACCCTGCTACTCCGCTGCAGATCACCACCAATGGCACCTTGCTGAACCGCGCTGCCGTAAACCGGCTGGCAGACCTGGAGCCACTGTCTGTCAACCTTTCTTTGAACAGCGCCACTCCTGAAGGGCGATACCTGCTGATGGGCGACCGGGAACCGGACCGCGCCCTGGAAGCCGCCCGCCTGCTCGGCGAGGCCGGCATCGAGTACCATGGCAGCCTGGTGGCCATGCCGCACCTGGTCGGCTGGCCTGACCTCGAAGATACCTGCAGATTTTTACAGGACCAGGGTGTGGCCACCATCCGGATCTTCCTGCCCGGGTTCACCAAACTGGCGCCATCCTGGCTGCGTTTCCACCCCGAGGAGGCATACCGGCAGTTGCGCCTGTGGGTGCGGCAGCAGCAGGAACGCCTGCGTACCCCCCTGCTGCTGGAGCCGCCTCCGATTGAGGCCGGAGAATCTCTGAAAGCCGAGATCGCCGGGGTGATCGCCGGCTCCCCGGCTGCATGGGCGGGACTGCAGGCCGGAGACACGATCACGGCCGTATGCGGCAGGCCGGTGCGCTGCAGGACTGAGGCCTTCCGGCTGGCAGAACGGTTTGCGCATCCGGTGCTGGATGTTGTCAGGCCCGGATTGCTTACTGCCAGCAACTCCTGCTCTATTTTCAAGAAGAGATCCGGCAGATCGGGCCTGGTGATGCATTACGACCTGGATTGGAACCTGGTGGAGAGCGCCACCCGGGTGATCCGCCGCCATCAGGCCCGGCGGGTCCTCATTCTGACCTCTGTCTGGGGCTTCCCCTGGCTGCATATGGTGCTCCCCGAGTGGAGGAGAAGAGCCTGTGGGGAGGTGCATCTGGCGGCTGTGCCCAATCACTTTTTCGGTGGTTCCATAGCTGCTGCCGGACTGCTGACCACTCTTGACTTTGCCTCTGCCATCAGGGCCATCAGGCGCCAGTCTGAGCGGGACTATGACCTGCTGCTGCTGCCGGGCATCGCCTTCGACAACCGGGGGCGCGACTTGTTGGGCCGGTCGTATACTCACCTTCAAGCGATAACGAAGGGAAATATCGTGCCTGTGTGACAGAGACGGTCTAATCCCTATTGACTAATAAGACTGACAAAAAAACTGTCGACCTTTACTGGCCGACAGTCCGAGCCCCATGCCGGGGCTCTTTCTATATGTATGACAGGGGGCAGGAATCAGGGTTGTCTTATTTGTAGAAAAGATGGTTGCCAATATGCGTGAGATAGGTAAGCCAGGAATCAAAGAAGGAGCTCTCAGCCTTCTGGGGGTTGTAAAAATATAGCGCTCCCGCTGTGGGATCCCATCCGGTGAGGGCGGCATAGGCGGCGCGGATGGCTGACGAGCAGGGCGGTTCATTGATGGTGCCGTTGAGCGCCGGCTCGAACTGGTAGGTGCTGGTATCATTATCGTGCTGAAAGACGATGTCTTTGATGGTCTTGGGGAAATTCGGACTGAGCAGCCGGTTGAGTACTACGGCTCCCACCGCCACCTGTCCCTCAAAGGGTTCTCCGCCGGCCTCGGCGCTGATCAGCTGGGCCAGCACGTAGGTATCGTTGGCGGTAAGCCCGGCCCGTGATGCCTGCGGGTTAGACCCGCCATCCGGCAGCACCAGTTGCTGCCCCGGATAGATCGTGGTATCGGTTAAACCATTGGCAGCGACGATAGCGTCGATGCTAGCGCTATTTTGCCGGGCGATCTGGTCGAGGGTGTCCCCGTCCCTGACCGTGTACTGCTGGGTTCCGGATCCGGCACTGCCGGCCTCGGCGATTCCCGACCCGCTGCCGTTGGCCAGCAGCAGCACCTGTCCCGGATAGATGGCCACATTGCCCTGGCTATCAGCGGAGAGATGATTCAGGACGATCAGGTTGTTAACAGTCGTCCCATATTTTTGGGCAATCTGATAAAGGCAATCACCGGCCACTGCCGTATACTGTTTAACGCTGGGAATGGTCAGCACCTGGCCGGGCCACAGACTGCTGCCGGCGGGTCCGTTGACGGCCGCCAACTGGTCGGCGGTCAGGCCGTATTGTTGGGCGATCAGGTAGTATGTGTCGCCGGGTTGGACGGTGTAGGTGGCGGCGGAACTGGTTCCGCTTAAGGCAAGATAAAAGAAGAGCACGCCGAAAGCAATGCCTAAAACTTTACGCAAAATTTCTCCTCCCTTTCATTGCCTCCGGGGTAAGCTGATGGGTTCGGTAGAAAGGTAAGCCCCTACCCTGATCTTCAGTGCCTGATTGCGCCTCCTGCATTAGACCACAGACATCTGCTAGTCATGCAACAAGTTGGCGCATGGACGCTAAAAATCGGGGATTCACCCCTCATGGTCGTTGGTCGTGAGCCGCTGGTCGTTAGAACCTGAATGCAGGTTTCTTTCCAACCATTAAGTACGGCCACCAACCACTAAAATGGTTCCCCCGTACCGCGCTCCCTGGCATAAGAGCACGGATTCGGCAATATCTATGGTTCGTGGCAATTATGCCATGGTTTACATAGGCGATCAACTGGGAATTGCAGGCAAGACGTTGTCTTGGTTGATAAGCAAACAAAATTATCTTAACCAAAAGTTATTTTAACGGCAGATATTTACCCCGTGAAGGAGGTTTTTTTAAATCATTGTCGAATAAAATTTTTTGGGGAAGAGTCTAAATTTTTATGGTAAAGGCACAAAAGTACCGGGAGGTGAAGAAAGTCCTGTCCCTTTCATCCGGGAACAGGTAATAACCACCTATACCATCAAACAAGTCAAGCCAAGTCAAGAAGGGAGGGGAGTTTAAATGGCTGATTGCGGCTGCACCGAACCCACTGCGGATCAGCAGGCCGAGGCGCTGGAGGCCCTGTTTGAGAAATGGAAGGGCATGAACGGCGC
>JAHFCR010000027.1:31030-36998 GCA_023249405.1 Peptococcaceae bacterium | reverse complement strand
TGAGGTCCATCACGTCACCCCATCACATAGCTTCAATGCAAAAGATAAAAATAGCCCGGGTCTAATTTACCCAGACCCGGGCTATTTTTATCCGATAGCTAACCGCCTTATCCCCCCGCTCCTGTAAGCGGGGGGATAAGGCGGTTAGCCGAGTGCCCGACCCAGAGGGTACCCCGGCGGGATCGGCTCAACTAAACATCAGATGGGGTTTTGACCCCATCTGATGCAAGTTTTGCTTTATGAAAAGGGAGCGAGACAGCTTTAGTTGTAAAATCTGTTTGGGGGAAGCGTTGCGGTCATAATAAACGCCGTATGTGTGCGCTAGCAGAGTCTCACTTTTTCTACTTTTTCTATCTGGATTACCTTGCCATCTTGAACCACTAGGGTAACACTTCCATACCGCAGGTCTTTCAGCAACAAAAGCAGCCCTCTGATCCAGGGCAACCCGGATATAGCTTTTAAATCTTCCTTTTCTCTTTCTATAAGCAAAGGTCCAACTCCCATGGCCGGCTTCCTCCCCCTAACTTTATTTCCTACTATATTGATATGAATACTTTTAATTTATGATACCATTTCCTTCTTCCCTGTCAATAGATTTTTCACATGGCAATATCTTACACGGCAATTCAAGTCCAATAGTCTTTTGACTCCGCTATTGCCCGGCATCTCAACCGCCTCTACCTGCCGGCGATAGCTGCGCTCAGTAAATCTTCGATCAGGCATAGGCCACCGCGGTAACCGGAATAACCCCGATCCAGCACCGCCCGGTTGGCAACCGGAAAACTCACACTGAGGTGCGGGGCGCCCAGTGAGATGGCCAGTTCCCGGTCAAGGGAGCTGCCTACCACGAATGCCGGGCTGAAGGCATTGTAATACTTCTGGCTCTTGTTGTGCGGCCAGCGCTGGTTCAGGTGATTGATAATCTCGCTGGTATCGGTCTCAAAGACAACATGGGGCTGGATACCGGACTCCAGTCCGGCTAACCTTGACGCCAGTCGCTGTTGCTGGCTTTCTTCCAGGGGATCGGTGCAGACGGCCAGTTCCGGCAGCCAGCCAAGGTCATCAGCCAGGAATTTGGTGATGGCCACGGCATAATTGGCATCACCTACGACCACGCTGTAGCGCTGTAGATCCAGATCGTTATAGCACTCGGCGAGCGGGTCCAGGTAATGATAGTAGAGCCTGTTTTCCTGCTCGACGACCTGCTCTATGCTCTGCCTGTCCAGGGACAGGGCATCTCCTACCTGGCGCAGGAAGAGATCCGTCGCTGCCGGGCCCACCGGCAGCGACAGGGCTATGTAAGGCGTGCCGTACAATTCTTTAAATACTTCGGCCGCCTCTACCCCATAGACATCTGACACCACAATATTCAGTTCCGCTTCGGCAGCATTTTTTATCCCCTCCAGCGAATCCGCGGCGGTGAAGAAGGTGTTCACTGTCAGGCCAAGCTTTTGCAACAGCAGCCGCAATTCATCCAGGTTGCCACGCCAGAAGACATCCATAAAGGGCGGTATTCCGAACAGGTTTACCTTCCCCGCCGTCTTCTGCGCATCCCGCCGGATGTAATTCCGGAACAGCGATTGCAGCACCAGGTCGTATCCGTAGTAGGAGTTGCCCTTGAAACCGCCGGTTTCGGCAAAGGTAATCGGCACGCCCTCATCCTGAAACTCTTTTACCACCGCTTTGATATCGTCACCGATCACCTCGGTGACGCAGCCGGTGAGCACGAAGAACAGATCGCCGTCCATGACCTCCAGCGTGTTGCGGATCTCCTCCCGCAACCGCTCACCACCGCCAAAGACTACCTCCCGTTCCTGCACATTGGAACTGGGCATGCTCAGTCCACCGCAATAACCGCCTACCTGCAGGCCGCCGCCCCCATTCTGCCCCCAGATGATGTTTCCGGCGCATCCGACTGCAGCGTGAATGATGGGAATAGCGCGGGGGATGGCAGTGACCGCCATCAGAGCGCCGCCGAGGGGGCACAGGTAGCGCGGCCGTTCGATAAAGCTAGACATTCGGCTCACTCCCCACTGCTTTGATATACTTGAACGGATCGGCTTCATACCACTGTTTCGTATAAGGCAGGCGGGCGTACCTGCTCAACTTTTTGCTGAATGAGGGATTTTTCAATTGCCGGTACAGCCGGCGGGCCAGCTCGTAAGCCCCCTGATAGCCGATGTAGTTCAGACCGGTGTTGTAGATGACGTGTGTGGCGATCCCCAGCTTGGTGGCAGTGGCATTGCTGCACCAGTGCCCCAGGAACAGGTCGGGCTTGGTCCGCTGCAGCAGATTGGCCTCTTCAAAGGGCTGGGCGTTGGCAATGCTAAAGGGGAAATCCTCGCCGTAAGCCGCCAGCTTCGGATACTCCTCTTCGGCAAACTCATCATGATGGAAGGAGCGGATACCCACTATTTTGAACCCCAGTTCCGCCAACAACTGGGTGGTGGCCAGAGCCCTGAATTCGCCGGCGCTGACGAATACTTTCTTGCCGGCAAAGACCGGCCGGAACTCCTCCAGGGCCGCCTGCACCTCTTCTTCTTCCGTAGCGATCAGTTTTTCCGCCTGCGCCTGGAAGCCAAAGAAGTCGGCCACCTCACGGATCCAGTTGCCGGTGTTGGCGATCCCGATCGGCATATGCTTGATGATGTAGGGAACGCCAAACTTCTCCTGCAAATATTTGAGGAAGTAATCGTCATGGGTGGGGCAGACACTGACGGATACGGCGGCCTGGGTCGCCTTATACATCTCCTCGGGATGAGCAAAGACCGGAAAGATATTGACATCCAGTCCCAGGGAGCGCAACAGGCGCGCCAGTTCCTGCTCATCCCCCCGGCCCATAGAGGAGACATTCATCAAGTTGACCGTACGGCTGAGCCGGTATTTTTCCTTCAACTCACCAAGTTCGTCGACCAGCACCGGCTGGTATTCCTCGGGCTCGCCCAGCAATACCCTGCCGATACCGTGATAGATGGCATCATAGGCAGTCGCCCAAACCTTGGTTTTAAACCCCTCGCAGTGAATGGGCACGATCCTGGCGTTCACCTGTGGTTGCACCCGCTCGACCACACCCTCGATATCGTCGCCGATAATGCCCGGCACGCAACTGGAGACTACGAAGATTGCCGATGGCCGGTAACGGCGGTCGGCTTCCCGGATCGCCTCCGTCAGCTTGGCTTCCCCTCCGCCGATGACGTCGGTCTCGTTCAGGGCCGTGGACAGCCACAGGGCATCTTTGACCTTGCCGCGGCGCAGTCCGCTCCCTGAGCGAACGTTGGCGTTCTGGGAGTGGGCGCAGGACCCGCAACCGATCGCTCCGTGCAGCAACGTCACGCTGTCGGGAATGCTGTTCAATATGGCTATTCCCGGCAACAGCAGGCAGATCGAGCCCTGGGTGAAGCATCGTTCACCATCATCCTGGAGGCATCGCTTCTGCCGGTCAGCCATACCGCAGATGCTGCCGCCATAGGCAATGCAAGCCTTGAGACGGTCCTCTCTTCTGGGCGGCTCTTTCTGATCCAAATAACTCAAGTAATCCCCTCCTAAGGGTCATTTGCTGAAATATCGATTGTAATTCTACTGCAAGGGACTATCTAAGGCAGTCTCGATCATCGCCCGGATGTTTGCCAGTGGAACCGACGGAGATAGGTCACAGCCCGGCATCATGATAAAGTTGCCCTGCCCGCCGGATTTGGCAATACACTCCCGGGCCGCAGCCGCCACCTCGTCAGGAGTACCGTTGACCAGGATCCCGGCCGGATTGATATTCCCGGCATAAGCCAGTCTGTTCCCAAAAACATCCCTGACCCGGGCCAGGTCCACCTTGTAATCGACGGAATAAACATCCGCTCCGGTGCCGGGGATCAGGTCCAGGCGGCTGGTGGTGTTGCCGCAGATATGGACCAGGTTCAACGACCCGGCCTCCTTGGACTTTTTAATAAACTTTGTCAGATAGGGAATGGCAAACTCTTCAAAGTGCTCCCTGGAGATCAGGTCTCCGGAGGCTGTGGGTTCGGCCACGGAGATGATGCGCGCCCCTTTTTTCCTGTAGGCCTCGTAGTAACGGAAAGAGGCTTCGGCGGCAAAATCCAGCACCGCCCGCACCGCCGGTCTATCTTTATAGATAGCGGACATCAGCCTCTCAGTGCCATAAAACTGTGCCCCCAGCGTGAATGGGCCCCAGCCGCAGGCGCCGATCAGCACCTGATCGCCGATCGCCCGGTCAAGCAGGGCCGTGGTCTCCCAGATATTGTTTATGCCCTCGTCCTCTCCCAGACGGTCGAGATCGATCCGGTCGATGTCTGCGGCGGTCTTCAGCAAGGGCTCCTGGACATCCATGGTACCCTTCACCCTGAACTTGATCTTGCCGCCTAGCGCCCGAACCGGCAGGTTGTTGAATCCGGAGCCGGCCCAGACTATATCTGAATGCGCCTTGGCGTTGGTCTCCACGATCACCTGCGCCATCAGGTCAGGACTGGCAACCGCCTGTTCCAGTGTCAGGCCCCTGTTGTTGAAGGTCCAGGCCCCGCCGGAAAAAAGCACTGCCGCTACCCGGCTCGGTTTGCCAAGCCTGATAGTCTCCAGGACATTATCCTTGGGTTTCACCGTACAACCTCCCACTCCATACTATTGCCGGTATCGCTTGCGGAACCCCCGGCGAAATCGGATGCGCACTCCTTGACCGCCTCAGTCATCGCCCGGATATTCTCCAGGGGAGTTGATGTGCTCAGGCCGCAAGCCGGTGAGATAATATCGATCCCGTCCTGAACCAGCCTGTGCGCCTGCGTGGCGATCTTGTCGGGGAAACCGAACTGCAGCAGGTAGGTGCTCAGGTTCCCCATCGTTGTAAGCTGCGGATACTCTTCCTTTAACGATCGCAGGTTGACCATGGCGTCAGTGCTGATAGCATCCGATCTGATCTCCGGAATGAAATTCTTAACAGAGTTTATATTGCCGCAGATGTGTACGATAATTAACCCACCGGCTGCATGCACTGTATCGATCAACCGGTTCAGATAGCGCACTGCGTATTCCTCAAAAAACCTCGGTCCCAGAATCTCCCCGGTCGCCGTGGGATCGCCGATCGTGATCAGCGTCACGCCATGATCAAGCAACAATTGGGCGTATTGGCACAGAAAATCAGTCACGTAACTGATCGCCCGGTGGGCGTTGGCCTTATCCTTGGCCAGTTCCTTTAAAAAGCGCATCGGATCGACAATGGAGGCCGTGGTGCTGATCGGTCCGGTAACATTCCCGATCACCGGTACATCCGGATACCGATCGGCCAGGATAGCAGCTGCGGCGGCGACCGTATGGATCCGGCCGGCCGAGAGCAATTCATCCGGGTCCTTAAACGCCACCTGGGCAGTAGAAGAAAAGGCCTCGCTGGCAATTTTAGGCTCGCAGGCCAGGTCGCCGATATTGATGGTGCTGCCTAGCACCTCCGCCTCCACGGTCAAACAAAAGGGAATGCCCAGGTTCTCAAATCCGGTCTGCTGATATACGTCGCCAGCCAGCTCAGCCATTAAAACCGCATCGGAGTGCGCTTCCGGCAGATTATGACCGGTTCTGTTCATCACGTCCACGATGGCGGCGTTCATCATTCCGCCGGGACAGATCACCGGTGGCCGATCGATCTGGCGGTGGCGCAATATTCCCACTAGCCGTTCTCTGGCGGTCAAGCCATTCACCGTGCTCATTCTCTTCCCAACTCCTCTTCCCGCACCGGATAGCCGATCTCTCGCACCGCATCCAGCATCGCCTGGATATTAACAAAGGGGCTTTCCGTCGGCAGACTGCAGCCGGAAGCCACGATATAGCCCCTGGGGTTGTCATGCGCTTTGTGGACGCAATCGCGAACCGCCGTCCGCACAGCAGCCGGATCGCCTTCCAGCATCACCTCGGACGGCCTGACGTTGCCCATCAGGCGTACCCGGTCCCCGACCATCTGCTTGGCCTGTAGCAGATC
>JAHFCR010000027.1:0-30930 GCA_023249405.1 Peptococcaceae bacterium | reverse complement strand
GATCAGTCACTCCCCAACAGCTTTCTGGCCACCCTGACCGCTTCGGCGGCATTCACCGCATAGCCGTCTGCCCCGATCCGGTCTGCAAAACCCTGGGAGATAGGCCCTCCCCCCACCATGATCCTGAATTGGTCCCTGATCTGCTCCCGCTCCAGCAGGCTGAACACTTCCCGGATCCCGTCCATGGTGGTGGTCATCAGGGTGGATATACCGATAAAATCGGCTCCCACTGATTTTGCCCGGTCAACAAACTCCTGGGCCGGGACATCCCGCCCCAGGTCGATGACCTCGAAGCCTGCTGTCTCCAGCATGATCTTGACCAGATTCTTCCCGATATCGTGGGTGTCCCCCTCGATCACGCCGATCACAAACCGCCGTTTCTCGCCATCGGCGACGGTTTTCAAATGAGGCCTCAGAACATCCAAACCTGCGTACATGGCATCGGAGCACATCAGCAATTCCGGTATGAAGTACTCCTCCTGCTCAAAAAGCTGTCCGGCCCGGTCCATCCCGTCCGCCAGACCCTGTGAGATGCCTTCATAGGCATCGATCCCGTTCTCCAACACCGCCTGCGAGGTGGCTACGGTTCGATCCTCATCCATCCCCACCACGGCATCCGATAACTCCTTCAAAAGCTGTTCTTTTGGAGGCATATTCATCCCTCTCCCATAAAAACTCCGTAAGCAATTATCCGATGGCTAGCCACCACTAAAGCACCCACCGTTTAGGTAGAAGCACCGTATCCGAGCCAATGCCATACCTGGAAGAAAACGGCCCAGGTAAGCGGCATTAAGCCAGGCGGGCGCCCGCAATGCAGGCGCCCGCCGTTAAAACGGGTAACCCGACGGGATAAGTCAGCTAAACTTCAGTTGTGAAAACCCGGCCTGACGGAAGTTTCCTTTATAATTCCTGGAACAGGGCCGTACTCAGGTACCGCTCGCCTGTATCCGGCAAGATCACCACGATCAGCTTACCCTTATTTTCCGGCCTCTGGGCCACCTTGATGGCCGCAAAGACTGCAGCGCCAGCAGATATGCCCACCAGCAGGCCTTCCTCACGGGCCAGGCGGCGGCCAATCTCAAAAGCTTCCTCGTTCCTGACCTTGAAGATCTCATCCACGATCTTGAGATTCAAGACATCGGGCACGAAACCCGGACCGATTCCTTGAATCTTATGGGGTCCGGCAGCGCCTCCAGACAAGACCGGAGAGTCAAAAGGCTCTACCGCAACCAACTTGAATTCCGGTTTCCGCTGCTTGATCACCTCGCCAACACCCGTGATGGTACCGCCGGTGCCGACGCCGCCTACCAAAATATCGATCTTCCCATCGGTATCCCGCCAGATTTCCTCAGCAGTGGTAGCCCTGTGAATCTCCGGATTGGCCTGGTTCTTGAACTGTTGGGGTACAAAAGAGTTCGGAGTCTGGGCGGACAATTCTTCAGCCTTGCGCACGGCGCCCTTCATTCCTTCAGCTCCTGGCGTCAGCACCAGTTCCGCCCCATAAGCCTTCAATAAATTCCGGCGCTCGATACTCATGGTATCGGGCATGGTCAGGATCAGCCTGTAGCCTTTGGCGGCGGCAACAAACGCCAGGGCAATACCGGTGTTTCCGCTGGTCGGTTCGATGATCACCGTGTCCTGCTTGATCAGGCCTCTTTCCTCCGCATCCTTGATCATGCTATAGCCGATCCGGTCCTTGACGCTGCCGGCCGGATTGAAAGATTCCACTTTGACTACCACTCTGGCCTCAAGACCTGCAGTCACCCGGTTCAGTTTCAAAAGAGGGGTGTTCCCAATCAACTCGGTTATATCGTTGGCTATTCTCGCCACTATTTCATCTCCCCCTATTCGTTTATATCCAATACAAGCAGGCAACCAGGTTTATTCCAATCGACAAGCCCTCTGGCCATTGCCCGCTGGCGCCAAGGCATAGCGCGAGACGTCGACAGCCCCCTACCTCTCCCATTTCCAAGACAACATTTTGATGTGGTTGAGAAGCAGTACCGTCGACGTCATCGCTATCCTCTTTAATCCTGAGTTATTACTGTTCCTGATATAAGGCTGTGCTCAGGTACCGCTCTCCGGTATCCGGCAGAATCGCCACGATCAGCTTGCCCTTGTTCTCCGGTCGCTTGGCCACACTGATGGCGGCGAAGGCGGCGGCGCCTGAGGAGATTCCCACCAGCAAGCCCTCTTCACGGGCCAGCCGGCGGCCGGTTTCCAACGCTTCCTCATTCTTGACCTTGAAGATCTCATCGACGATCTTCAGGTTCAAGACGTCGGCCACGAATCCGGGGCTGATGCCCTGGATCTTGTGGGGTCCGGGGCTGCCTCCCGATAACACGGGGGAGTCGAAAGATTCGACGGCAATAACCTGAAACCCTGGCTTGCGGGGCTTGATCACTTCTGCGATTCCGGTAATGGTACCGCCGGTACCGACACCGCTGATCACGATATCCACCTTGCCGTCCGTGTCTCTCCAGATCTCCTCCGCGGTGGTTTTTCTATGGATCTCGGGATTGGACGGATTTTTAAACTGCTGCGGTATCCATGAATTAGGGGTCTGGGCGGCCAGTTCCTCAGCCCTCCGGACAGCCCCTTTAATGCCCTCGGCGCCCGGGGTCAACACCAGTTCGGCCCCAAAAGCCTTGAACAGATTGCGCCGCTCAACACTGAATGTTTCCGGCATTAACAGGATCAACCGGTAGCCTTTGGCGGCAGCCACGAAGGCCAGGGCGACACCGGTGTTGCCGCTGGTCGGTTCGATGATCACCGTATCCTTGTTGATCACGCCCCGGTCCTCGGCATCCTGGATCATGCTGTAGCCGATCCGGTCCTTGACGCTGCCTGCCGGGTTAAAAGCTTCCACTTTGCCGACAACTTCGGCTTCCAGGCCCGCGGTTATCTTGTTCAGCCTTACCAGTGGGGTATTGCCAACTAACTCGGTAACGTCTTTAGCAATTCTTGCCATGATAATGCCTCCTTATTTTTTAAATCTAAACACCTCAATTGACAATTGCTTGCTCTATATGCTGGCAGCAGCCCCCCTGACCTCTCCAGTCTCCACAGCCAGAAGCTGATCTGCCCACCCGGCCGCCCATTCTCTCAATTCCTTAACCTCCAGGGGAGAGGGGGCCTGAGATACCTCATGCTCGAAAATTGTGTGGGCCAATTTGGTATAAATCTTGGCCTGCTCTGACTCTGGAACAGCTTCGATAGTGGTTTTTCCCATCAGCTCGCTCTGGGTGACCGTCACCGACCTCGGTATGTAACCAACAATCTGGGTGTGCGTCTTGGCCACGAAGTCATCCAGAATCTCCACAGCATACGGGGCATTGATAGAGTTGGCGATCAGGCCGCCCAGCAGGGCGCCGCCGGCATTGGAATACTTTTTGATCCCCTTGAACAGGTTGTTGGCCGCATAGATCGCCATGAAGTCAGACGACGATACTGTGAACACGTGTTCTGCAATTCCCTCCCGGATCGGCATCGCGAAACCGCCGCAAACCACATCACCTAGAACGTCATACAGAACTATGTCCAGATCCAGTTCCTCGAATACGCGCAGTTGTTTCAACAGCTGCACCGCCGTGATGATCCCCCGGCCGGCACAACCCACGCCAGGCGCCGGTCCGCCCGACTCCACGCAGTAAACGCCGCTGAAACCTTCATAGATCACCTCTTCTGGCCTGACTGTCCTTTTCTCTCTGAGGGTATCCAACACGGTAGGGATGTACCTGCCCCCCCGCAGGGTATTGGTGGAGTCGCTTTTGGGGTCACAGCCAAACTGCATCACCTTGTAACCGGCCTTCGCCAGGGCGGCGCTGATATTGGAAGTGGTCGTCGACTTGCCGATTCCCCCCTTGCCGTAGATGGCGATCTGCTTTGCTTTCTTAGCCACGCATTCATCACTCTCCTGATGTTATTGTCCTAGTCTGGCGGAGGAAATAAGCGTCCTCAGGGCATCATCTATAAATTGGGGGAGAACATACGCCTTAATCCCCCGGGACTGCAACTTCCCCAGGGCGCCTGGGCCGATCCTGGCAACCAGTACTGCCTGGCAGTCTGAAAGAAGCTCGGCAATCCTGCCCAGCCGGTCCTCGTCATGTTCCTGGTCCCCACACAGAGGGTCAGTGGTCCTAGTCTCGATGTATTTAAAATTATCGCTCTCTATCTCATAGACCAGAAACTGTCTGGCATGGCCAAAATGCTGGTTGACAAATTTGTTATCGCTGCTGGCAACAGCTACCTTAAAGGCCATCTGACTCCTCCGCGAACCTATTTGGTATTGGTAAAGACCTATCCATGCGAAAAGATCTCTTCTGGCTGGTCGTACAATTTTTCAGCCAGATCTTTACCGGATCCCGGTATGCCGCAGGCATCAGCCCGGCAATGCTGGCAATGGCGGAACACCGGCAGATATTGCTCGGCCGCGGCCCGTGCAGCTTTCAACTCTTCACAATCCGGCGCCCGGTTAGACCTCAGGTCATGCTGGGGAATCAGTGGAATGACATTGATCAGGGAGGCCCCGACATCGGCCGTCAATCTCGCCACATCCACGATGTTGTTATCGTTGACGCCCGGTATCAAAACAGTATTGATCTTTACGATAGCCCCCAGCTTGACAATTATTTCGATCCCGGCCAATTGGGCCAAAATCAGCCAGCGGGCGGCGGCCAGGCCGGTTAACAGTTGGCTGTTATATGTGATATAGGCGCAAATATTTTGCAATATCTGAGGGTCTACGGCGTTTACGGTGACGGTGACGGTTTTAACACCGGCGTCGATAATCCTGCCGGCCTTCTCCTTAAGCAGCAAACCATTTGTGCTGAGACAATTGATCAGGTAGGGGTATTTCCGGTGGACCAGCTCAAAGGTCTCCAGGGCATGATCGGTGGCCAGGGTATCGCCTGGTCCGGCAACACCGACTACGGTAATCTCGGGGCAGAGATCGAGCGCTCTGGCAACAGTTTTCAAAGCGTTTTCAGGCGTCATCAGCATGCGGCTGACCCCGGGCCGCTGCTCCCATTTGTTGAAACCACGTTTGCAGAAGCGGCACTGGATATTGCAGTCCGGGCTTACCGGCAGATGAATGCGCCCGTATTTGGAATGCGCCGCCCCGTTAAAGCATGGATGTTTTTTTATCAGGTGATCAAAGCCCTGTTCACTATCAGGCGTCGTTATTGGCATGTCATCCATCTCCCCACTCCGCAAAACCCTCTTGAAACTTAAAGGGCCAGGCAAGCTCAACCTACCCGGCCACCGGTCGCCCGGTCAGGCCAAAATTTTAAAACCGCCCATTTCATTCCCCCAAACTAATTTATTAATATTTCCCTAGTAATATGCTATGTTTAATATGTTTTTGTTATTATACGAACTAATGGCCGGAATGTCAATAGGAAAAGGAATATTTCTTCTTTGCTAAAGGCTGATCAAAAATGAGGGTCTGTCGAAACAACAATATCAAGAGGGCATTTACCCTCTTGATATTGTTGCATTTGTTATGCGGCTATCCAAAAGAGCGGCTGCTATCCCCGGGCATTTGAAGCCTCTCTCTTAAGGCGCCACATTTTCGAATTGAGTGGTGATCAGGTCTGCAGGTTTGATCTGGCCCGGCTTGAGGGCTCCGGCATTCTCCAGGTCCTTGATCCATGGAGTCAGATCGCTTTCCTTTATTTCTGAGGTGGTGGCAAAATAATGCACGCCGGCAACCTGGGGGACGTTGATCCAATCTGCGGTCAATTTTATGGCATCCTGGGGGTTTTCGTTGCTCCATTTCTGGGCGGCCACCATCGCCTTGACAAACTTGCTGATTGTTGCAGGGTTGTTCTTGATATAGTCATCCCTGAAAAAATATAGGGCAGACCCGGCTGAAGCCCCCAGATCGGTATCGGTGGAATCATCGATCAATACCAGCCCGGCTTCATCGGACGATTTGTAGTAAGGCGGATGGATAGCGGCAATATCGAGAATTCCCTGGCTGGTTGACTGAACTACTGTAATATCGTTGGTAAAGGTTTCCCACTCCAGCCTGTTCCTGGGCACACCGTATTTATCGAGCAGTGTGTTGAAAAGAAACTGGTTGCAGCTATTGGCGGTGCCGTCGACTTTGATCTTCTGTCCCGGCTTGTAGTTTTTCAGGTCGGCGACGGTCTTGATCCCTGATTTGGGGTTTACGTAAAATCTCATGTGGCGAAATACCGGATCGACATTGGCGGGCGGTTCGATCTGGTTTCTGGCGACAGCGGTCACGTTGGCGCCGTTCGACCTGGCAATCGCCAGCAAATTGGGCTGGCCAACCGCGACATCGTTATTCCCGTTCAATACGGCAGCGAGAGATTGCGCAGGGGTAGGCAGCTCACCGGTATATACGAGTTTGATACCCTCTTTGGCCAGGAAACCCTTTTTGTCGGCCACGACCCAGGCGGTCGAAGCGCAATTTTTATAGGTCTGCACCTTGATCGGGATCAGATCGGCATTATTCGAACTGGTTAATTGTCTTGTCCCCAGACGGGCGCCAAAAACCACGGCAACCGCCACCACTACCACTATCGCCCCGATAATTGCCAGCCTGACATTTCTCTTATTATCCGCCATGTTCACCGCTCCTTGTTATTTTTTTAATTTTCCCTGCCCTCAAAAGCAGCCTGACGCCACACCAGCACTCGCCCTTCAATCAACCGGAGTATCTTGTTGATCAGCAGGCCAATGATGGCAACGCACACGGTTGCACCGAAAAGCTGGGTCATCTTATAAGTTTCCTGGGCATTGATCGTCAACCACCCCATCCCGCTGCTTGCCCCCAGCATTTCGGCATAGATAACCATGATAAATGCTGTCTGCACCCCGAGTTTCAGACCGTTCAAGATACTGGGCATGGCAGACGGCAGGATGATCCTGAAAAAGATCGTCACGCCGCTTGCTCCCATGGAACGCCCTGTCTTGATCAGCAGCGGATCGACTCCCCTGGTGCCCAGGATGGTATTGAAAATAATTGGCCACTGGCTGACCCAGCAGATCATGGAGACCTTGCTCACTTCGCCAATCCCTAAAAGCAAGATAAAAACCGGAAATAGAGCAAAGGGATTGATTTTTTCCAGCAGCCTGAGCAATGGTAACAACAGCTTTTCCAGTATCCTGAACATCCCCCCCAGCAAGAATCCTGCCGTCACCCCCGCTGCAGCGGCAATGAGAAAGCCGAGTCCTGCTCTTTGCAGGCTGATTGCAATATTGCCAAATAACTGACCCTGTATTGCCAGCGAATAGACCTTCTGCGCTACCGCAGAAAACGGCGGGATAATCACTTTATTCAAGATTCCATATCTTGGCAACACCTCCCAGGCAGCAATAGTCAATAACACCGACAGGTTGCCGAATATCAAGCTTTTAATCCCGGTCAGGATCTTGATCAAGGCCTTGCTCATATATTCACCCGCTTAAAATTTCAATCTCATAATTATTTGGTCGCTTCCGGCATCGCTTCGCGCCAGGTAATGAGCGTGCTCTCCAGCCACTCGAAGAAATAGTTGATGATCAGCCCGACGACGGCTATGGTCAGCAGCCCTACGTAAAGCCTCGGTATCTGCCAGTTATCCTCCGAGTTGCGGATCAGCCAGCCCATGCCCGCATTGGAGCCGAGCATTTCAGCCCCGATCAGCAGCATAAAAGCCATGGTGGCGCCTATCTTGATTCCTGCAAAGATCTGCAGCGCCGCTCCCGGCAGAATTATTTTAAAAAATATGGTAATTCCATTTGCTCCCATCGACCTGGCACATTTGATCAGCAGGGGATCGACCTGTTTTACCCCTGCCATGGTAGTAAACAAGATCGGCCAGAAAGAAGCCCAGAAGATGACCCCGTATTTTCCGCCCTCCCCCACTCCGAAAAGGACGATGAAAAGCGGCAGCAGGGTTACGATATTGATCTGAGCGCATAAATTCATCAGCGGCTGCAGAAATTTTTCTACCGGGGGCAGCCATCCTCCCAGGATGAATCCTAATGGAAGCCCCACGATGATTGCAATACTGAAGCCCACAAAGACCCTTTCCAGGCTGACCGAGATGTCAACAAAGATCGCCCCGCTTTGTGTCAAGGTCCATAGGGCATTCAGCACCTTGGACAGCGGTGGGATGAAGATGGGGTTGGCCCAACCGACAACCGGCGCCACCTGCCATAAGACAAAGAACAGAACGATGAAATAATAACTGAGCAATTTGTTGTTTGCTTTGTGCAGCCAATCAAGCACGAATCCAGCCCTTCCTCCTGAAAGTCTCCCGCCAAAGAGTTGCCTCGTGCGGGTGTTAGAGCGCCATACCCTGATCTGCCACACCCTGATCGATATAGGAGAACGGATCCTGGTCATACCAATCCTTGCGGTAGGGCAACCGGGCATGTTTCACGATGTTTCTGCTATAACTGGTGTTCTTCAGTATGCGGGTCAGCCTGCGGGCCACCTCAAAGACCCCCAGGTAACCCATGTAGTTGTACGTCTGGCCAAACAGGGGAAAGACCGGGATGCCCTGCTTGTTTGCCCAGCCGTTGCCGCCCGGATGGCCGACAAAGACATCCGGCTTCAGTCTCGCCAACAGGTTGGCCTGCTCGAAGGGCTGGCCGGTCCCAATGTTGATGATGGCGCGCTCGCTGGCGGGAACATCCTCCAGCAGTTGATCCAGCAGGGCCTCCCCGTAACGGTCAAAGTGAAAGCCGCGCAGGCCGAGGATTTGAATACCCAGGCTATGCAGCAGTTCCGCCGTGGTGAGGATGCGGATCTCGCCTCCACCAAGGAGGGCGGTCTTGCCGGTTAAAAATTCACGGTACGGCGTCAGAACAGCTTCCAACGCTCCGACCTCGCTGGCGATCAGTTTTTGGGCGCGCTCTTCGATCCTGAAAACCCTGGCAATATCCAGCAGCCACTTGTTGGTATTGGCAATACCGATCGGGATCGTCTCCAGGATAAAGGGGACCCCGTATTTCGTTTTCATGTGCTCGGAAAAGTAGTCATCGTGGGTGGCGCAGATACTGACGTTCAAGGCTGCTTCATAGGAATCGGCAAAGTCGTCCGGATGGGCATAGCAGGGCAGAATCCTCACGTTCAGATCCAGCGACTGCAGCAATTTGACCAGTTCCTGCTCATCCATGCGGCTCATGGATGAAACATTCAAGACATTCACGGTGCGGCTGATACGGTACTTTTCTTTCAATTCCTCAAGTTCATCCGGGATGACCGGGTCTGGATCCTCATACTTCTCCACTCCTACCAGGTGCCTTAAAATCCCGTGATAAACAGCGTCATAAGCAGTTGCCTGGATTTTTGTCTTGAATCCTTCGCAGTGCACAGGCACTATCTTAGCCGTCACCTGCTTTTGCAGGTCTTCGATCACAGCGTCGATATCATCGCCGATCAGGGACGGGACACAACTGTTCATGACAATGATGGCGCTGGGCCTGTATTCCCTGTCGGCGTATAGAATAGCCGACCTGAGCTTTTCTTCCCCACCGTTGACGACATCCAATTCGTCGAGATTGGTATTGATCCAGCGCAGACCAAAGGCATTGGGATCCCTGAGCTTTTGAAATCCTTTGGCTATGCCTGCCTGGGCCACCAGGCTGGCGCCGCAACCGATCGGGCTGTGCACGACAATGACCGAGTCTCTGATGGTATTTAAAATAGCCAGGCTGAGGGTCAATTGGCAGCCCTGGCTCTGTGAAAATGTCCTGTTGTTATTGTACAGGCACCCTTTCTTTGACTGGGCGGAAAGCTCGCAGCAAGAGCCTCCGAAGGCCATGCAGGCGCCTAAGCGGTTCTCGCGCACCGGCGGTGTTTTTTCTCTGATATAATCCATCTCCGCATCCCTCCCTATCTACTCCCTACCAGAGTGCTCAAGATATCCTCGGTCAACCTCAATGCTCCAGCATAGCCCGCATAGCCCCGGTCCAGCACCACCCTGTTGGATATGGGATAAGTCACTGTCAATTGCGGTACGCCCAGTTTCTCGGCGATATCCCTTTCAATGGCGCTTCCCAGAATGAATCCCGGATTGAACCCCTCAAAATACCTTTGGCCGTTGCTCTGCCCCCAATGCCCGGCAATGTATTTCCCGATGTTGGAGGCGTCGGTATCGAATACCAGCTCGGGCTCGATACCCGATTCATAACCGGCAAAATTGCGTCTCACTGTATCCTGCTGCTCGTCAGTCAGAAAATCCGTGATCACTACCAGTTCCGGCAGCCATCCCAGGTCATCGGCCAGGAACCTGGCCAGCGCCTGCGTATAGTTGGAATCGCCCACCACTACCGCATACCGCTGCAGATCCAGGTCGCTGTAGACATCGCCCAGCCTTTCAAAGTAGCTGTAGTAATAGCCCTGCTCTCTCTCGATCACCTTATCGACAAAGGCATTGGCAATGCCCAGAGCGCTTCCCACCCTCCTTAAAAAGCTTTCACTGCCGTGATCGCCAATCGGGAATGGCACGCTGATATAGGGCACCCCGTGTACCTCTTGGAAAACCTGGGCGGCTTCAACGCCGAAGGTATCTGATACCACAATATTTAATGTAGCTGCTGCCGAGTGCCTTAAATTATCCAGGGTCTCCCCATCGCCAAAAAAGGTGTTCACCCTGTAACCCAGCTTAGTAAGCAGATCTTTGATCAGTGCCATATTCCCCTTCCAGAACACATCCTGAATCGGAACAACTCCCCATAGATTGACAAGCTTACGGTCTTTGACAGTCTTCTGCTCGACAAAGTCCCGGAACAGTGTTTTCAGCACTATCTCGTACCCTTTATAATAATTTCCATGAAATCCGCCAGTTTCAGCCCCAATTACCGGGACATCACCTCCATCAAATTTCTTGATGGAATTTTTGATGTCGTCGCCGATCATCTCCACCATGCACCCGGTGATCACAAAGTACAGGTCTCCGTCAATCAGTTTGATGGTGTTGGCGATCTGTTCGGTCAGCCTGTCTTCTCCTCCAAAAACAATCTCCCGTTCCGACGCATTGGTGCTTGACAGCGCTTGGCCGGCGCAATAACCGCTTCCCAGGTATCCTGCGGCCTGGTTCAGAGCAAGCGCCACATTACCGCCGCAACCGGTGGCGGCATGGAGAATTGGTATTGTGCGCGGCAATACTTTGAGGGTCCCGACCGCTCCTCCCAGAGCACACACATACCTTGGGCGTTCGACAAACTTGCTCACCTTAATGCCCCCATATCAATCATTTTGAACAGCGGCTTTCGTAAATCACCCCTTTCGTAATTCCACCAATTAAAAAAGGAGGCTGCACCCGCAAATCAACGGGTCGCAGCCTCCGGTTAACCAGTCAGCTTCAGGTATTGACGGCATCCACCTGACCATCGGATCTAATGAACTGGATATAATACTATAGTGTCGCCTCCGTGGAGATCGCTTCCGCCACATTCTGATCAGTTTGCTGACCGTGCTCCTTCTCCAAGGACCCGCTTTGCAGCAACTCCCTTACCTTATGGCGGACCCAGCCGAATTCTGCCGACGACCGGATATCGCTGTTCTGACGCGGCCGGGGCAGTTTTATATCGATCACTTCTTTGATCGTTCCCGGATTGGGCGTCATCACCGCTACCCGGTCGGACAGGTAGATCGCTTCCTCGATGCTGTGAGTGACGAAAACGATCGTTTTGCCGGTCTTTTCCCAGATCTGCAGCAGTTCGTCCTGCAGCACCTCTCTGGTCTGGGCATCAACAGCCGCAAAAGGCTCATCCATCAGCAGCACTCCGGGGTCATAGGCCAGCGCCCGGGCGATGGCCACCCGCTGCTTCATCCCGCCCGACAGCTCGTATGGGTACCGGTCCTCAAACCCCTGCAAGCCGACGAGATCGATGAACTTCTGGCTGATCGCCCTCCGTTCTTTTTTCGGCACTCCCTTGATCTCCAGGCCGAAGGCGACATTATCGATCACAACCCGCCAGGGGAAAAGAGCATAGCCCTGGAGGATGATCCCCCGGTCAAGGGCCGGCCCGGTGATCAACCTGCCGTCGATGAAGATCTCTCCGGAGTTCGGTCGCGCCAACCCGGCGATCAGATCGAGAAGGGTCGATTTGCCGCACCCGCTCGGGCCAACGATCGAAATCAGCTCGCCGCTTCTTACCTGGAGATTGACATCCTGCAAGGCAATGAACCCTGTAGACCCCTTGCCGTTATTCCTCTTGATCTGATAGATGCGGCTGATATTTTTTAAGACAATCTTAGCATCGCTTTCGGGCCGTCTTTCCTCAACCGGATAGCTGGTCTCTTTTACGCTGAGCACCATTCTTCAACACCTCCTCCGCTCTTAAAATGGGGGTCCGCCTCTCCCCGTTTAAGGTACGGGGGCGCATTCCTTCTAAGGATCATCCCTGATAGAACGTGCCATCAAGGGTTCTTCCCGGCCAAACGGGGAGAAGGCAGACTGATCAAACTCTCTCCTTAATTGGATTGCGGCACCCCGAAAACGTCAAACTGGTGAGTGATGATGTCAGCCACTTTGACCTGGTCCGGTTTCAACAATCCTCCGGCGACAGTGCCGTCGATCCACTCCTGAATATCCTTGTCCGGGATCCGGCCATCAGGCGCATAATAGTGGTTGGCAGTGACCGGAACCCCGATCGCCTGCGCCGTCAACTCGTTAGTTTCCGGCTTATTGTCGTTGATCCAGCGCTCGGCGTTCTTGATGGCGATCACGAAGCTCTTGACGATATCCGGATGCGCCTGAATGAATTTATCTGAGAAGTAGTAGAGGTAGGTGCCGTTATTCTGGTCGCCGTCGATCTCCCGGCTGCTGATCAGGATGTTGCCGATGCCGGTATCCTCGATCGCCTTGTAAAACGGCGGGTGCGGAGTGGCGACATCGATCAGGCCCTGCTTCAAGGCTTGCACCTGCTGAAGATCGGGCATGGTCACCCATTCGATCTTATCCTTGGGAATGTTGTACTTGGCCCGAATCTTGTCGGTCAGGTATTCGATGCAGGAGTTGCGCGTCATTACTCCGAACTTCACCTTGCCGGGCTGCTTGTTGATATCTGCAAGGGTCTTGATCGGACCGTTCTTGTTGCTCACCCACCACATGTGCTGGAGGTGAATGTCGGTGATATCCGCCGGCGGCTCGATGATCGACCGGACCACACCCTTGAGCTGTGCCCCGTTGGCCACGGCAATGGCCAGTCCGTTGGGGTGGATGTTGCCCACGTCGATGCTGCCGCTGACAATGGCCGGGATTCTTGCCGAGGCATCGATATCTCCGACATACTGGATCTGCAGACCCTGCTTGGCAAAGAAACCCTTCTTGTCGGCGATCAGGAAGGGCGCCAGGGTGCAGTCCTTGCGCGACCAGGTTTTAACGACCTGCAACGGTTTCGTCTGGGCGCCCTCTCCGGTTGTGGCCGCCTTTTTAGAGCAGCCGGCCACAAGTGCTATCGCTGCAACGGCAATTAAAAACAATACGATCCTGTAAAGATTCTTTCTCAATTAAAGCCCGCCTCCTTAAAATAAGTTCAGTTGTTTTTTAGCTCTCCCCGAAAGCGCCAACCAAGGCTTCACAGCCTGTATTTGTATGGTTCGCTTAATTTGCCGGCTCGTGCCATACAACAACCCGTTTTTCCAGACGGGCGACCAGGTTGGAGATCGCCAGGCCCAGCAGGGCGATCGTGACCACCCCGGCATACAACCTGGGGATCTGGTAGTTGACCTCGGAATTGAGAATCAGCCAGCCCAGACCGGAACTGGCGCCGATCATCTCCGCCCCGATCAGCATGAAAAAGGAGTTCCCCGAACTCATCCGCAACCCGTTGAAGATGTACGGTGCTGCCGCCGGCAGGATCACCTTGACGAACAATGCCGGCTTGGAAGCATTCATAGCCCGGGCGCACTTGACCAGCTGCGGGTCAACATTTTTTGCCCCGGTGATCGTGTTGAAGAGGATCGGCCAGAAAGCGACCAGGAATATAATGATGATCTTGGCGGCCTCCCCGATCCCGAAGAAAAGGATGATCACCGGGAATATTGTGAAGGGGTTCACCTGGCCGAGTATACTGAGCAGCGGGTTCAACAGCTTTTCAAAGGTAGTAAACCAGCCACCCAGCAGAAACCCGAGGGGGATAGCCACCACAGCGGATATGGCAAAGGCGATCAACGCCCGCCGCAGGCTGACATAGACATGCACCAGGAGATCCCCGGAGAGCAGCATCCCCCACATGGTCACGATGATCTTGGAAGGGGTGGCGACAAATTGTGGATCGATAAAACCCGCTCTCGGGCCAATTTCCCATAGTACAAGAAAAGCAATGATCGCAATCGTTTTCAGGATCCAGTTTTTTAGGCCAGACCATCTCTGCGGCTCGACCGGCAGCTTTATTTTTTGATATTGCCGCTGAATGTAATAACTGATTGACCATCTTTCTAGCTCGCCTGGCATTTACCAAAGACCTCCACGCCATAACAACATTCTAAAAAACCCTTCTCTACCTGCTCAATCCATGCAGTCACTCCCTCCATTGCTGTTGCTCCTACCGGTTTTATCCGGTTTTTAATGCTCCGACTGGCAGATCCAGGACTCTGCTATCAACGATCTGTACAGCACGGTCAGCTTTGCCGGCCAGTCTGGTGTCGTGCGTCACCAGAACCAGGGCGCGCTCCTGCCTGGGCAACTCGAAAAGGAACTCGCCGATCCAGGCCGCCCGTTCCGGATCGAGATCGTTGGTCGGCTCATCGGCAAAGATCACCATGGGATCTAAAAGCAGCGCCCTGGCCACTGCCACCCTGCGTTTCTGCCCGATGCTCAACTGGTAGGGAAGATAATCGAGGCGATTTTTCAGGCCCAGGTCCTTCAATATGGTGGCCGCCTTCGTCTCCAGGGATCGCTTGCGAGCCAGCTGTGCCGGTACCAGGACATTATCTAGGACGGAAAGAGAGCCGATCAGCTGTGGACTTTGAAAAACAAAACCGAAGGAACTATTGCGGAGCCGCGATCGTTCATCGTCAGAGAAACCAGAAACATCCCGTCCCTTAAAGAGAACCTCTCCTGCAGTCGGCTGGAGAAGCAAACCGAGGATCGACAGCAGGGTGGACTTACCGCTTCCCGAAGGACCGGTGATCACCAGGGATGATCCCTGTTCAATCCCCAGCGATACATCCTTCAACACCACTTCGTTGCCATATTGCTTGGAAATATTGATGGCTTCCAGCAGCATCCGTTACACCTCGTTTTTTAGTCGATATCTCCTAGAGCCATCGCTGACGACGGCTCGATCTTGCCGCTCTGGCGGGCCGGGAGCCAGGCAGCCAGCAGGCCCAGAAGTGCAAAAAACGCTGCGATTGCTGCGATGCCTATCAGCACACCCGGCAGGGACGGTTCAATAAACGGAAAGGCCTTCTGCTTCTGCAAGTAGATGAAGATCAGAGTAAAGAGCAGATAACCCAGAATGAACCCTATCACGGCCCCTCCCAGGGTCAGGGTCAACGCTTCGCCGGCGATCAGCAACTTCAGGTCCCGCCGGGTCGCTCCCAGGGCGCGATACAATCCCCACTCGCCTTTGCGGTCCCAGGCCAGGGAAAAGAAGCGGGCGAAAAACTGAAATACCGAGGCTACAGCGGCCAGCAGGCCTCCGCCCAGCATGATCAGGAACAGGACATTCATCTGATCCTTGATATTTTTAAATATATCGGAGGACTGAATCACCGTGAGGCCTCCCAGGTTGTCGATGGATAAAGCCACGTCGCCCTTCTGATCCTGCTCGTCGATATCGACCAGCAGGGCAGAGATCAACCGCTGGGGATCCCCCAGTTTACCCCAGAACAGCTGGAGATAGGGGCTGCCCTTGGCCAGACTGCGGGCGGTGTCGATCGGTGTTAAAATAGAGTAGTCCAGGCTGGTCCCGGTTGGATCCAAAACCGCCGCCACATGGAGGGTCTTTCCCAGGATAGTGGCGTCTTTGCCCTTAAATCCGGTAACCCCCGAACCGATCAGTACCTGGTCGGGGCCAAGGGACCCGCCCGGCAGTTTCTTAACCCACGACTGTACCAGCCAATCCGTGCCGGGGTCAAATCCGATCAGCCGGGTAGCATTGGACAGACTGCAGCATTCCTCGTTGAGAGTCTGGGCGAAAAACTGCGGCGTGACCCTTTTAACCCCTGAAATGCCGGCAACTTTCTGCGTCAGCGATCCATCCATGTAAATGTTCACGGGCGCTCCGGCAAAAAGGACTGTTTCGGGGTCCACCTGAGCCTCCGCCGGTACGATCAGCAGGTCTGCCCCCAGACGCTTTTCGCCGGTTCCCAGACCCACAGAAACTCCCAGGTAGAGCAGATAGAGCGCGAACAGTATTCCGACACTGACAGCCACAGCTACCAGCGTCGACAAGGATTGCACCCATCTCCTGGTCAGGCTGTGCCAGATGATTTGCAGCATCTTGGAGATGTTCCTCCTTCTGTCTATTGGGATACAAAGCGTTACTTGACTTAATAAAACGGCATAATCTGTGCATAAGCCTTATTCATTTGACAAAATATAGCCCGTTTGAGTCATTGTTGGCCCATACGGTCTTGCTCATAATAATACTTGGCTAGCAGGATACTGGGCTAACGTAGCACTTTGTTTGAACTGTCTATGGGGTAAAATGTTTTTAATCAGCTTTATTGGTATTGGCTGGGCTATCTCTTTGATACTGGCAGTTATTGGCTATGCCTCCCTTCAATCAACCAGAATAATGTGTTGATGATAAAACCCATAAATGGCTATGCGCAAGGCCGCCATGCAAACCGCAGATAGAGAAAAGTAATCCTAAAACGCCGTATATAAAACCAGAGGCCAGGCATTTAAAATGCCTGGCCTCTGGTTTTCCAGTCAGCCATTACCCGTTATTATTATTTAAGGAAGTAGACCGGTCTGTGTTAGCAAGCATTTACACGTTATGGCTCCGTTTCACTTGGTTCAAAGCATCCAATCTCAGCCTGCCTTGCCGATCAAGCTGCGCTTGCTGAATATAACCGGAATGCCGGCTGCTTTTGCCTGTTGCCTGATGTTGTTCATCAGATTGTGATTGAGAAAATCCCAGAAGAGAACGATCTTATCAACCTTTTTGGGTATAGTTCTGCCCAGGCAGGATTTCTGGCGGCCGGACCAGTGGATTATTTCCCCCGCTCCTTGTTCCTGTAGTTTTAAGGGTATTTTACCCAGACGGTCTGCACCAACCACTAAAACAGTCATTCCTGCCACTCCCCAAAATAATAATTATTTACTGCAGTATCTCCGGTCTTGCCTCGTCATCGCTGAACTCAATCAAAATGTTCCAACAGCCTCGATATCCTAGTATATTAATCTTATTAGTAATATTATGCTCTTAGTTTAGTTAATACTCCTCAACATGTCAACCCTATAAAATATTTTTCTGAAATAATCTTAACCGCTGGCTAACTGCCACTAAGACAATCGCAGTTACCTCTATACTATATCAGAGGCTGCCGGTGATACCGGCAGCCTCTTTACGGCATCCAAAGGTGTTGCTTATTACTTGGTGGCGATATCCAATGCCTGCTCCAGATCGGCAATAATATCCTTGATATCTTCCACTCCGACTGAAAGGCGAATCAGATCGTCCGTCACTCCGGAACTCACCTGCTCTTCCGCCGTCAACTGCTGATGGGTGGTGGTGGCGGGATGGATGATCAGCGACTTGGAATCTCCGACGTTGGCCAGCAACGAGAACAGCTTGACGTTGTCCACGACCTTGCGGCCTACCTCTCTGCCTCCCTTGACCCCGAAGGCCAGGATGGCGCCGTAGCCGCGTGGCAGGTACTTCTTGGCCAGTTCGTGGTACTTGTCTCCAGGCAAGCCAGGATAATATACATAGCTTACAGCCGGATGGGAGTTCAGGTACTCGGCAACCGCCTGGGCGTTGGCGCTGTGCCTCTCTAACCGGAGGTGCAGCGACTCCAGGCCCTGGATAAACAGGAAAGCGTTGAAGGGGCTCAAAGCAGGGCCAAGGTCCCGCAGCAGTTGCACGCGTGCCTTGAGAATGTAAGCCGGTTTCCCGAAGGACTCCACAAATTTGACCCCGTGGTAGCTGGGATCCGGTTCCACCAGCCCGGGGAACTTGCCGTTCGTCCAGTCAAAGTTGCCGGAATCGACGATGATGCCACCGATGGATGAGCCATGGCCGCCGATGAACTTGGTAGCCGAATGGATCACGATGTCTGCTCCGAATTTGATCGGCTGGTGCAGATAGGGAGTGGCAAAGGTATTGTCTACGATCACCGGGACGCCGATCTCGTGGGCGATCTTGGTGATCGCCTCCAGGTCGGGGACATCGATCCGGGGGTTGCCAAGCACCTCCAGGTAGAAGGCCTTGGTCTTCTCGTTGCTGGCTGCCCTGAAGTTTTCAGGATCGTCGGGGTCTACGAACTTCACGTTCAGCCCCAGTTTGGGGAGGGTGTGATGAAACAGGTTGTAGGTTCCCCCGTAGAGGTTGGTGGCAGAAACGATCTCATCGCCCGCTCCGGCGATATTCAATATTGACAGGGTGATGGCCGCCTGTCCGGAAGCTGTGGCCAGAGCACCGACTCCACCCTCCAGGGCGGCGACACGCTGCTCAAAAACATCGGTGGTAGGGTTCATGATCCTGGTGTAGATATTGCCGAACTCTTGCAGCCCAAACAGCCGTCCCGCATGATCCGCGTCATGGAAAACGTAAGACGTCGTCTGATAGATCGGAACCGCTCTGGATCCCGTGGTCGGATCGACCTGCTGGCCTGCGTGCACTGCCAGTGTTGCAAAATCCCAATTCTCGCTCATCTGACTGCTGATCCTCCTTCAGTTTCTTTATCTTTTATTTTCAAAAAACAACGAACCCGCACTTGCTCAGACTTTAACTTCCCTAATGCCTTAGGTTTGCCGGACGCGTGCTCCGGTATCCATACCTATTCCCTAGTAATATTATATTAATTATAGTATTTTAATTAGTATAAGGAATATGCTTTTATGTGTCAACCCTGAAGGAAAAAATTATTTAATCGCTATTATTGTTTTAACACAACCGTTCTGCACGGCACAAATAAAATCAACCTGTGCTTCTACACATAATCTACAAATAAAATTGTTATACTTCACTATGACTGTATGGACGACCTGATATCCGGGAGGCAGTATATGCAAGAGCAATTAGTGCGTGAAAAGCTGAAAGTTCGAGGCATGACCTGCTCCGGTTGCGAACGGAGAATAGAGAAGAAATTACAAAAATTAAAGGGTATCATCGATGTCAAAGCAAATTATAGCACATCAAGTGTTGACGTTGCCTACAACAAGAGTATCGTCACCGATAAAGAGATATCCGGGGCCATCGAACAGCTTGGTTATAAAGTCACAGGCGCCCTCACCTCCTCAAAAGGAGCCCTGAAAAGCCAGGAAGAGACGCTTTCAATATCGCATCTGCTGGGGATCGGCATCGTTATTTTTGCCGTGTATTGCCTGCTTGGCAAGTACGTCCTGGCCACCAGAAGTAGATCCATGATGCGGAAGCAACGGCCGCTACCGGAAAAGGGTATCGGCCATGTTCATTCTCTCATAATTTAATGATTTCTACTTGCTTTTAATCATACCAAATAATATACTATATAACTGAATAGTTATGTTAGCTAATGATGGTTTATGCTAGTTAATGTTATTATTATATTAATATCGTGTAGCAATACTAATTCTATAAAATTTAATACTCCGAGTTAAACACCTAAACTTAAGCTATGGGTTTTAGCCTATCGTACGGCATGGAAACGTCCGTGCCTCCTTTTATGTAAGTATATTATCTTCATAAACATGCCATTATTAACAGCACGTTTATTAAGGCAACTTCTTAATAATGCTGAGGAGAATCATTATGAAAGGTCTTCTGAACTGGGAAGCCATCCACCAACTGATGAACAATAATTTTCTGAAAATGGATGAATCTGCCCAAAAAGAAATGTGGGGCCATTCGGCAGAGATGTACGACGGAATGGCCAAGCTGGAAAAGGAATATACAAAAAACCAAGTGAACCAAATGACCTTGGATCCCAATGATACTGTGGTGGATATTGGTTGCGGACCAGGCAGGCTGGCAATTCCCATCGCTAAAAAAGTAAAAAAAGTAACCGCAGTAGATATCTCCGAGGAAATGCTGAACAAATGCATAACAAATGCTCAAGCAGAAGGAGTCAACAATATCGTCCCTCTGGATCTCAATTGGCTGGAGGAAGGCTCGGAAAAGAAAGTGGGAATTCACGATATCGCCGTTGCTTCACGTTCTGTGGGCTTTTCTGATATCGTCAAACTAAACAATATTGCCAGAAAATATGCGTTTATTTTATGCTGGGCGAATTCACCCAGCCTGCGGGAAATCCAGTTAGACTTCCTGGAAGGAATCACAAAAGAGAAAATACCCCCTGAAGCGAATAATAGAATGTTTGGCTATAATATTACTTTTAATATGCTCTATGACATGGGAATTGAGCCAAACGTCGTGATTGTCGAAGATGGGTTTACCAGGGACTATCAAACAAAAGAGCAGGCTTATAAAGACTTACGTTTTATTGGGGAAATCCCTCCGGATAAAGAAGCTCAGTTTCGAAAGAACGTTGATAAATATTTAACCGCGAAGCCTGACGAAGGCTTCGTTCTGTTAAGAAAAACAAAAACCTATGTCATGTGGTGGAACCCTCAAGTGCTGGATATTTAAATACAAATTAGAACAATACTGTTAGGAACGGCAATTTGAAATCGTTATGTCTTCTTGAGAGCAAACGCTTAAAGATAAAGATAGGATTAATAAAATGCAGCAGGGAAAAGGCCCAGAAGAGACTGAACCGATCAAACAAACCACTAACAAATACGGCAAACCGGATCATTCCTTGAAAAATAAAGAGCCCCGGGAGCGCTACATACTGCCCGGACTCGCCGTCCTGCTTATCCTAACCGTGCTCATTTCCCTGGCCGTGGGACGATATGGAATTCCTTTACATCAGATGTGGGATATCCTTCACTCGTGGATTACCGGCAAGGAGAACCCCAACAACTACGAGGCCGAGGTCGTCATTTTAATCATTCGCATTCCCCGCATTCTGCTCGCCATCCTTGTTGGTGCCGCCCTGTCGGCTTCGGGAGCCGCTTACCAGGGACTGTTTAAAAACCCGATGGTATCACCAGATCTTTTGGGAGTATCTGCCGGTGCGGGGGTGGGTGCTTCCATTGCGATTCTCTTATCTTCTAGTTATCTCGGAATTCAACTGATGGCGTTTGCGTTCGGCTTGGGAGCGGTTTTTTTGGTGATCAGCCTCAGTACCGCAATCGGAAGGGGAAATAGCAGCCTGCTGATTATGGTATTGGCCGGAACGGTGATATCGGCGCTATTTGCCTCTTTCACTTCCCTGGCCAAATACTTGGCCGACGCCGATTCCAAGCTTCCTGAGCTCACCTTTTGGCTGATGGGAAGCTTTGCAAAGTCGGGCAGCTATAAGAATGTTATTGTTCTTCTGATCATTATGCTAGCGGCGGGCTTGCCGCTCTTCCTGATCCGCTGGAAAATCAATGTGCTTTCCTTTGGCGAGGAGGAAGCGCAGGCGATGGGCGTCAATACAAAAAGGCTCCGCATTATTATTATACTTTGTTCTACAATTCTAACGGCCTCGTCGGTCGCCCTGTGCGGGATGATTAGCTGGGTGGGTCTGATCATGCCGCATATTGCAAGGCTCCTAGTTGGACCCAACTACCGGTCGCTGCTGCCCACCGCAATGCTTGGAGGATCGGTATTTATGCTTGCGGTCGACAATATTGCCCGCTCGCTCATTGCAGGGGAGATTCCTATTGGCGTTCTGACCTCGATGATTGGCGCTCCTATTTTTATCTATCTGTTGTTTAAGGGCAGGGCGAGTTGGGTATGAAACTGGAAATTAATAATGCCGTTTGCGGTTATGGCTCTAAAACTATTGTAAACGACTTCAGCACTACGGTTAGCTCCGGGGAGATTCTTTGCCTGCTCGGGCCCAACGGAGTAGGAAAAACCACGCTCTTTAAAAGCATTCTGGGCTTTCTAAGGCTGCAAGGCGGTACAATACTAGTTGACGGACAGAATGTGAAGACATTATCGAAACAGGCCTTTGCAAAGGTACTGGGCTATGTGCCTCAGGCGCATGTACCGCCCTTTCCCTTTACCGTGAGGGATGTGGTCGTTATGGGAAGAACCGCGTACCTCGGGGCGTTTGGTGCCCCAGGAAGGCATGATTTTGAGGTGGCGGAAAGCTGCCTTGACAGTCTTGGCGTGTTGTTTCTGGCAGACCGCGTCTACACCGAACTCAGCGGAGGCGAGCGGCAGATGGTACTGATTGCGCGTGCTCTCACCCAGAAGCCCTCGTTTATCATGATGGACGAGCCCACCTCCAACCTGGACTTCGGCAATCAGGTTCGTGTACTGAGACATATCACCAAGCTCGCCCAAAACGGGCTGGGCATTATCATGACAACCCATTTCCCGGACCATGCCTTTCAGTGCCACTGCAAGGTAGCTCTAATGCAAAGAGATGATATTTTTATCTTTGGCTCCGCTGAAGAGGTCATCACTGAAAAAAACCTTCACGACGCCTACGGCATTGAGGTGAAGGTGATGGATAACCACATTAAAAACTACTCGATTCGTTCCTGCCTGCCCGTTTTTGAAGAGATCGATCCCTGCCCCGGTATATCCGCCACCTGACGTTTACAACATAGAATTACGCGCCTGGGGATACTGGAGCGGAAACCGGAAGGAGGGGAAACTGAGAGATAAGGCTAAAAAGGTGCTTTAATAGCAAGCGATTGGGGTTTCCGAGAAACTACATAAAAAATAAGGAGGGACCATTTCATGAAAAGAAAATTAATGACAAAAAGAGTTTCGCATAGCATCGCAGCCATTTTTTTGATGTCGTGTCTGCTGCTGACGGGCTGTTCCAGCGCAACAAAAGCTCCCTCATCGTCGGCCTCTTCTATCCCTGCAACCAGGGTTGTGCAGGATGGCAACGGTAAGGATGTGACCATTCCCTATACGGTTACCCGTGTTGCTCCGGGAATCGGCGCATTTGCCCAAATGACCGAGATGCTCGGTGGCAAAGGTACGATTGTTGCTTCCGTTACCAACCTTTCCAACGAGTTTAAGAAAGTCTTCCCTGATTTCCTTCAGAGCAACCCTACCGGGAGGAATTCAGCCAATATTGAAGATATTATCGCCGCCAAAGCGCAGGTGGTGTATGGCCCGACCTATACCGATGACCAGATAGCGCAGCTGAAGGCGGCGGGCATTGCGGTAGTCCCGATAAAAGCCTTTTCCACCGTGGAAGAGATGAAGAAAGACGTTCTAATCATCGCCAGCATCCTCGGCGGGGATGCCCCGGCAAAGGCCGCGAAGTTCAACGAATATTACGATGGCAACATCAAATATGTTCAGGATAAGATAAGCAGTCTGAACGAGAAAAACAAGGTTAAGATCTTGTCCCTCAACTACAGCGCCGGAAACTACTCCACCATTAACTCAACCGACATTGGCTCTGTTTATATGGTAGCAGCAGGCGGTATCAATGTGGCGTCCGAATATAAAGGCCTTCAGGGCGGTTCCACGGGAACGACCATGAATGTCAACGCCGAGCAGATTATTAAATGGGCACCGGATGTCATCGTTACGAGCAGCAAAGACAGCAAAGCACAGATACTTAAAGACGCTACCGTCGCAACCGTGCCGGCTGTAAAAAATAAAAAGGTATATGTTGTGCCTACCGGCACCTACCTGTGGTCGGTTCGCAGCGGAGAGGGCGCTCTGCAGCCGCTGTGGCTGGCAAAGACGATGTACCCCGATATCTTTAGCGACCTCGATATGTCCGCAAAGGTCAAAGATTTCTACAAAACCTTCTATGGCTATGATATTCAGCAGGATGAGATCAACGCTATTTTAAATGGGGATATTGCCATGGTTACGCTGACCAAATAGCATATTCAGCAGTCTGCCGTGAAAATTATATTCTGTCTTTAGCCACAAAGGGGTCGTAACGAAAGTCAAACGTTACGACCTCATGTTTTCAAAATAACGTGGTAAAGCTTGAAATTTAGTGCATAGTTCCCATCGGCCTGAATCCATAGAATACCAGCAGTGAAAGCGCCATAAGAATACCCGCCAGGATCGACTGCCATAACAGGCTGTTTTCCACCAGCGCCAAGACCTTATTCGTTTCGGTGAAAGCAATCGCCTGATCAGCGCCCGAGCTTGAGGGTGAATGGCGTTTTAACAGCACGCCGGCAAGCACGGCGACAATTATAAAGATCAGGCTGGTCACGTGGGCCACTGTAAACGGTCCTAATATCGGCGGGTTGTTGTAACGGGCAAACTCTACCGCTCCGCGGATAGCTGCGTATAAAACAATAAACTGTAAAAAGAGTTGCCCGTCATAGGTATTCTTCTTCCGTTGGCGCCAGAGGAAGAGGAAAAGCAGGTAATCGAGCAGAAACTCGTAAACCTGAGCCGGATGGAGAAGCTGTCCGTTGACCAGCACTCCCCAGGGCCAGGCGTTGCTCATCGGACGGCCAAAGATGTCACAGCCCACCCGGCCAATGGCAATTCCCAGGGCAAGTCCCAGGGCGGCCACATCGGCCAGACGCCAGAAAGGTATCCGGTAACGCCAGCAAAATAGCAATCCCGCCAATAAGCCCCCGATGATGGCCCCGTGAATTGATAGGCCGCCGTCCTGGATTTGGAAAAACTGCCAGGGAGCATGTAAATAAGACAGTGGGTCCGCGAAAAGTACGAAGCCGATGCGAGCCCCGATAATCCCTAAAATCAAAGCCCATAAAGAAAAGTCGATGATCTTCTCCTGATCGATGCCCCGGTGCTTGGCCTCGTGGTACATGATGAGAATGGCCGCCAGCATACCGAGCGCCATCATAAAACCGAACGAATACACCGTCACAGGACCCAGGGAAAAGAGCACTCTCCGCATTTTTGCCACCCCTTCCGCTCTTTATTACATATGATCATACCGCTTCTGCCCGGCGCAATTAACTTTCTAGGAATCCGCCTCTGCATGCTGATCCGATGACTATCCGCCCTAATACCCCCCCCACTTCTTCTAAGTGGCGGGTAAAGAGCGGCTATGTCTCACGATAACGAGTTCTAAGCTTCAGGAGGAGAGGATAAAGCTCATCCTCAAGCTAAGAACTATGTTTACCGCAATGGCCGCCACCATGTCCGGACATCATCAAAGTATACATCAGCGGGCAGGCAATAATCATCAGCCACCACGGTGACGCTCCTGTTTTTAAGGACCAGAAAATCCCCGCAAACATCACCGCACAGCACAGAATCATCATCCACAGGTGCCCGGCATGCCCTTCCTGCTTCCTGTCCATATTAACATCATCCTCCTCTTCTTGCATATGGCCGTCCTGGACAAGTACCGGGATTACGGTCATTATGGATCCGGGTTTTTGAAGAGCAGTCCGGTAAAGGCCATTACCATAATGAAGTATAATGATTTATTTTATCCGATAGCTAACCGCCGCTAAGACTCCCGCTTCAAGAAGCGGGAGATAAGCGGCGCTAAGCCGGGTGCCCGGGTACCCTCTGGGTGGGGCGGGATAACGTCTTCTAAGATTCAGATGGGGTTAAAACCTCACCTGAATCAATAATTTGTTTATAGATTTTGTGTAGAAGCAGCCAAGGTTTCGTGTAGAAATAATGTTAATAGTTCCAGCCGCATCAGAAAAAAGTTGCGGCCTGCGGCATCAAATCAACCATTAAAACTTTGACATATGGAGTCTTACAGGGTATGATAACTATATACCCTACCAGGGTATAGTAGTAAACAAATAAAAACGAAAGAGGTGTTTTCAGAATGTCGCAGGCGGTATTGAGTGTTGAGGGAATGTCTTGCGGGCATTGTAAAAATGCGGTCGAAAAGTCATTGCAGGGCGTTTCCGGGGTACAGGACGCAGTGGTAGACCTGGCGGCAAAGACAGCGACCATATCTTATGAAGAAGGGAAAGCGTCCCTGAACGATCTGGAAAAAGCGGTGGCGGATGCGGGATACGAGGTGGTCAAGTAAAAGGTGGACGGATAAAGCTGTTTGTATTGGAGGAGGAAATGCTTGAACTCTTATGAACCCGTAAAAGAGGACCTGTTGGCAAGACTGCGCAAGATCGAGGGACAGATCAGGGGTCTTCAGCGCATGCTGGAGGATGATCGCTACTGCATCGACGTCCTTACCCAGGTAGCCGCGGCGAGACAGGGGCTCAACCGGGTCGGTCTGACCATTCTGGAGCGCCACCTGCGGGGCTGCGTCGTCGACGCCATTAAAACCGGCGAGGAAGAAAGGGCGGTCAAGGAACTCAACCAAGTGCTGCTGCGTTTTATCCGTTGATTTTCCATACCTGCTCCAGTCTATTACTGATGAGTTGCATGAATGGTTGTGCGCACAAGGCAGTATCTGGAGAACGCAGCCGGGGTGTTGAAGATTGACCGTAAAGGCTGAACAGAGAACGGAGGCCAAACTTATGGGTGCCGCTATAGACAGACAGGACTTGGCAGAGGTCGCTCTCGTTGTGCAGGGTATGACCTGTGCCGCCTGCGTGGCCCGGGTGGAAAGAATGCTCGGCCGATTAAACGGTGTCGCCAGTGTACATGTGAACCTGCTCACCGGTAAAGCCGCCGTGGAGTATCAGCCCGGCAAAACAGGGATCGCTGAGATGGTCAAAACCATCCGCGACCTCGGCTACGAGGTACCCGAGGAAGAGGTGCTGCTGACCGTGCGCGGCATGAGCTGCGCCGCCTGCGTGGCCCGGGTGGAGAGAGCCGTCAAGGCCCTCCCCGGAGTGATTTCAGCCGTGGTCAACCTGCCGGCGGAATCGGCAAAGATCAGTTACTACTCCGGAGCGATCGAAAAAGCCCGGATCAAAAGCGAGATCGACGCCATTGGCTATGAGGCCTCGGAGAAACTGACCGGCAGCGAGGCCCTGGACCGCGAGAAAGAGGCCCGCCAGAAAGAGCTGCGCTACCAGCAGCGCAACATGTGGATCGCCTGGCCGCTGGCCATCCTGGTGATGGTGGGCATGTTCCGGGACATGTGGATCTTCCCCTACTTCGTGCCCCAGTTCCTGGGTAATGTCTACGTGCTCTGGGCGATGACCACCCCGGTGGCCTTCATCCCCGGCTGGCAGTTCTTCAAACACAGCTGGAACGGCCTGAAGCGCGGCGCCACCGACATGAACCTGCTCTATGCCACCGGTATCGGGGCAGCCTATACCATCGCCACCATCAACACGCTCTGGCCCGATGCGGGTTTCGGCGGGCGCGGCGCCACCTTTTTCGAGTCTGCCGCCCTGCTGACAGCCTTTATCGTGCTGGGGCGGTACATGGAGGCGCTGACCCGCGGCCGCACCTCCGAGGCGATCAGGAAGTTGATGAGCCTACAGGCCAAGACGGCACGCGTCTTCAGGGACGGGCAGGAGATGGAGATAGCCGCCGACGAGGTCAGGATCGGCGATATCGTCATGGTGCGTCCCGGCGAGAGCATCCCGGTCGATGGCGAGGTCACCGAGGGCTATTCCGCGGTCGACGAGGCGATGATCACCGGTGAGAGCATCCCGGTGGAAAAGAGGCCGGGCGCCCAGGTGGTCGGCGCTACCATCAACAAGACCGGCTCTTTCAAATTCAAGGCCACCCGGGTGGGCAGCGAGACGGCGCTCGCCCAGATCATCAAAATGGTGGAGGACGCCCAGGCCACCAAGGCCCCCATCCAGAAGCTGGCCGACTTCGTGGCCGGTCACTTCATCGCCGGGGTGCATGCGCTCGCCCTGACCGTTTTCCTGTTCTGGTTCTTCGTCGGTTACGACGCCTTCTTCACCACAGGCAGTCATTTCATTCTCTCCCCATACAGCCTGGCGCACGTGGGGGTCTTCGGCTTCTCCCTCCTGCTGTCCGTCACCACGCTGGTGATCTCCTGCCCCTGCGCCCTGGGACTGGCCACCCCCAGCGCCGTCATGGCCGGAACCGGCAAGGGGGCTGAAAACGGGATTCTCTTCAAGGGCGCCGACTCGGTCGAGAGCAGCAGCAAGCTGAACGCCGTCGTCTTCGACAAGACAGGCACCCTGACCAGGGGCGAGCCCTCGGTCACCGACATCTTTTCCGCCCCCGGTTTTGCAGAAAAGGATGTGCTGCGCCTGGCCGCCATGGCCGAAAAACCCTCCGAGCATCCGCTGGGCGAGGCCATCGTCCGCGGTGCCGGGGAGCAGGGCCTGGTCATCGAGGAGGTCAAGGATTTTGAGGCCATCCCCGGCCACGGCGTGCGCGCCGTCTACCAGGGCCAGACGATCCTGCTGGGCAATCGCCGCCTGATGCAGCAGAATAATATACCGATCGCAGACCTGGCCACCCGGATGGAGCAGTTCGAAGCGGGAGGCAAGACCGCCATGCTGGTCGCCCTGGGCAGCCAGGCCGCAGGCATCATCGCCGTGGCCGACACTTTAAAAGAAAATGCCGGCATCGCCGTCGAACGGCTGCAAAAGATGGGTGTGCAGGTGGCCATGATCACCGGGGACAACCGGCTGACCGCCGATGCCATCGCCGTACAGCTCGGCATCAAGACCGTATTGGCCGAAGTGCTGCCGCAGGACAAGGCGACAGAGGTTAAAAAGCTGCAGGACCAGGGGTTGAAGGTGGCCATGGTGGGAGACGGCATCAACGATGCCCCGGCCCTGGCCCAGGCAGACGTGGGCATCGCTATCGGTTCAGGGACGGATGTCGCCAAAGAAACCGGTGACATCATTCTGATCAAGGATGACGTCAGGGACGTCGTGAACGCCATTGAGATCGGCAGGGCAACCATGGGGAAAATCAGGCAGAACCTGATCTGGGCATTCGCCTACAATATACTGGGCATTCCCTTCGCGGCCGGTATACTGTACCCCTTCAACGGTCTCATCGTCAGTCCCGAACTGGCCGCCTTTTTTATGGCGATGAGTTCGGTGTCGCTGACATTGAATACACTGCTTTTGAAGCGTTTTCAGCCCTCGCTCGGAAACAGAGTTGCCTGATTCTACGAACATAATTGAAAGGAGCCATCAGTATGCCCACACTTGAAGGCAGAGCCGGCAGGCAGTCCATCCTCATTTACACCGGTATTTCCGTGTCGATGTCCCTGCTTTTCCTTGCGGCGACCTTTCTGACGGGCAGGAGCTATACCCCCGTGGCCCGCGTCGGAGGCATGGTCTGGGTTTTTATTCTCAGCATGATCATTACCATGCCCATCGTCATTCCGAAGATCAGGAAAAAAGTGCTGGGCTGATACCTCTGGCATCAGCACGTTTGCTGGATTGTTTGTTGGTTGGAGAGCCGTGCGAGGGAGTTGTAGAGCCCCTCCTCTTTTTTTGTGATATCACAGTTGCAACGTATATGATGGCCAAAAAAACCGCAAAAAGCGCTTAGATGTGCAAGCCAACGATAATCAGGTCCCGATCAATGCCATCCAGGGACGCCACCCGCGGCAGATAGCCCCATCGTTGAAAACCGAACCGGCCGAATAGGGCCAGGCTTGGTTCGTTATGGGCAAATACCAGGCCCAGCAAGGTTGAAATGCCGAGCCCCGGGCCACAGCCTATGGCATGAGCCAGCAGGCTGCTGCCTATGCCCTGCATCCTGCAATCGGCATCGACGTAAATGCTGACTTCAACCGATGCGTCGTAAGCGGGACGTTCGTTAAATGTCTGGACGCTCAACCATCCGGCTATCATACCGTTGCGATCGGCCACCCATATCGGCCGCCGCTCCGGATTGTGCAACATGAACCAGGGCAGGCGGCTCTCCACCGTAACCGGATTGATATCGGCCGTCACCATGCGCGTGGAAATCGTGGAATTATAGATCTCAATAATGCTTGGCAGATCGGCCTTCGCGGCATCCCGTATCTCCAATTTTCCGCTCCCCCAACCATCAAATACTTTGACTGAGATATTTAATCTTGTATTTATATACTACTAACCATATTATTATTATTGAGTATTTAAGTAAAGTGGATCATGCCCCATATGCATGGTTGCATATGGGGCAATTAAAGTATGAACCTGTCTGGCATGAAATAACAATAATAACTGTGGGGTGACAGCTTGACACAGTCAATGATTTCTAAAGAGCGAGTGACGGCAGCGATCAACTGGGAGAGGAGAAAGCGAAGCGGCATTGGCTGCCTGATCAGCCTTCAAGGATGATTTTGTCCAGGTCTACGCCACTCCGTCGCAGGATATCATCGAGCAGGTGATCCGTCCGGTTATTCCAGAGCAGTTGCTTGACCGGAGGACAAAATGTTTCATCAACTCCACCGGCCGGTTCGTGGTCGGGGGACCACACGGGGACGCCGGGTTGACCGGTCGCAAGATTGCAGGACTGCGTTCAACCGCTATTCTCTCTCCACCATACCACAGTAATTATGTTACCTTGCTATATTATCGCTTACAATATAACAAAATAGCAAACAATAGCAAACAATAGCAAACAATAGCAAACACCGGAGCAGGTGTCAATCGTTTAGCTGGCCAGAACCTCAGAAACTATGGTCCGACGGCCATTCTTCGCCATAATTGCTCCGGCGCCGAGGTACCTTGAAAAACCCTATCCCAGCGTTTATTTAATGCCCTCGGTGGATGCTCACGTTCTGCCGGGTATATCTATTTTGGTCGCCCGCAGATCCATAGCTGAAACGAGCTGTTGCATTCCCGTCTGATCCTGCTCTGGGGAGGGGCCCCGTCACCACTCAGATTCAGTTGCTCCCGCTACTGCGCCAGGCCCACGAGCAAGGTGCCCCTGATCGTCCGTAATCAACCCGATAACCGTGGACAGTTGCGCCTGTGCCGACCGGCACCTTGCACCCCGATCGGCAGCGACGGAGCC
>JAHFCR010000092.1 GCA_023249405.1 Peptococcaceae bacterium | reverse complement strand
GGTCTTGCAGAAGTTCGAAGAGTGAATGCGATGACTAAAAAAGAACAGACCCTGTGCCTTCAGCTACAGCATGCAATCGGCGTTGAATTCCATGAACCCGAACTGTTGCTTACGGCGCTCACCCATCCTTCCTATCAGGCTGAGCATCCCGAAACCAAGCATCACAACCAGCGCTTGGAGTTTCTTGGCGATGCCGTTTTGGGCCTGGTGGTGGCTGAATATTATTACAACCATTGCCCCGCCGAGCCAGAGGGCCAACTGACTAAGATGAGGGCGGCGGTGGTTTGCGAGACCACCTTGGCCCGGGTGGCCAACCGGTTGCAGTTAGGCGGCTATCTGCGGTTGGGCCGCGGAGAAGAGCTGTCGGGTGGCCGGCAGCGGGCCTCGGTCCTGGCAGATGCGCTGGAGGCTCTGGCCGGAGCGGTGTTTCTTGACCGGGGCTGGGAACAGGCCCGTCAGTTTCTGCTGTTCATGTTGAGCGAGGAGATGCAAGAGACCGGCCAGAGCAGTTCCCGGGATTATAAAACCGCCCTGCAGGAGCTTGTCCAGCAGCGCGGCGGAGAAACATTGGCCTACCGCATTCTTGACGAAGTTGGGCCTGACCATGACAAGTGTTTCTCGGCCGGGGTTTTTTGGAACGGCAGGCTGCTGGGCGGAGGGAGCGGAAAATCCAAGAAGGAGGCCGAGCAGCAAGCTGCCAGAATTGCCCTGGATTCCTTGAGAAAAGAAGCAAATAGTCCCCCTTTTTGAAATATCATGCTCTGCTGGTGACACCAGGCAGGAATTATTAGCTGCCAGTCGAAATATACTTTACGAGCCGAGATATTTTTCCAAACCGCGAATTATATTTACTAGTTTATGCAGGTTAAAGGGGGAAACGATGGTGGAAGTGCTCAAGGTATCTGCCCAATCAAACCCAAAATCGGTTGCCGGCGCCCTGACTGCCGTGCTGAAAGAGAACGGCACCGCTGAAGTGCAGGCTGTAGGCGCCGGGGCGGTCAATCAGGCCGTAAAGGCTATTGCTATCACCCGGGGGTTTATTGCGCCCAACGGCATCGATCTGATATCAGTGCCGGCTTTTGTGGAGATCTCCATCGATGGAGAAGAGCGCACTGCCATCAAATTTATTGTTGAACCCAGATAGAAAGAGTCTCTATGCTTTTAAAACGCTTGGAAATACAAGGCTTTAAATCGTTTGCCGAACGGATGGAGATCGAGTACGGGCCCGGGATTACAGTGATCGTAGGCCCCAACGGTTGCGGCAAGAGCAACCTCACCGAGGCCGTACAGTGGGTGCTCGGGGAGCAGAATGCCAGGGTCTTACGGGGCTACCGTATGGATGATGTGATCTTCGCGGGAACTTCCAGGCGCAGACCACACGGGATGGCGGAAGTTTCCTTGATTTTTGATAACACCAGCGGCGCCCTGCCCCTGGAATATAAAGAGGTCTCCATCACCCGGAGGGTTTACAGGTCCGGAGAAGGGGAGTATTTTATCAACAAGAAACCATGCCGCCTGCGGGATATCCAGGAGCTATTTTTGGCTTCCGGGATCAACAAGGCGGCTTCTTCGATCATTGCCCAGGGGAAGATCGAGGAATTCATCTCCCAGCGGCCCGAGGAACGGCGGCTTTACCTGGAGGAACTGGCGGGCATCAGCAAATACCGGCAGCGCAAGGCGGAGTCGGTAACCAAGCTGGGCGAGACGGAGCAGGTGCTGCTCAGGCTGCAGGATGTACTGGGCGAATTGAAAAGGCAGTTGGCGCCGTTGGCTGAACAGGCCAGGACGGCCAACCAGTATAACGAGTATCAGGACCAACTGAAGAGATTCGAGGAACTCCTGTTAAGGAGCCAGCATGCCAGGACCACGGCCAAAATGAGGACACTGGCCGGGACCGTTGAGAATCTGCAAGCCGGCAAGGAAACGAACCAGCAACAGGTTGACCGGCTGGCTCAAGAATTGAAAGATTTAGATAGCGCCATCAAAGAGAGAAGAGAGCAGGTCTCCGTCCGGGAGCAGGAATACGGCCAAATTCAACATGAGCTTCAGTCGCTGCAGATCCTGGCGGTCAGGGCGGAAGAGAAATACTCATCCTCTCTGTCCCGTCGGACTGAACTGGAAAGGCGGCTGCAGGCCATCTCCCGGAAGGATCAGGAGATCGAGGCGGAGATGCGGGAGATGGCCGGGCAGCAGGTTCAGACCCGGGATCGGCAGGCTCTCGCCCAGCAGCAATGCCTGGCAGCGGAACGGGCCCTGCAGGAGCTGGAAAAGTCCAGACAGCAGGTTAACAGCGCCTGGGAAGCCAATAATGGGGAACTATTTGAGGCGCTCCATCAGAAAACCGTCCTGACCAGCCAGATCAAGGAACTGCAGAGCAGAAAAGAGGCCATCAAGCGGCAGCAGGCCAATCTCAGCCAGAAGTCCTCGGAAAATACGGCCCGGTGTGAACAGATCAGGCAGCAGACGGAGCAGCAGGGCCAGCTATTCCAACAACGAACAGCAGCACTGGAGCAGATCACAACCGAACTTGAGCAGGCGCGGCAGAGAGTGGCTGACATCGGCAGGGAACAGGAGCAGGTGATGTCGGTCCTGCAGAAGCGGATTCAGGAGAATGAGCGGCATAAAACCCGGCTGCACCTGTTGCAGGAGTCGGAAAATAACCGGGATGGATACCAGCGGGGCGTCAAGGCGATTATCCAGGCCCGGGCGCGGGAAGAGACTTTCTGCAGCGGGATCCTGGGGCTGGTCGAGGACCTGTTTACGATCGATCCCCGGTATGAGACCGCTCTCTATACTGCCTTAGGAAGGGCCGCCCAGTATTTTGTCTGCGATACGCCGGAGGCTGCGCAGCGCGCCCTGACCTATTTAAAAAAGCAGGAGGTGGGCCGGGCCAGTTTTCTGCCCCTGACCGCGGTGCGACGCTGGCTGGAAAAGGAGCGCCCGCCAAGATACGCAGGCGCCGACCAGGTCCTGGGCCGCGGCGCCGATCTGGTTGTCTGCGCGGAAGAATATCGAAACGTGGCCGAGTTCCTGCTGGGCCATACCTATTTTGCGGATCACCTGCAGTCGGCCCGGCAATTTGCGGAGTCCAACTATTTCCGGGTGCGCGTGGTCACCCTGGACGGCGACCTGATCCAGCCCGGCGGCCTGATTACCGGAGGGAAAGAGGCCCGGCCGGTGCAGTTCGCCATCAAGCGCAAACGGGAGATCGTGCAATTATCGGACGATCTCAACAGGGGCCAGCAGGCCCTCGATGAGCTGGAGAAAAGACGCTCCGCCTTGACCGCGGAGCGAACAGCGATCATGGCCCGGATCAAGGAGCTGGAAACAACAGAGCGCTCGCTGGAAAAGGAGCGCAATAAGCTGGAGCAGGCAATCTCATCCCTCAGCAGGGAGTTGAAGCAGCTCGAAGAATTTGGCCAGGTATGGCTGCTTGAGGGGAACGAGGAGAACTACCGCTGGGGTGATCTGGATCAGGAGATCGAGCGTTCGGGAAAAGAACTGTTCAGGGCTAAGGAGAGCGAACTGGAACTGGAACAACGCCGCGCCCGGATCGAACAGGAGAAAAAGGATTGCGAAGCAAACCTGCATCAGCTGAACAGCCAATTATCCGATCATAGGGTGCACCTGGTCTCCTTGAATCAGGAGAGCAAGTACCTGGAACAGAAGGTCCAACAGTTGGGCAACCTGGTCAGGGAGCAGCAGCGGGGGACCGGGCAGGTGGAGAGCAGCCTGGGCGAGTTGACTGCAGAAATGGCCGGTTTGGAGCAGCAACGCCAGCAGCAACGCCAGCAGTTGGAGGCGCTGAATGCCAGAAAAATAGATATTGAACAGGATTTGCACTTCAGAAGGAAGCAGGCAGATGCCAAGGAGAGCTATTATCGCGCCAAGGAAAAAAGATATTTGAGGATCAAGCAGCTTAACTGGCAGCGGGAGCAGCGGGCACACAACCTGGAACTGCAGGCGCAACACCTGGGAGAGCAGTTGGAGGAGATCGCGGCCCGGGCCCTGGAATTGGAGTGCGACCTGGATCAGGCATCGGGAGGCGAGCTGGAGCGCCAGGAAGAGAACAGCTTGAAAGAACAGATAACAACTCTCAAGGATCGTCTGGGTAGTTTTGGCGAAGTCAATTTTGCTGCTCCGGGCGAATATGCAGCCCTGGAAGAGAGGCGCAGTTTCCTGGAACGGCAGAATGAAGACCTGGATGAGGGCCGGGAAGCCTTGCTGAACGTGATCGGCGAGATGGACCAGATCGTGACCGACCGCTTTCGGAAGATATACGAGACGGTCAAGGAAAATTTCCAACAAGTCTTCGGTATGCTGTTTGACGGAGGAACGGCAGAGCTGTTCTTGACGGACGAAAAAGACCTGATGGCTTCAGGCATAGATGTGCGGGTATTGCCGCGGGGGAAGAAGCCGCGCCATCTCTCCCTGCTGTCCGGAGGGGAAAAGGCGTTGACCGGGATCGCCTTTCTTTTTGCGCTGCTGCAGACGCGGCCAAGCCCATTCTATTTCCTGGACGAGATCGAGGCCTTCCTCGACGAATCCAACCTGGTGCGCTTCGCCGATTTCTTAACCAAGATGGCGGCCAAGGCCCAGATCATTCTGATATCGCACCGGCCCCGGACAATGCAGGTGGCAGATGCCCTTTATGGCATCACCATGGAAGAGCCGGGAGTCTCCAAGCTGGTGGCGGTGGAACTGGTGGAACGAAAACATTCCGGATCGGAGCGGGAGCTTGCATAGATTGAAGACAGGGCGGGTGATGGACGCCCTGTCTAATTGTGTTAAAATGGTAGTAAACGGGAACAAGAGGATGGTCAGATGGCATTATTCTCTAAACTTAAAGAAAGCCTGACTAAAAGCCGCGACGGATTTATCGGCAAGGTCACGCAACTGGTGGCGGTCACCCACAAGATCGACGAGGAATTCTTCGAAGAGTTGGAAACCATCATGCTGCAGGCGGATATGGGAGTGGCGGTAACGACGCGCCTGATCTCTGAACTGCGAACCGAAGCTAAAAAGCAGAGATTGAAGGAACCGGGACAGATTAAAGCCCTGCTAAGCTCCCAGATGGAAGAGATGTTGGGCGGGCCAGTTCCGCTGAATGTCAATACCCAAGGCCTTACGGTCTACCTGGTGGTCGGCGTCAACGGGGTGGGGAAGACGACCACTATTGGGAAGATGGCCCACAGCCTGATCAGGGATCAGAAGAAGGTGCTGCTGGCGGCGGCTGATACCTTTCGGGCCGCTGCCATCGAGCAACTGGAGATCTGGAGCGAACGCACGGGTGTAGAAATGGTGAAACACCAGGCCGGCTCAGATCCTGCAGCGGTGGTCTTCGACGCTATCCAGGCGGCAGCCAGGCGGGGGATCGATCATCTGATCATCGATACGGCCGGGCGGCTGCATACGAAATCCAACCTGATGGAGGAACTGCGCAAGATCAGGAGGGTGATCTCACGGGAGTTGCCCGGGGCTCCGCATGAAGTCTTGCTCGTCCTGGATGCCACCACCGGCCAGAATGCGATCCGGCAGGCGGAGTTGTTCAAGGAGGCCACCGAGGTGACCGGGATCGTGCTTACAAAACTGGACGGTACGGCCAAGGGCGGCATCATCCTGGCCATCAAAGAGGAACTGGACATACCGGTCAAACTGGTGGGAACCGGTGAAGGCAGTGAGGATTTAAAAGCTTTTTCCGGCAGAGATTTTCTGGAAGCACTGTTTGATGAGGGGGATGCAGAATGATCATCGGTATCATCGGAGGCACCGGTTTTTATGAAACCAGGCTTCTCGATCAAGAACATGAACGGAATATCTCCACCCCCTATGGCCAGGTAGGCCTGAAAATGGGTTCTTATAAGGGGCGGGAGGTGGCGTTTCTGGCCAGACACGGCGCCGGGCACACTGTGCCTCCCCATCTGGTGAACTATCGGGCCAACATCTGGGCGCTCCGGGAGATCGGGGCAACCAAGGTGATCGCCACGGCGGCAGTGGGATCTTTGCAGAAAGACCTGAAGCCCGGCGATGTCGTGCTCGTCGATCAGTTTTTGGATTTCACCAAGAGCCGTCCCCAGACCTTTTTTGAAGGCAATGAGAGCGGAGTCCTGCATGTGGATGTCACCGAACCGTACTGCCCCAGCTTGAGGAGGGAGATAGGCCAGGCGGCCGCCCGGATTCAGGTCTCACTGCACGATGGGGGAACCTATGTCTGCACGGAAGGCCCCCGCTACGAGACTCCGGCGGAGATCAGGATGTTTCGCAGCCTGGGAGGGGATGTGGTGGGCATGACCAGCGTCCCCGAAGTGGTTCTGGCCCGGGAAGCAGCGCTGTGCTATGCCACTATCGCCCTGGTTACCAACTATGCAGCAGGTATTGCCACCCGGCCGCTGTCGCATCAGGAGGTGCTGGCCGCCATGGACAGCGCCCAGGGGATGCTGAACCAGATCGTGCTGTCGGTGCTGGAAGATGTCAGCGAATCCCGGCCCTGCGGTTGCCCGCGGGCGGCCCTGGAACTGGGCTCCCTGGGCAACGCCGGACAAAAAAGCTGAAATCGGGGTGGACATTACTTTGGATATCCTGCGCTGGGAAAACAACGGCTTGCTCCTGCTTGATCAGACCAGGCTTCCCGATGCGGCGGAATATTGTCGTTGTGGGCATTACCGGCAGGTAGCCCGGGCCATCAAGGAACTGCAGGTGCGGGGGGCGCCGGCGATCGGAATCGCAGCCGCTTTCGGCTATGCCCTGGCGGCTGTTAACTTTACGGCGGAGGACCGGAGTCTGGAGCAGTTCCTGGCGCAGGCGGCTCAGGAACTGCGGGAGACCAGGCCGACGGCGATCAACCTGGCCTGGGCCCTGGACCGGATGGCCGAATTGTACCAGACGGTCAAGCATGCCGGGCTGGACCAGGTCAGGGAAGCATTGTTGAATGGGGCCGAGCGGTTGCTGGCTGACCAGAAGGAACAGGACCAGCGGATCGGCGCCGTCGGGAGCCAGGTTGTTCCAGAGCGGGCGGAACTGCTGACTTACTGCAACACCGGTGCCCTGGCAACGGCGGGGACTGGCACTGCCCTGGGAGTGATCTCCTATGCCCACCGGGCTGGCAAGCAGATTCACGTCTACGTGCCGGAAACACGACCGCTGCTGCAGGGTGCCCGGCTGACGGCCTGGGAACTGGAACAGGCCGGCATTCCCTGCACCCTGATCACCGACAATATGGCAGGCTACCTGTTTGCGCAGGGACTGGTCGACCTGGTGATCGTCGGCGCCGACCGTATCGTGACCAACGGTGATTTTGCCAACAAGATCGGAACTTACGGGCTGGCGGTGCTGGCAGACCATCACCATCGCCCCTTCTTCGTGGCCGCTCCCGCCTCTACCTTCGACTTCAGTCTGAGAGCGGGCGGGGAGATACCGGTGGAGATGCGGGCGCCGGAAGAAGTGCGCACTTTCAGGGGCCACCCGGTTGCCGGGGATGGTATTCGCGTCCTGAACCCTTCCTTTGATGTGACACCGCACCATCTGGTGTCGGGCTACATCACCGAGGCCGGGATCTTGCAGCCCCCCTTCGATGAAAGGGTCTTCACAGAAAATATGGGGGAGCGGTCCTGATGGACGATAATGTCGATATAGCCGGCAGCGCCATGGACATAGTGGAAGCCGGACGGTTGATGATCGGAAGCGGCCTGGTGGCCGGAACCTGGGGCAATATCAGTTGCCGCTGTCAGACCGGACGCTGCCTGATCACGCCCAGCGGAATACCCTTTAACACATTGCAGCCCGGCGATCTGGTGGCGGTGGATCTGGAGAGCGGGGCCTGCAACGGCAGACTGCGTCCCTCGACTGAAACTCCGATGCATGCCGCTATCTACAGGGCCCGGCCAGACGTGGGAGCGATTGTACACACTCACAGTCTCTTTGCTTCGGTCTTGGCGGTCACCAGAATGGAGCTGCCGCCGGTATTGGAAGAGATGGCGCAGCTGCTGGGCGGCAGCGTCCCCGTGGCGCGGCATGCGCTTTCGGGCTCCCGGGAGCTGGCGGAGGCGGCGGTGGAAGCGCTGGAGCAACGGTCTGCAGTGCTGCTGGCCAACCATGGCCTGGTGGGGGTGGGCCGTACCGTGCAGGAGGCCCTGACCGTCTGCCAACTGGTGGAGAGATCGGCCCAGATCTGGCTGTGGTCGAAAATGACCGGTACACCGCACCTGCTCGAGGAGCAAGAGGTGCTGCAGTTACGGCAGAGATTTTTGAAACACTACGGACAAGAGGGTTAGAGGGGAGTTGACAGCGGTGAAAACTCTGATCAAGAACTGCTTCATCCTGTTGGATAGCGGCGAGCAGCCGGTGGCCCAGGGAGATATCGCCATCGACGGCGACCGTCTGATCCGGGTGGGCGCTGACGGCCAGCTGCCTGACGGCTGGCAGCCTGACCAGGTGATCGACGGCGGGGACCGTTTCTGCCTGCCGGGCCTGGTCAATTGCCACGCCCATTCAGCGATGACCCTGCTGCGAAGCTTTGCCGACGACCTGCCGCTCATGGAGTGGCTGTCCACGAAGATCTGGCCGGCGGAGGACCGGTTGACCGGGGATGATGTTTACTGGGGGACCATGCTGGCGATCATCGAGATGGTCAAATCCGGTACCACCACCTTCAGCGATATGTACTTTTTCATGGACGAGGTGGCCAGGGCTGTCGAGCAGACAGGAGTCCGGGCGGTGCTGGCCCGGGGGCTGATCGGCACCGGGCCCTCGGCTGAACAGGGCCTGGAAGAGAGCCGCGGCCTGATCGACCGGTGGCAGGGAGGCGCCGGAGGACGGATCAGCGTCTGGCTCGGTCCACACGCCCCCTACACCTGCCCCCCGGCCTATCTGGAAAGGGTGCTGCAGATGGCAGCGGAGTTCGGCGCCGGCATCCACACACACCTGGCGGAGACCAGTGACGAGACCGGGCAGATCGGGGAGCAGTATGGCAAGAGTCCCGTGGCTTACCTGGATGACCTGGGAGTGTTCCGGTTTCCCGTGCTGGCCGCCCACTGCGTGCACCTGACCGACCAGGATATCTCCACGTTGGCAGCCAGGGGAGTGGCTGTCGCCCACTGCCCGGAGAGCAACATGAAACTGGCCAGCGGCATCGCCCCGGTGGTGGCCATGCGCCGGGCGGGGATCACGGTGGGGCTGGGAACCGACGGGGCCTCCAGCAACAACAACCTGGACCTGTTCGAGGAGATGCGCACCGCAGCCTTGCTGCACAAGGTGGCCAATCAGGACCCGCTGGTGCTGCCGGCCCTGGAGGTACTGACGATGGCCACCGGGGATGGCGCCCGGGCGCTGGGGCTGGGGCATCAGGTGGGGGTGCTAAAGCCCGGCTACAAAGCCGACCTGATTCTGGTGGACCTTGGACAGGCGCACCTATGCCCCAGGCACAACCTGGTGGCGAACATGGTTTATGCCGCCCGCGGGTCCGACGTGGAGACCGTGATCATCGACGGCCAGTTGATCATGAAGGACCGCCGGATGCTCACCGTCGACGAAGAGACAGTCAGGCAGGAAGTGTCCAGCCGGGCGCGCCGGCTGACCGGCATGCAGTAATAGTATTATTTTATTATTTTTCGACAAAGAAGGATTTTCTTGCTAAGCGTAGAAAACAGCATATCAATGGCAATAACCCCGTTATTACCCAGTAAACCAATGACCGCCATTAGGCGGTTTTTTTGTAGTTAAAACGACTTTAATGTCGAGTTCCTAAAGAATATCAGGGATATCATTTAACATTTATCACTTTGAATTATTTGAGTAAACTGAACCATTGTTCCGGTGCACAAGATCTAGAGTTCCAGATTAACATTTGTCATTAGTCTGCTTGCACGTGAAGTGCTTTCCATGAACTCAGTAAAGTTTTTAATGAATATACCATAAAGGAGACTGTCCATGGCCAGATTTACGAAGACGGAAAAGAAGCTCTTGAAATGTATTAACGATGAAAGACTGCTTCATAGTCTAGCAGGAATCCGCCAAGCAATGGAAAACATATGGAAACCAGAAATCCGAATTATAAAAGATTTTACTGATCATGGCGAGAACCATTGCATTCAACTTACGGAATTTGTATCACAGCTCCTTGATATGGGTAAAACCTGCTTAACTTCTAAAGAAATGTACCTGCTCCTTGCCAGTATATATCTACATGATATTGGTATGCAATGTGATGTCGTAATACACAAAGAAATTCTAGAAGTGGCGCAGAAGCTTGGCGCAGGGTTGCATCTCGCCTTTGTGGCAAATTCGGCAAGTACATATACCTTAGAAGAACAAAAAGCTATTCGAAATAATCATCATTATTTATCAGCTGCATGGATCGACGTTGCTAATCGCTCAGGCGATACAATGCTAGGCCCAGCAGCAAAAGAAATCCCAATTGATCTAGTGGATGATATTATAGATATCTGTCTTCATCACACCAAACTCCCCATAACAGACTGTTCCAAATTGTCAAAGTATGATCCAAATATCCGAAAACAACTACTTGCTTCCCTGCTAAGATTTTCGGACGAATTGGATCATGCGTGTTCTATTAAGGCCGCATAATTCCAATGTCATCCATACATAGCACGTAATTCCTGGTAAAACACCATACTAATATCGCTGAAATAGCTCCCTGACAAGCAGGA
>JAHFCR010000091.1 GCA_023249405.1 Peptococcaceae bacterium | reverse complement strand
TCTGCCCCTGCCCCTGCCGGCGTTGCCGCGTTTAGCTTCCGGGATTAGGTGCCACTTCTCATAATTTCGGAGGGTTTGCCTTGATATGCTTACACCTGACTCTTTCATCTTTTCTATGACTTGATCTGGTTTCACTTTGTTTATCCCACCCTTCCCAGCTGCTCCCGCGCCACCCCGATCCGCCGCAGCGCATCCTGGATCACCGCCGGATGCAGGCTCTCCCGCCGGGCAATGTCGTCCACGATTTCCCGGGTCTCCATGAACCGGGATTCCCCCTCCGACGCCAGCAGTTCCAGGAAGCGGCCGGTGCGGCCCTCCCTTTCTGCCTGCTGCGTCAGGTAGTCCCTCGATAGCACCTCTGAGCCGGGGCGGGCGCAACTTATAGGTAGATAATCCACGGTCGCGCAGTCGGCGCTGAATTCCAGCAGGGCCACCTGGACCGGCCTATACAGTTCCGCCACGTCCGCCCGGACACGTCCCAGGGCGCCGGGGTTGATGCACAGCTTATCGTTCTTGCATCGCTGATATGGGAATCCGGAGTGATAATGCGAGGCCAGGATCATGTCGGCGTCGGTCTCCAGGTCCCTGATCAGCGTGTGCGCCACTTCGTTGATCAGGGGGCGCTCCAGCAGCATGGAATGGACGACGTGGACCTTCCAGGGCTTGAATGTGGCGGGCATGACGCTGGGCATTTTCTCAGCGGGAAAGGCGAGATCTCCCAGCCCTGTCTGGTAGTCGGCCTGGCTGCGATCGATGTCGCCGTGATAGCCCTGGCCTGTCAGGTATATTTGAATCGGCATTTTGTTGGCATCTTGACCGCTGATAATCACCGGGTCCCGGCTGAGCAGCTTTACCGCCCCGATCCTGGCCAGCAGTCCTAGGGCCGTCCGGGGTACCGTGTTCAAGTTGTAACCAAATACCTCATGATTGCCTGGAATTGTATACAGAGGTACCGGGCACTCCTTTAAAACCGCCGCCAGTTCCCCAGTTACGATGTAGTCCGGGTCCGGACGGTCGAAGAGGTCGCCGCCGCAGATCACGGCCTGGCACTGGTACTGTTTTGCGAGATCCCAGCACTCCCGGAGCTTGGTCTTGATGGTGGCTGGGAAGTCGTCGACCCGGGCGCGGGGGTTGTTGCCTCTGATGTGGGGATCTGTGAAATAGAGTAGGCGGATCATTGTTTACGCCTCCTAACTTTGAAGTAATCCTGCTTCTTTTAAGGCATTGCTCCAGCTGCCGAAACGCCGTTTATATTGAGTGATGCTAGGAAGTTGTTTAGATTCTTGCCATGCTTGTGGAAATGGCCTTATCCCGTGTTCAATTGTGTATTTTTGAAGTCTTTGCAACATTTCTTCTCTGGTATATTTAGGTTTGTGAGTGCTTTTGCGCTTTTTCCATCCATTATTTTTTAAGAAAAAATGAACTATTGGAGCATTCCAAGGAAGATCAGGATTTTTTCTAGGAATCTGTTTTTCATTTAAGAAGTCACCAATTTTCTTGTAACTCAATTCCGCAGCTTGTAATTCAGATATGAGACTGAGCAGATCGAAGGTGCAAAGAAAACGATTGTAGGATTTTTCGATCTTGGCTGAAATGATTTCATTTTCGTTTCCTTTAAGAACACCTGATAGCAAGAGTGCTTTTTGATATGAACTAAACCGGTTTCTGTAGGTTTTGCTATGAGGCATACTTACCATTCTGTCGATCTCTGCTTCAGAGGGAATATGCCTAATCTGTTTAGCAAGATCAGAGAGCATTTCTAGGAGATGCTCTTCTGTATAGCCATAGTGGAGTATAGCTGTGTGCTCCCCTTGGCTGGCTGCAAGTTGAAGATTATCGGGATCATTATTGGAATGATCCCCGTCTTTGTGATGCACTACTTCTGTGGGCAAGAGTGGACGCCCTAGCATCTGTTCCATGATGTATCTGTGCTCAAGCATCCGTCTGCCATCTGGTAAATCTACATGCCATCGGCCATCGACATCCTGATATCGACCACCGTTCCAATGAGGATTATTGGCGCCCTTGCTGCTATGACCAAAAATGAACCTGTTTGGCTGCCCCTTTATCATTCCACGATGTTTATTAGAAGACTGAGCAAACCCAACCGGTTGCCCACAACCGCATTCACAGAGTTTAACGGCCAATTTCCCGCACCTCACTAATCCCGTTTTCCTGAGTGACCAGATAGCTTTTATCTGCCGCTTCAACCAGTTGAGCATCATGGCTGACCATTAATATTTGACGATTAGCCTTGGCTGCGTACTGTTTAAGGAAATATGCCAAGTTTGGAGTATGTTGGCGGCTGAGCATTTTCGCAGGCTCATCAAGGATGAGAGGGCCGTCAATCCGTGGCCTGAGTAATTCCATCATGGCTAGCCTGAGGGCCAGCGAGACCACGTCTACCACTCCGCCACCGCGACTATCTTCGGGTGACGCCGCCACTTCCGTATCCCCGTAACTCGACACTACCTGCCACTCCGCGGCGGCCTGGTTGCCCACCGTGCGCATGGCGATCCTGAATGTGTATCCTTCGCCGAACACGGCCAGCAGGGCGGCGGAAACTATACCCTCTATGTGGCTGATCATCTGAGTACGCGCGAACTCCGAAACCTTGCCCAGCAGTATCTGCACGGCTTCCCACGTTACAATGTCCGTCTTGGCCTGCATCAGTTGCGCTTCGGCGTCGGTCAGCTGCTTCTCTAATAGGTCACGCTGGCCGGTGGCCGCGTCGAAGCGTTTTTGCATATTTATGAGATAACCTGAATAAACCTCCAACATGTCAATTCCTCCCTACCTTGCCACCTTACTGAACAGGCCGAAGTTGACTTTCACTATCCCCTGCCTGTGCAGGTGCAGCAGCAGCGTTATCACTTCGATCTTTCCATCGGTGGCGTTAGCCCTTCCGGCTTCCTTGGCTATTTCCCGGATGCTGCATCCCTGGGCATAGAGTGTGATTACCTTGTTGATGTCGCCCTGACGCCACCTGAAATTCAGGTCTTCGAGTATGTCGATTGTTCTGTTATCCGGTTGCGGTTTTGGGGCAGCTGCTTCGATGATTTTCTTCGCAGCGATTACCGTTGCGCCCTGAAGTTTCGGTTCCAGTTTCCTGATCGTCTCTTCATCGTGCGCCACCAGCGCCCGGGCGTTGCATGCCGACAGTTTGCCATCCGATACGTCCTGCTGCACATCCTCGGGCAATTTGAGCAGCCGCAGGGTGTTCGATATCTGGGGCTGGGAGATTCCGAGCCTGGTCGCCAGTGCCGCCTGGGTGCAGCCGAAAAGATCCAGTGCCGTTCGGAATGCCGTGGCCTCTTCTATCGGAGTCAGGTCCTCACGCTGCAGATTCTCGACCAGCAGCATTTCGAATTCTTCTTCTGGAGTAAGTTCCTTGTTGGCGACAATGGCAGGGATTTCTTTCAGTCCTGCCGCCAGAGCTGCATGATAACGCCGCTCGCCGAAAACGATGCGATAGCTTTTGCCGCCGTCCCGGGCGACCTGAATCGGCTCCAGGACGCCTATCTGCCCGATGCTCTCAATCAGGCCGTGAAGCGATTCAGGATTGATCTTGCGCGGGTTGTTCGGGTTCGGCTTGATCTGGCTGAGCGGTATTATCTGCATCGTCCCTACCCCCTATATTCCTGAGGAATTAGCGCATCCAACTGCTCCAGGTCCGCGGCGATCCCCGTCTCCAGCCCCGCGATCGTCTGGTCCAGCTGCTCCGGTTCCACGCCCAGCGCCCGGATCTCAGCGATGATGGTTTCCTGCTGCTTTTCCAGGTTGGCCTTATTAGCCTCGGCTGTAATGCGGTCGGTCTTGGCCTTATCGATGGCCTTCTTGGCTGACTCTAAACGAGTTGCAAAGGTATCAGGTACTGACATATCAGATAGCCTCCTTTAAGTTGTTTTCATCAATTACGCTGCCGCATACCGGGCATACCCCGGCGGCCAGCAGGGCGTTCTTGTAATCGTTGACCAGGCACTGCTCCTGAATGGATAGCCTCTGTGCGCTTTCTTTCGCAGAGGCGATCCTGATGTTGTTCAGGTTATAGCTGTTTCGCAGCGGCATCATGCGCTCTGCTCTGCTCAGGTTTGCGCTGGCTGCATCCAGGATGGCCTGGGCCTCGTTTATTCCGGCCAGCTTACTGAGGCGCATGTCCAGCAGCCTGATGCTCTGGGCTGTGTCTATGTAGCGCTCAGAGGCCCCCTGCAGTCGTCCCAGCAGGGTAATGTCATCCTGGAGCATCCTGGCCCTGATAACGGCGTCCTCAATGTGCTGCGTGGCGTCCAGCGTTGCTGTGATGGTCTGCAATCGCAGACCGAGCGAGGCCAGGGCAGCCCAGTTACGATCAAGGGCGGTGTGCCGTTCCAGATGCTTGGTAGCGCAGGAGCGCAGCAGCTCCGCCTCGCCGACAAAATCGGTGATGGCCAGGATTGCATTGGTCTGGGCCATGCCATAGATGTTGCCCGCAACTTTTACTCTGACCGTGACCAGCCGGGCAAGGCGATTCGATTTATCTGTTACGGTGTTGTAGAGCGCCACGGCATCTTCTATATGGGCGGTGATATACAGGGTGTCGTCCACTAAGACCAGTTCAAATTCGTTCTGCATCTTGCGGCTGGATAGATCCTGGAGCCTGGCCAGCTTTTCCAGCTTCTGCCCGGCGCCGTCTATAAATGGCTGGGTAAGAGTGATAAGGTTGCCGAGGTAGACGACTGCTTTTTCCATATCCCACAACTGCCCCGCGATCAATGTGGCATCATCCCGCAGCCGCTTCAATTGATTCAGCCGCTCCGCCTTCTCCCGCAGTCCGGCCAGTAGCGCATCCGCCTGCTCTATCCGCTTTCCCAATCCATCCAGGTAGGCGTATTCCTCGATCGCCGCTGTCAGCCGGGTTACATCGTCGGTGAATCTTTTCTCATCCTGCCTGCGCCGGTACAGATCGGTGCCCACCGATTTGGCGGCATAGTCCACCTCTTCGGTCCCGGCCAGCTTGCCCAGGACCTTGGCCCGCATGGGAGCGGAGATGTCGGAGCCTAAAAACGGCCCGCTGAGCTGGTCAGCCAGGTTGATGCACAGATCCAGGTCGCCGATCTGAACAGGCCGGACACCGGTGATCTGCTGCACTTCGAGGGGGACCGTGTTGCCGAAACCCTCGAATTTTTGTGTCCTGATGTCATCGTCCGGCTCGGTGTTGTCCGTGATCTCATATTTGTTCAGACCCTGGCGGCGGCGCGCCCTAGTGACGGATTTACCGTTTTTGTAGGTGACTCTTACTCCGGCCGTATCATGCCCCACCTTGATGAAGTCGGTGCCCTGGGGAGTGTTGTAGAACAGCCAGCGCAGAGCGCGCAGGATGGCCGTCTTTCCGCTATCGCTCGGTCCGACAATCACGGTCAACTGGCCTGCGGCCGCCGGCTCCAGATAGGTTATATTGTGGCTCTGAAAACCTATGAGGTTGATCCGTTCGATCTCACTCATCGGCGCCCACCTCCGCCAGGTACTTTTCGATCTGGTGCGGGTGCGGGGCAGCGTCCGCCCCCTGCCGCCACATTCCCGCGCTGTCGCACAGAGCGCAGGCATCGCACGGTTGATATTTGCCGTCCTCGCCAAACTCTTCTAAATCTGCCGCCAGAGCGATCGGCTGGTGTTCGCAGGTATCGCAGACCCCCACGATAAGCAGATCCCCAATGGTGAACATCTCAACCTCGGCCACCCTATTCCCCCCTCTCAATCCGCATGATGAGCTGCGGATCCCGTTTCAAAAACAGGTCGACATTTTCCAGGCTGCCGATTTCCCTGCACTTCGGCAACGACCTCAGGAACCTTGCTCCGTACCCCTTGGCCTTGACCCGGGGATCCAGGATGGCCACGATCCCCCGATCGGCCCGCGTCCTGATCAGCCGCCCGAACCCCTGCTTCAATCTCAAAATAGCCTCGGGCAGCATGTAGCCGGCGAAGTCATTGCCCCCGGCCCGCCTGATCGCCTCGATCTTGGCCTGGGTCACCGGGTCGTCGGGCACCATGAACGGCAACTTCACCAGGATCACGCAGGACAGAGCCTCTCCCTGCACGTCCACCCCTTCCCAGAAGGAGGCGGTGGCGAACAGCACTGAATGCACGTCACGTTTGAACTGCTCCAGGATGGCCTGTTTGGGCATATCCCCCTGCCGGAGCACCGTCCACTTCAATCGGTCCGCCAGGCGGTCATAGACCTCGTTCATGCCCCTGTAGGAGGTGAACAGGACGAACGCCCGCCCATCGGTCTTGAGCAGAATTGATTCGATGACCGGCGTCACTTTCTCATGGAAGTCGGCTAGCTTGGGATCCGGAAGATCGGTAGGCAAGTACAGCAGGCACTGGTTGGGGTAGTCGAAGGGCGATTCGACGCAGAGTTCTCTTGCTTCGCTGCAGCCGATGGAGTTTTTCAGATAGGAGAAACTGCTGCCGGCGCTGAGGGTGGCCGAAGTCATCACGATGCTCGATATGTCCTCGCTCCGGAACAGCATCTCAGACAGCAGCGGCGCCACATTGACCGGCGTGCTGTGCAGCGTGACCCTGAGCGCCTTGCTGCGGGCCAGATGCTCGACCCAGTAGACCATATTGGGGTCGCTGCCCTGAAGGATGCTGCTCAGGTCGGCCTTGTAGCTGCGGAGGGAGTCCTTGATGGCGTTGGCGCGGTCCCTGCCGTCCGAGTCGCTGATCCGGCCGTCGAAGGACTCGATGACCCAGCCTATCGCATCCAGGAGCGCCTGCCCCTCTTTTTTGAGCCGGGCGTCCAGCCGCAGCACAAATTTGTCCGAGCCCTGCCCGGACATGGCAGCAGCGGCAAAGAAACTCCCGTTTGACTGCAGGGCGTTCTCCACCGCCCCCTGGTCGCAGCCCGGCAGCTTCCGGAACTGGCCCAGCAGGACCGGCAGCCGCATGATGCTTACTTTGGTTGCCAGCGTTTCTCTGGCCACCGTTTCCAGGTGGTGCGCCTCATCGAAGCAAACCACGCCGTACTCCGGCAGAATGCTGGCGCTGCCGCAACTGTCGGCCCGGACAACCAGGTCGGTGAAGAACAGGGCGTGGTTGCAGACGATGATCCGGGCATCCGACAACCGGGCCCGCGCCTCGTAGTAGAAGCACTCTCCGAGCAGCGGGCACTTCTTCTTCTGACAGCCGTCGTCGACGCAGATCTTGCTCCAGATCTCGCCGGGTACCGCATAGGGGAAGTCGGCGCGGTCCCCGGTCGGCGAACCCTTGGCCCACTGAGATAGTTGGTCCAGCAGCGGCTCCCGGTCGAACAGCTTGATTGAATTGTCCTCGGCCTCTATGGCCAGTCTTACTTTGCAGACGTAGTTGCTCTTGCCCTTGGCCAGCTTCGCCTTCATATCGATCCCCAGAATCTTTTCCAAAAAGGGGATATCCTTCCCGATCAGCTGCTCCTGCAGGGCGATGGTGCCGGTGCTGACGATGGCTCGGCCACCATTTTGTTTGAGGTGTAGATGCAGCGGGACCAGGTAGGCGAAGCCTTTGCCGGTGCCGGTGCCCGCCTCGGCCATGACGTGCTCCTTGGCCGCCAGGGCGGATTCGATCAGCAGCGCCATCTCGATCTGCTGCTCCCGGACTTCGTAGCCGGGGATATTGGCAGGCAGCGTGGCGCGGAATATCTGCTCCACCGGGCTGAGCTGGCGGGGCCGGGATTGGGCCGCCTGGATGCGGAGAAAGAGATCGTCGAGGTTGATGAGGGGGATGCTGCTCATCTGACTGCCTCCTTAATTGTCAAACCAGAAAACGATTCGCACGTCTTCAGGCTTGCCCAGCCGCAGCAACTGCGGGATACAATCAGACAAAAAATATCGGCAGGTCTTGTAGTAAGGCTGTTTCCATGTGCAGAGAGTATAATAATGCGGAATAATTGCATTCAGAGTCGCTTCCTGATCGGCATAAGAAGTCTTTCCGCTGTCTCTGATTGGCTTGACTATAGACTCCATTTCTTCTTCGGATATATGCTTAGTCATGCCACCACCGACACTGCCGCAGTAATCCTCCGGCCCTTCTCCGTGCCTCTTGTTGTAACGGCTCCATTTCCAATATTCCGAGATCGACAGCCAGCCTTGTAGCGTTGCCATCTGCGTCCAGTCATAGGCAAGCAGATCTTGCACGGTATGATAGCTGTGGCTATGCCCGTCGCCATCCCAGCTATCGGATTCTGCGAGAATTTCAGGAGATATATCAGCCGGTAAACTTTTCGGCCCAGCAATTGGGTTAAAATTTTTTTCTGTATCGCAACCGTCAACATCCCGGTCATTACGAACGTCAGCAAGAATTGCAAATAAGCGATAACTGCGGGCATTGGTAAGCCAAAAAAGCGATTCCCTCTCCGGTTCCCAAATATCAGGTCCCTTGACTGCAATCCACTGACCATCAACTTTCTTTTCTACGCAAAGATGTATATCGCAACCCATTATTGGCAATCCTCCTTTTTATTTGTTTCAGTACCCCCCGAAGCCGTATCTGAGTGTTGCAATCCGCTCGCCTCCTATCATGATCCCCCGTGGCCGCTCGATCGGGTCCTCTGCCGGGTGCTGCCGGTTGACCCGGAATTCGTGCATCTTGCGGACGTGCCGCTGTATATTTCGGGTCCTCAGTCTGCAGTTGCACTTGTGGCAGCGTGTATATCGTTCCAATGGGGTCAACTCCCTTCGTAAAAATGCTGCGGGGACGGACAGGATTCCACACCTGCACGGTCGGCTTTAACTCTTGGCCTTTGAGCTGTCAGACCTTCGGACTCTCTTACAAGGATGTTTGCCTACATGCCCTTGTCTGCATAACAATGGCCATCGGCTCTTCACAAATAAGAGAGCTCCTCTCGGAGAGCGTCTTCGGATGTTCCGCCACCGTCCCCGCAACCTCTATATCAACATGCTGCTGATTTCGATATGCCGCCCCGCCAGGTCGTCGACGGGGCGGCTGAACATTAAGGGTATGCTCTGCGTTCAGGCGGTTTTACTCCACCGCCGCATGGAAACCACCCCCTCAAAATTGTTGGGTAAGTTAAATGCTGCAGGGAAACAGGCAACGTAGTGGGCTTAGAGGTTGCTCATTTTTTGGCTAGGGCTCCATTTAATCGCACACAGTCATCGGCCTTCTGTGCACCGTATTACCGGTAAACCGGTCCCCTAGCTGTGGTTTGGTGCCCTCACCTGTTAATTCAGGCCAACCTTTGTTTAACCGCTTTATATGGGAACCCGTCGCATTTGTTCCCTTTAGCCCGGTACGCCAATGGAGATGACGCCCTTGTTGCCCGTTGCCCCGCAACCTTAAAACCTTATCCGGTCGTCTTGCCCAGTTCCGCTCGGCACTTCTCGCAGACATACTTTCCCTTGAATGTGTCCACCCCGTCGCCCTCGCCGCAGAAAACGCAGCAGGGCTGATACTTCTGCAGGATGACCTCGCCGTCGTCGCCCGTGAATATCTCCATCGGGGTGTCGGCAGGAATGCCTATGGCGCGCCGCAGATCCTTGGGCAGTACGATTCTTCCGAGCTGATCGAGCCTTCGGACTATGCCTGTTGCTTTCACTTTGTTTCACTCCTTCCTATATATCTCCGGGCCGCCCCGCAATCTAAGGGAGGTGTATGCCGCACCCAGAACCGCGGGGCAGCCGGAAGCTTTGATCTAGAACGGCGGGTCCTCGGGATACGGGCCGCTGGCGGGGCCATTGGATTCCGTAGGCGGGGGAGTGAAACCGCCAGAGTCAGCCCCAGCCTCTTCCTCGGCTACGTAGTAATCCTCGGCCTCCACGTCCATGCCGAGCAGTTTATCCTCGAACTGTTGCTTGATCTTCTTGAATTCGATGATTTCCAGCGGCTTCAAAGGCGGCCCGTTCTTGCCCTTGATCACGGAGAAGTCGAACTTGCCGTTGTTGCTTCCAAGCAGGGTCAGCGTTACCTGGACTTTGATGTCGGCGATCCCGGCATTGAGGCGTCCGGAGACGAAGTTGTCCCAATCGTTGAGACTGGTCGGCGGCAGCGAAATATAGCTGGGGAACATGGCCCCCGGCGGCTGGATGTAAATCCGGCGCATCTCCTTGCAAGCCTTGCCAGCCGAAGCAACGCCGTGTTCATCGATGGCGCTGCCCCATTCGTTGAGTTCACAACCCTTGCAATGCCGGTCCTCGAAAGATACGGAGCCGTCGGCCTCGTCATGGCGCAGCCGGCCAATCTTGCCATCCAGGGAACTGCATACCGGGCGTTTGTCACTGCCAACCTTCGGCCAGTAACCCCGGGTAGACTGGCGGGCAATCATGACACCCTTGAGTTCATCGAAGGAATTACCCAGGGAATCAGCGAACATCTGAGTTTCCTTGATGATCTTGACCCTCTGCGGCTTGTAGTTGGTGGCGATGGCGCTCTTCTGGTAGTCGTCCCAGAGGGCGGCGGCCAGTTCCAGTCTGTCAGTCTCATCGAGGCCGGTCGTGTCTATTCCGGTCAGCATCATCTGGACTTGCTGCGGATTGAGCTTGACGGGTAGATTCGTAACTTTTTCCTGCGGTAATGCCATTTTGATACACTCTCCCTTCGTATTTGGTCTTACACCTGGCCCCCGAACAGCGCAGTTATCTGCGCCGTCCTGACGGAAACGACAACTCTGTAGTTGGCCATCTGCGATTCCAGCTTGCCGATCTCATGTTTCAACCCGGCGATGTCGAAGCCCAGCCCGCTGATCTGTCCCTTCAGGTAGTCGACCGTTGCCCTGGCCACCCGGTACTCG